>NZ_CP044232.1:3041800-3345980 GCF_008727775.1 Microbacterium lushaniae
TGCGGGCGGGCCGGGGTCCCGCGATCGTGGAGGCGCAGGTCTACCGCTTCTTCCACCAGAACGGCCCGTACCCCGGCAGCGCCTTCGGCTACCGCACGAAGGAGGAGGAGGCGCAGTGGCGGGAGCGCGATCCGCTGGAGCTCACCGCCACGCGCATGCGCGAGCGAGGCCAGATCGACGACGAAGGCGTCGCGGCCCTGCGCTCACGCGTGCAGCAGGCGATGACGGATGCGGTGGACGCGCTCGTCGAGCCCGACCCCGACCGCCCCGGCAAGCGCCGCATCCGCCCCGAGCTGTGGCCGGAGACGACGTTCGTCAACGTGGGTGTGCGCGGCGACGCCGGTGAACTCGAGGGCCTCCCCCGGCTGGATGCTTCGGCTGCCACCCGCCCGGTGAAATTCGTCGACGCGGTGGCCGAAGTCATGGACCGGCGCATGGAGGAAGACCCGCGCATCGTCGTGATGGGCGAGGACGTGCACAAGCTCAACGGCGGCACGAACGGTGCGACGAAGGGGCTGGCGCAGAAGTACGGACCCGACCGGGTGATGGGAACGCCCATCAGCGAGAACGCGTTCGTCGGACTCGGCGGCGGGCTGGCGCTGGACGGCCGGTTCCGCCCCGTCGTGGAGTTCATGTACCCCGACTTCATGTGGGTCGCCGCCGACCAGGTGTTCAACCAGATCGGCAAGGCCCGCCACATGTTCGGCGGGGAGAACCCCGTGCCGCTCGTCCTGCGCACGAAGGTCGCCATGGGATCGGGCTACGGCTCGCAGCACCTCATGGACCCGGCCGGCATCTTCGCCACCAGCCCCGGATGGCGCATCGTCGCCGCATCCAACGCCCGCGACTACGTCGGCCTGATGAACGCCGCGCTCGCCCTGCAGGACCCGGTGCTCGTCATCGAGCACGTCGACCTGTACGGCAAGGCCGATGAGGTACCCGAGGGCGACCTCGACTACATCATCCCGCCGGGAAGCGCCGCCGTCGTCCGCGAGGGCTCGGAGGTGACCGTCCTGTCGTACCTGTCCATGGTCGGTCACGCCGCAGAGGCGATCGAGCAGACCGGCGTCGACGCCGAGCTGATCGACCTGCGGTGGCTCGACCGCGCGTCCATCGACTGGGACACGATCGGCGACAGCATCCGCAAGACCAACGCGGTGCTCATCGTCGAACAGGGAGCACAGGGCACCTCCTACGGCGGATGGCTCGCCGACGAGATCCAGCGCCGCTATTTCGATTGGCTCGACCAGCCCGTCGCCCGCGTGACGGGAGGCGAGGCGTCGCCGAGCATCTCCCGGGTGCTCGAGCGCGCGGCGATCGCCCGCACCGAAGAAGTCGTCGCGGCCCTCGAAGCCGTCCGCACCGGATTCGGAGCCTGACATGGCTGAGATCATTCGCATGCCCGAAGTGATGGCGGGAGCCACCGAGGCCGCCATCCAGACCTGGCTCGTCGCCGAGGGGGCGACCGTCGCCGTCGGCCAGACTCTCGCCGAGATCGAGACCGACAAGGCCACGGTCGAGCTGTCGGCCGAGGCATCCGGCACGGTCGGCCGCCTGCTCGTGGGCGAGGGCGACAGCGTGGCGGTCGGCGATGTGATCGTCGTGCTCATCGCCGACGGCGAAGGCGCGGAGGCCATCGACGAGGCGCTGCGCGTCGCCGGCGTCGCTGCAGCCGAGTCCGCTCCTGCGGCCGAGCGCGCGCCGGACGCATCGTCGTCCGCCGGGACGGCCGCGCAACCGCCCGCGGAGGACGCCCCCGGCGACCCCGAGCCCGACCCGGCGGACGGGTCGGGTGTCCGCACCGGCGCCGCGCCCGAGGCGCCGGCGGAGCCGGACGACTCCGGCGAGCGGCTGTTCGCCAGCCCGCTCGTGCGCCGCCTGGCGGCGGAGCAGGGTGTCGACCTGGCCGGCGTCTCGGGCACGGGACCGCACGGACGCATCGTGCGCCGCGACCTCGAGCGCCACCTCGCGGGCCTCCCGGCCGAAACCGCTGCCGCCGAAGCGGCCGGAACCGCTGCACCCGCCGAAGCGGCCGCGCCCGCGGGTGCGGTCGCCGAGCCATCCGCTCCGCAGGCGCCGGCGTCTCCCGCCGAGGGTGCCGCCACCTATGAAGACATCCCGGTCGATCGGATGCGGCGTGCCATCGCCCGCCGGCTCACCGAGAGCAAGTCCACCGTGCCGCACTTCTACCTCGTCGCCGACTGCCAAGCGGATGCGCTCCTCGAGCTCCGCGCGCGCGTCAACGAGTCGGCACCACGGAAGATCTCGGTCAACGACTTCGTCCTCAAGGCCGTCGCCGCCGCGCTCGTCGAGGTTCCCGCCGCCAACGCGATCTGGCTGGGCGACAGCATCCGTCGCTTCACCGGCGTCGACCTCGCCGTCGCGGTCGCCACCGACGGCGGACTGCTGACGCCGGTCGTGCGGGGCGTCGACCGGCTGCCCCTGTCGCAGGTCAGCGCCACCGTCGCCGACCTCGCCGAGCGCGCCCGCGCCGGGCGGCTCCGCCAGCACGAGCTCGAGGGCGGGAGTTTCTCGGTGTCGAACCTCGGCATGTACGGGACGGCGCAGTTCAGCGCCATCCTCAACCCGCCGCAGTCCGGGATCCTCGCCGTCGGCGCCGCCCGTCCGATGCCCGTCGTCGACCCCGACGGCCAACTCACCGTCGGCTCCGTCATGACCGTCACGCTGTCGGCCGATCACCGCGTGCTCGACGGCGCCATCGCCGCGGAGTGGCTCGCCGCCTTCCAGCGCCGAATCGAGAATCCGCTCAGCATCCTCATCTGAGCGACCCCGCCAGGGCCGGGTCAGGCGATGCGCCAGGCCCGGTCGACATGGAGCGTGTGAGCGCTGACGCCGCGGTTGAAGAGCAGGAACTTCGTCGCATCCACGACGTCGGCCATCGTGGCGAGCTCTCCCCCCGGCGTGCGATCGCGATAGCCGTCGAGCACTCCCTCGGGCTTGCCCGCCCAGAAGGGGCTGTCGCCGATGATCCCGGGGTGCAGGGAGTTGACCCGGATGGGGGCGAGCTCCCACGCCAGCGTGGTCATGAGACCCTCCACGCCGCCGTTGATCGTCGACACGGTCGTCGAACCGGGATAGGGCGCATCCTTCGCGCGACCCCCGAAGAGCACGATGCCGGTGTCGACGGAGGGCGTCAGCCGATCCAGGAGCGTGTGGACCGTCTCGGTGTACCCGACGAGCTTGAGTGTCACGAGCCGGCGCGCACCGGCGACGTCGTAATCGCGGATCGTGTTCGCGTCGCGCTCGATCGCCATCAGGACGAGCCCGTCCAGGCCCTCCACGTCGCGCAGCTGGGCGGCGATGCCTTCCGGTTCGGCCAGCTCCAGCGCGATCCCCGTCGCCCGCGGGCCGAGGCTGCCCGCCACCTCCTGCGCCCGTTCGAGGCTCCGGCTCGTCAGCACGACGGAGTCCCCGGTGGCCACGAGGTCCTTGGCCAGTTCCAGGCCGATGCCCGACGATCCGCCGGCGACGAGAATCGTGCGTCCACTCATGGCCGGCTTCCCCTCTCACACAGGTGATCCGCACGCGTGTGAAGTGACACTGCACTCATGTAAACGCCCACGCGTTCCGCTGTCAAGCAACGGCGGTGGACTCCCGCCACACCCGGGCGGTCAGAGTTCGATGAGGCGCACGTCGCGGAGAACGCCGGAGTCCGCCACCGCGGTGAGGTAGGTGTGCCGGGGCTGGCGGCGCCGGTCGGTGGGCGAGCCGGGATTGAGCAGCCGCATCCCACCGGCCGTGGTGGTGTCCCACGGGATGTGGCTGTGCCCGAAGACGAGCACGTCGGTGCCGGGGAACGCGGCGTCCATGCGCGCCTCGCGGCCTTTCGCCTGCCCGGTCTCGTGCACCACGGCGAGCCGGATGCCGTCCACCTCCCGCCGCGCGATCTCGGGGAGTCGTGCCCGCAGGTCCGGTCCGTCGTTGTTGCCCCACACCCCCAGCACGTCGCCGTGCTCCTCCAGCTCGTCCAGCACGGATGCGACGATCCAGTCCCCGGCGTGGACGATCAGATCCGCCGCATCCGCCGCGCGCAGCACCGCAGGCGGGATCGTGCGCGCGCGGGCGGGCACGTGCGTGTCTGAGATGAGCAGCAGACGCGTGGGCACGGACTCAGCTCCCCGCCGAGAGCGCACGGGCGGCCTGGTCGGCGACGTCGGCGACGGGCGGGGTGACATCCACCACGACGCCGGGTTCGTCGAGGCCGAGCGGCTCGAGGGTCGCCAGCTGCGACGCCAGCAGCGTCGTGGGCATGAAGTGCCCGGTGCGGGCGGCGGCCCGCGCGGCGAGCACCTCATCGGGCGCGCTCAGGTGCACGAACACCGCGTCCGGCGCGTGCCGGCGGATGCGGTCGCGGTACGAGCGCCGGAGCGCCGAGCACGCCACGATCATCCCGCCGGTCGCGGCGCCGGCGGCGAGCGCCTGCCCGACCGCATCCAGCCAGGGCCAGCGGTCATCGTCGCTGAGCGGTTGTCCCGCCGCCATCTTCGCCACGTTGTCAGCCGAGTGCAGACCGTCGGCATCGGCCCACGGGAGGCCGAGGCGCTCCGAGAGGGCGGCGGCGACGCTGGATTTGCCCGCCGCCGAGACCCCCATGACGACGATCGCCGCGGGCGCGGTCATGCGCGGGCCTCCGAGCCGAGCGCGCCGGCGAGGGCGGTCATCCGCTCGCGCAGGTTCACCGCCAAGCTGCGCCCGATCGCGACCGAGAGGTCGAGCGCCGCCCGGTGGATGTCGCGTGCGGTGTCGCGCTTCCGCCGCATCAGCAGTCCGACGGGCGGGGCGGAGGTCATGTGCTCCTTCCTAACACGATCGGGCACACGCCGCGGTGGGCGGGGTCCTCAGAGCAATCGGATGTCCGCGTCGATCGCGGCGGTCGCCGACAGCAGCGCCGGCAGGCACGCGTCGCGCAGGTGCTCGACACGGTGGCCGGCGGCACTGGCCGAGACGTTCACCGCAGCCACGACGGCGCCGCTGCGGCCGTGCACGGGCGCGGCGACCGAGCGGAGGCCCGGCTCGAGTTCGCCGTCCACGAGCGCCCACCCCTGCGACCGGACGCGCTCCAACTCCGCGGTCAGGGCCGCCGCATCCGTGCGCGTGCGCGGGGTGAGCGGCTCGGGGTGTGCGGAGGCGATCAGATCGGCCGCCTCCCTCTCGGGGAGCGCGGCCAGCAGCACCCGCCCCATGCTCGTGGCGTACGCGGGGAAACGTGTGCCGATCGTGATCCGCACGCTCATGATGCGGCGGGTGGGGACGCGGGCCACGTACACGATGTCGGGGCCGTCGAGCACCGCCGCCGAGACGCTCTCGTCGACCTCGCGGGAGAGTCGCTCGAGGTGCGGCTGGACGATCTCGGGAAGCGACAGCGCCGAGAGGTAGCTGAACCCCAGCTCGAGCACGCGCGGGGTGAGGGAGTACGTGCGCGCATCCGCCCGCACGTACCCGAGTGTCTCCAAGGTGTGCAGAAACCGTCGCGCGGCCGCCCGCGGAAGCCCGGCGCGCCGCGCCGCGTCGCTGAGGGTGAGCGCGGGATGATCCGCATCGAAGGCGCGGATGACGGCCAGGCCGCGGGCGAGCGACTGGACGAAGTCAGCCGACGCCGGGGGTGGTGCGGTGTCGTCGGTCACCGCCTCACCCTATCCGCGGGCTCAGCGCTCGAGGACGACGGCCAGGCCCTGTCCGACGCCGATGCAGATCGCCACAACGGCGATCCCGCCGCCGCGACGGGCCAGCTCGTGCGCCGCGTGTCCGAGGATGCGGCCGCCGGACGCTCCGAGCGGGTGCCCCATCGCCAGCGCACCGCCGTGGATGTTGACCTTCTCCGGGTCGAGATCGGGCCAGCCGGCGATGCACGCGAGCGACTGCGACGCGAACGCCTCGTTCAACTCGACGACGTCGACATCCGCCCACGTGCGTCCTGCGCGGGCGAGGGCCTTGTTGGCCGCCTCGATGGGAGCGATGGGGAACTGGTCGGGGTCGACGCCGTGCGTGGCCCGGCCGGCGATGCGGGCCAGGGGCTCTGCGGGCAGCGCGTTCTCACCGGCGATCAGCACGGCCGAAGCGCCGTCGTTGATGGGCGAGGAGTTTCCGGCCGTGACCGAACCGTCCTGCGCGAACAGGGGCTTCAGACCTGCGAGCTTCTCCACCGACGTGTCGTCGCGGATGCCTTCGTCGCGCGCCAGCTCGGCCCCGGGCACCTGCACGATCTCGGGGTCGTACACGCCCTCCGCCCACGCGGCGGCGGCCAGCCGGTGCGAGCGCACGGCGAATTCGTCCTGCGCCTCGCGGCTGATCCCCCACTCGCGCGCGATCTTCTCCGCCGACTCGCCGTTGGAGATGGTCCAGTGCGCGGGCAGCTTCGGATTCACCATGCGCCACCCGATGGCGGTGTTCCACAGGGTCTGGTTGCCCACCGCCGGCCACGGCCGGGGCGACTTCTCCACCACGAACGGCGCGCGGCTCATCGATTCCACGCCGCCGGCGAGCACGATGTCGGCGTCGCCGGTCTCCACGGCGCGCGCGGCCTGGATGGCCGCCTCCAGCGACGACGCGCACAGCCGGTTCACCGTGACGCCGGTCACGCTGGTCGGAAAGCCCGCCAGGAGCGCCGCGAACCGGGCGACGTTGCGGTTGTCCTCTCCGGCCTGGTTGGCATCGCCGAAGATCACGTCATCGATGCGCGCGGGATCCAGGCCCGTGCGGTCGACGATCGCGCGCATCGTGAGCGCGGCGAGGTCGTCCGGCCGGACGCCGGCGAGCGCGCCACCGGCTCGGCCGAAGGGGGTGCGGACGGCGTCGAAGACGAAACTGGCGGTCATGACTGGGTCCCTTCGGCGGATGCCGCGGCATCCGCCGTCGCGTCGATCAGGTCGAGTCCGGTCAGCGACCGGAGTTCGTCGACGGTGTTGTCGCCGAACAGCTCGCGGACGGCGAAGCCCTCCGCCGTCACGTCGAAGATGGCGTGGTCGGTGTACACGCGCGAGACGCACCCGACACCGGTGAGCGGATACGTGCAGGAGGCGACGAGCTTGGAGCCGCCGTCCTTGGTCAGCAGATCGGTCATGACGTAGACGTCCTTCGCGCCGATGGCCAGATCCATGGCCCCGCCCACCGCCGGGATCGCGCCCGGTGCGCCGGTGGACCAGTTGGCGAGGTCGCCAGTCTGCGAGACCTGGAAGGCCCCGAGCACGCACACGTCGAGGTGGCCGCCGCGCATCATCGCGAACGAGTCGGCGTGGTGGAAGTACGCCGCCCCCGCCAGCGCCGTCACGGCCTGCTTGCCGGCGTTGATGAGGTCGGGGTCCACGTGACCGGACTCGGGGGCCGGCCCCATCCCGAGCAGTCCGTTCTCGGTGTGGAGGATGATCTCCTCGTCGGCGGGCAGGAAGTTCGCCACCAGGGTCGGCGCACCGATGCCGAGGTTGACGTACGCGCCCTCGGGGATGTCGGCCGCGATGCGGCGGGCGAGGTCGTCGCGGGACAGACGCGTGGTCATCGCTCTCCTCCTGTCGCGGCCTCCAGCGGCCGCCCTTCCAGGTCGACGCCGCCGACGAACTCGCCCTCGCGCAGCCAGGGCCGCTCGCCGACGGCGACGACACGGTCCACGAACAGGCCGGGGGTGACGACGGCTTCGGGATCGAGCGCACCCAGGGGCACGATCTCGTCGACCTGCACGATCGTGGTGGCGGCGGCGGTGGCCATGATGGGGCCGAAGTTGCGCGCGGTCTCCCGGTAGACGAGGTTGCCCCACCGGTCGGCGCGATAGGCGCTGATCAGGGCCACGTCGCCGCGGATCGGGTATTCGAGCACGTAGGTGCGACCGTCGATCTCGCGGGTCTCCTTGCCGTCGGCGAGCTGGGTGCCTACGCCCGTCGGCGAGAAGAACGCGCCGACACCGGCGCCGGCGGCACGGATGCGTTCGGCGAGGTTGCCCTGGGGGACGAGCTCCAGCTCGATGTCACCGGCGCGGTAGAGGCCGTCGAAGACCCACGAGTCGCTCTGCCGCGGGAAGGAGCACACGATCTTGCGCACGCGTCGCGCTGCCAGGAGCGCCGCCAGACCCGTGTCTCCGTTGCCCGCGTTGTTGTTGACGATGGTCAACTCGCGCGCCCCGTGGGCGATCAGTGCGTCGATCAGCTCGACGGGCTGGCCGGCGCGCCCGAATCCGCCGATCAGGACGGTCGCACCATCCTGGATGCCCGCAACCGCCGATTCGACGTCTGGCACGGTCTTGTCGATCACTCCGGCTCCCTATCCGTCCGCACAGCGAACAGTCGTGCGTATAGCGACCAGCTTACGCCGCCCCGACCTCCCGCGCCAGGCCCGGTCGCGCCCCCCGACCCGACCCACGCCATCCGCGAGACTGCACGCCACCGGCGAGACAGCGGCATTATGTCGGGGTTTCGTCGGCGGCGTGCAGTCTCGCGGGGGATCCGGGTCAGCGGGCGTCGCGGAGGGCGGCGTGGAGGTCGCGCGCGGTCTGGACGACGAGAGGGCCGAGTCGCCGCTCGTCGGCGCGGTCCAGGTGCACCACGAGTCCGATCGCGACCGGGGGGAGACCCTCGACGCGCGGCAGCGCGGCCGCGACGGAGACGTTGCCGAGGGTCATCTCCTCCCGCGTCGTCGCGAAGCCGCGGGCGCGGGCACGGTCGATGTCGGCGCGCAGCGCCTCCTCGGCGATGACCGAGTGCTGCGTCTCCGGCTCGCGCGGGGTGCGCAGATACCGGCGCAGCCAGGATTCGTCGCGTGTGGAGAGGAGCGCCTTGCCCACCCCGGTGGTGTGGAGCGGCCCGCGGCCCCCGCACGGCTGACCACCGGGATCGAGTTCAGCCCCGTCACCCGGCCCACGAAGAGCACCGTGGACGTCTCCGGCGACGTGCCGTCCAGCACCCCCAGGTGGACGTTCTCCCCCGTGGCTTCGTACAGCCGCGCCAGATGCGGCAGCGCCGTCTCGCGCAGCCGCAGCGACAGCGGGGAGAGCTCACCCAGCTCCCACAGGCGCGAGCCGATCGCATAGGTGGCACCGGGACCTCGCGCCAGCAGCCCTTCGCGGGCGAGGACGGCGACCCAGCGGTGCAGCGATGACAGCGGGATGCCGGTGCGCCGGGACATCTCGGCCACGGTCAGCGCCGGCTCGTCCTCGTCGAAGCACTCCAGCACCTGCAGCATCCGCCCGAGCGCGCCGCGCTCGTCCGGCCTGGACCCCATGCCTTCACCCTAGCGCCGGCGCCGGCCCTACTTCGGGTCGGCGGAGGCCGCCTCCTTTCCGTCGTCCTCGTCGGGTGTGACCTTCCCGTCGGCGCCGGCGACGAGCGACAGCGGGTCGGCGATGTCTTCCAGCGACTTGCCCGCCGCGCTCACACCGAAAACGCCCGAGATGACGCCGCCGACGATCATGACGACCGACCCGAGCACATACCCCCAGAACAGCGGGGTGCGGTCGGTGCCGTCGCCGATGAGCGCACCGTACAGCGCGGGCGCGATCGATCCGACGAGCTGACCGATCGAGAACACATACGAGATCACCTGGCTGCGCAGTTCGAGCGGGAAGATCTCGCTGACGGTGAGGTACGCCGCCGATGCTCCCGCGGAGGCGAAGAAGAACGAGGCGCACCAGAACGCCGTGTGGGTACCGGCGTTGAGGACTCCCGCGTTGAAGAGGAAGGCGCTGAACAGCAGGATCAAGCCCGCCAGCACATAGGTGCCGAACAGCATCCGCCGCCGCCCCCACGTGTCGAAGAAGTGGCCGAGGATCAGTGCTCCGGCGAGGTTGCCGACGGCGAAGATGATGAAGTACTGCCCCGCGGAGGCGGGCGGGGTGTCGTAGAAGTTCTGCAGCACGAGCGCATACGTGAAGAAGATCGCGTTGTACAGGAACGACTGCGTCACCATCATCGTGACGCCCACGAGCGTGCGCCGCGGATACTTCCGGAACAGCACCTTCGCGATAACGAGGAAAGGCACCTGACCGTATTCCTTCACCGTGATCGCCTTGGCGTCGTCCACGGGGCTGATGGTCTTGCCCTCGTTGCGGATGCGCTCCTCGATCTCGTCGACGTTGCGCTCGGCCTCCTCCTCTCGGCCGTGCGTCATCTGCCACCGCGGGCTCTCCGGGATGTGGCGGCGCAGCCAGATGATCAGCAGCCCCAGGACCGGGCCGAGGAAGAAGCTGAGACGCCAGCCCACATCCTGCGGCAGGAGGTCGGTGTTGAGGAAGAAGATGTTGGCGACGGCGCCCAGCGCCGCCCCGCCCCAGTAGGTGCCGTTGATGGCGATGTCGACCCGTCCCCGGTACTTCGACGGGATGATCTCGTCGATCGCGGAGTTGATCGCGGCGTACTCCCCGCCGATGCCCGCGCCGGCGACGAAACGCCAGATGTAGAAGAACCAGGGCGCGAACGCCAGGCCCGCGATCGCGCTGCCGGCGAGGTAGACCACGAGGGACAGGATGAACAGCTTCTTGCGGCCGAGCCGGTCGGTCAGCCGCCCGAACACGAGAGCGCCGGTGACCTGCCCCAGCAGGTAGAAGGTGCCGGCCAGCCCGACCTCGAAGGCGCCCATCCCCAGCGTCTGGGCGTAGCCGTTGGCTGCGACGATCTGCACCTCCAGGCCGTCCAGGATCCAGGAGAAGCCGAGGCCCACCACGATCATCCAGTGGAATCGCGACCACGGCAGGCGGTCCATCCGCGCCGGCACGAGGGATCTGACTTCCTTGACCTGCACCTTGGACGAGGACATCCGCGTTCCTTCCTTCGGCGGCCGCGCCGCGATCCGCGCACAGTTCTACTCCCGCGGGCGATTCCGCGCTCCGGATTGACCGCGGGCGGGGCGGCGCGGTAAAACCGCGACGACGGGTTCGCCCGGCCGGCGGCGGGCCGCGTGGGAGGCTGGGCCGATGGCGAACTCCCCCTCGGGCGACTCGATGACCGACCGGCTGGTGCGGATCCTGGAGACCTTCACCCCCACGCGGACCGTGCAGACCGCCGCCGAGATCGCCCGGCACGCGGGGCTGCCCGATTCCACCGCCCACCGCATCGTCGGCGAGCTGGTCGCCACGGGGCTGCTCGAGCGCGCCGACGACCGGCGCGTGCGGGTGGGCATGCGCCTGTGGGAACTGGCGACCCGCTCGTCGTACGCGCTGCACCTGCGGCAAGTCGCGTTGCCGTACATGGAGCGCGTCCAGGCCCGGGTGCGCCAGCACACCCAGTTGGCGATCCGCGAACAGGACGAGGCGCTGTTCCTCGAGCGACTGAGCGACCCGGCCTCCGGCGCGAACGTGACGCGGATCGCGGGTCGCCTGCCGCTGCACGCGTCGTCGTCGGGTCTCGTCCTGCTCGCGTACGCCGACGCGGACGTGCAGGAGCGGCTGCTGTCCGCACCCCTGCGGCCGATGTCGCGCGAGACCCTCGTCGACCCGGCCGCACTCCGGCGCAAGCTCGCGGAGGTGCGCCGGCTCGGCCATGCCGCGGCGCCCGGGTTCGTCGAGACCGTGTCCACCGGTGTGGCGGTGCCCATCCGGGAGCGCACCGGTGAGGTGGTGGCGGCCCTGTCCGTCGTCCTCCCCCGCGACGCCGCGATCGATCAGCCCCTCGCCGAATTGCGCCGCGCCGCCCAGGACATCCGCGTCGCACTGGACCCACCTCCCATTGAACGGGAATCCGATCGCGCGGCGGGGGGCTGATCCTGCAGGATCGGTGGGTACGTCCGTCGAAGGAGACCCCATGACCACCCCCGTCCGCACCCGTGTGGCCATCATCGGCGCCGGCCCCGCCGGGCTGCTGCTCTCGCACCTGCTGGCCGACGCCGGCATCGATTCAGTCGTGATCGACCAGCGCACCCGCGCGGAGATCGAGACGACGATCCGGGCCGGGATCCTCGAGCAGGGCACCGTCGAGGTGCTCGAGGCGACCGGAGCATCCGATCGCGTCCGCACCGCCGGCAACCGGCATGACGGCATCGAGCTGCGCTTCGCCGGCGAGGGCCACCGCATCGACTTCGCCGGCCTCGTCGGGCGCGCGGTGTGGCTGTACCCCCAGCACGAGGTTCTCAAAGACCTCATCGCCGCGCGCCTGGCCGGCGGGCAGGACCTGCGCTTCGGCGTGACCGCGGAGCGCGTCGAGGACGCCGGCACCGACCGACCGCGCGTCGTCGCGATCGACGCGGACGGTGCACGGCTGGAGATCGAGGCCGACTTCGTCGTCGGCGCGGACGGATCGCGCAGCGTCGCCCGCGAGGCGGTCACGGGCTCACCCACCGGCGGATACTTCCGCGAGTACCCGTTCGCGTGGTTCGGCATCCTGTGCGAGGCCCCACCCAGTGCCGAGGAGCTCATCTACAGCAACTCCCCCGACGGCTTCGCGCTCATCAGCCAGCGCAGCGCCACGATCCAGCGCATGTACTTCCAGTGCGATCCGGAGGCGGACCCCGCCGCCTTCAGCGAGGCGGAGCTGTGGGATGCGCTGCAGACCCGGGTTCCGGGCACGACCCTTCGGGAGGGCCCGATCTTCCAGCGCGACGTGCTGCGGTTCCGCAGTTTCGTCGCTCACGAGCTGCGCCGCGGCCGGGTCGCCCTCGTCGGAGATGCCGCGCACACGGTTCCGCCCACCGGCGCGAAGGGCATGAACCTCGCCGTGGCGGACGTGCTCGTGCTCGAGCGGGCGCTGCGTGCCCTCCTCCAGGACGGCGACGAGCGGCTCGTGGACGCGTATGCCGAGACCGCTCTCCGGCGCATCTGGAAGGCGCAGCACTTCTCGTGGTGGATGACCAGCATGCTGCACGTCGCCCCCGACGCATCCGACTTCGATCGCCTGCGTCAGCTGGGCGAACTGCGCAGCGTCGTGGAGTCCGAGCACGGGCGGGCCTACCTCGCCGAGGCGTACACCGGCTGGCCGCTCTGACCGATCCGCCGGCGGGAGGACGATGATCCCCCGCCGGCGGCGCGCCGCCTTGCACCGGGGACGCGAACCGAGTGCAATATATTGCATGCCGATTCCCGCCGACAGCCCCGCGCTCGACCGCATGCTGCTCCGCGACGACGTGTACGGGCGGCTGCGCGACGCCATCGTCGACGGCACGTTCGCGCCGGGTGAGCAGCTGAAGGACGGTGAGCTCGCGGCATGGCTGGGGGTGAGCCGCACGCCCGTGCGGGAGGCCCTCCTGCGTCTGGCGGCTAGTGGCCTCGTGGTGACGCAGCCCGGGCGCTCCACCACGGTCAGCAGCATCGACGAGGCCACCGTGCGCGAGGCACGCGATGTCGTGGCCGCGATGCACGAACTCTCCGTCCGCGAGGGCGTGTTACGGCTGGATGCGGACGACATCGAGCGGATGCGCGCGGCGAACCGCCGTTTCGCCGCAGCACTGGAAGACGGCGACACCGACGGCGCACTGCGGGCCGACGACGACCTGCACGCCGTCGTGATCGCCGCGGCGCGTAATCGGGCGCTGGCCGCGGTGCTGGAGCTGTTCCATCCCGTCGTCCGCCGTGCCGAGCGACTGCGCTTCGGCTCGGATGATGGGCGCGCGTCGATCGAGCGTCACGAACGCTTCATCGACCTGTGTGCGGCGGGCGACACCGAGGCGGCCGCCCGCCTCACGTACGAGACCTGGCACAGTCTCGCGGCGGCGGCGGATGCGTCCGGCTTCGGACGCTGAGGCGGGCGACTCCGATCCGGCGGCGGCCGGTCAGGACTCGGCGCGCAGGATCCGGTTCAGCGCCTGCAGGGCGTCCAGGGCGTTGTCGAGCATCGCCTGGTGTTCCGGGGTGAGCCGGTCAAAGGCGGCGGCGAGCCCCTCGGTCCACGCGTCGGTGATCGCGCGATGCTCGGAGGCGCCGCGCTCGGTCGCGAAGATGCGCACGATGCGGCCGTCGGAGGGATCCGGTTCCTTCAGCACGAAGCCCCGCTGCTGAAGGAGCCGGACGGCCGTACTGACGTTGGGCTGCTGCAGCCCGAGGGCGGCGGCCAGCTCTCCGATCGTCGCGCCCGGGCCATCCAGCACCTGCTTGAGCAGCGCGATCTCACTCGTGGGCAGCGGACCGACCCCGGCGCGGGCGGGAGCGCGACGGTGGATCGTCCACGCGAGCTCCCGCAGCGTGACCCTGAGCTGCGCGCGCGGCGTGAGCGACTCCGGCATGCATCGACAGTAGTGCCTGCTCACCCCCAGAGGCACTGTTGCCCGTGCTCGCTCAACGCCCGGTGAACTCCGGAGGCCTCTTGGCCTGGAAGGCGGCGAATCCCTCGCGGTAGTCGGCGGTGTCGCGCAGCGCCTCCTGCGCGAGGTTCTCGGCCGCGATCGCCTCCCACAGGCCCGCGCGCTCCTCGCGGAGGAGGGCGATGATGCGCTTGCTCTCCACGAACGCCGCCGTGGGGCCGGATGCGGCGGTCACGGCTGCCGCGCCGACGGCCGCCTGCACCTCGCCGGCCGGCAGGCTCCGCGAGAACAGACCCAGCCGGACGGCCTCCTCACCCGAGAGCAACCCGCCGGAGTAGATGAGGTCGAGCGTGCGGTGCGCCCCGAGCCGCTGATAGAACAGCGCGTGGCCGCCCGAGTCCAGCGTCGCGCCCAGCGCGGCGAACGGCGACCCCACTTTCGCGGTGTCGGCGACGTAGACCACGTCGGTGGCGATGAGCAGCCCCAGGCCCACCCCCAGGCACGCCCCGTGGGCGGCGGCGAAGGTGGGAGCAGGGAACCGCGCCATCCGCTTGAGCAGCGGCGTGAGGAGCCCCGTGAGGTAGCCGTGCACGTCGTCGGTGGCCGGGTCGACGCCGGAGATGTCGCGGCCGGCGCAGAATGCCCGGCCCTCCCCGCGCAGCACGAGCGCACGCACGCCGGCCGCCTCGGCGTCGGCGTACGCGGCGTCGAGGCTCCGCAGCGCCGCCTCGTCCAGCGCGTTGAGCTTGGCGGGATTGTTCAGCACCACGTGCGCGACGTCGCCGTCGATGCGCAGATCGATCATCGTCGGCCTCAGTTGTCGTAGTCGACCGCGACGCGGTCGGTGGTGGGATGCGACTGGCAGGTGAGCACGTAGCCGTGCTCGATCTCGTCGGGCTCGAGCGCGTAGTTCTCCGTCATCGTGACCGACCCGGTCAGCACGCGGGCACGGCACGTTCCGCACACCCCGCCCGCGCACGCGAACGGCGTGTCGGGGCGCACGCGCAGCGCCGCATCCAGGATCGATTCCCTCGCGCTCACCGGCGACTGCACGCTCGCCGACTGACCGTCCAGCGTGAACTCGATCGTGCGCACCGGTTCGTCCGCCCGCACCTCCACCGGTCGCCGCGGGCCAGCCGGTGCACCCGCCTCTCCGGTCGTGAACAGCTCGTACCGCACGTGCGCACGGTCCACGCCGACGTCGGCGAGGGTGTCGCGACACAGCTGGACCAGCTCGAACGGTCCGCACAGGAACCACTCGTCGACCGTCTGCGGCAGGATCAGGCCGTCGAGGATGCGGCGGAGCCGCTCCTCGTCGAGGCGGCCCGACAGCACCGGGGCCGCGCGCTGCTCGCGCGAGAGGACGTGATGCAGGGCGAAGCGGGTCGGGTAGCGGTCTTTGAGGTCTGCCAGCTCGTCGAGGAACATCACATCCAGCGTCGACCGGTTGGTGTAGACGAGCGTGAACCGTGAGCTCTCCGAGCGCGCGAGCACGGTGGTCGCCAGCGCCATGACCGGAGTGATGCCGGAGCCGGCGGCGATGCCGGCGACGTGGGCGCCATCCAGGTCGGCGAGCGACGTGGTGAACGAGCCCTGCGGGCTCATGACGTCGATCTCGTCGCCGGCATGCAGTTCGGTCTGCGCCCAGGCGGAGAACCAGCCGCCGGAGTTGCGCTTGATCGCGACGCTCACCGAGCCCGGGGTCGGCGGCCGGCACAGCGAGTAGGAGCGGCGCACCTCATGCCCGTCCAGCTGCGCCCGCAGGGCGACGTACTGCCCCGGGAGGTAGTCGTACTCCGCGACGAGGTCGTCCGGGACGGCGAAGGTGACCTCGACCGACTCGGCCGTCAGGGGGCGCACCTCGGCCACACGCAGCGGATGGAAGCGCGCGCGGGGCCGCCCCCCGCCGGTCCCGCCCACGGCGGTGTGGAGGAGGGCGTCGGCGACCGCCTCGGTGCGGGAGACGGTGGGCGAGGGCGCCATCAGTGCACCTTGAAGAAGTCGAACGGCTCCAGGCACGCACGGCATTCGTAGAGCGCCTTGCACGACGTGGAGCCGAAGCGGGTGACCTCGCGGGTGTGCAGAGAGCCGCAGCGCGGGCACTTCACACCCAGCTGCAGCCGCACCGGCCCGCGGTCGGCGGCACGGCCGATGGGCGGAGCGATGCCGTATTCGCTGAGCTTGCGCTTGCCCGCATCCGTCATCCAGTCCGTCGTCCACGCCGGCGCCAGCACGAGATCGACCTCGACCCGGTCGTACCCTTCGACCGAGAAGGCGAGGGTGAGGTCCTGGCGGATCGTGTCCATCGCGGGGCATCCCGAATACGTCGGCGTGATCGTCACCACGACACCGTCCTCGCCCTCGCGGACGTCGCGGAGGATGCCGAGGTCTTCGATCGTGAGCACCGGCACCTCCGGGTCGCACACCCGCGCGGCGATGTCCCAGGCCCGCGTGCGCGCGGTCACCATGTCGCCCCCGGATGCTGACGGGCGAGCACCTGCATCTCTGCGAGCAGGACACCCAGCGTGGAGAAGTGCTCACCGCGGCGCCCGCCGGCCATCGACGGCTGCACCGACGGCATCTCGAGCTCGACCTCCGCCAGGACGGCGGCGATGACCTCATCGAACCCCGGACGCAGCGCCGAGGGCCGCGGTGCGACGCCCTCGAGCCGCTCGATGAGGTCGTCGTCGCGGAAGAGCTCGTCCACGTAGGGCCAGACGTCGGTCAGCGCCGCGATCATGCGCCGGCGCGATTCGTCGGTTCCGCCGGCCAGTCGCAGCGTCCACGTCACGGCATGGTCGCGGTGGTAGTCGACCTCCTTGACCGCCTTGGCCGCGATCGCCGCGAGCGACGGGTCGGGCGACCCGCTCAGGGCGGTGTACAGCTCGAACATGTAGCCGGCGGCGACGAGCTGGCGCGCGATCGTGTGCGCGAAGTCTCCGTTGGGCTGCTCCACGAGCCACGAGCTGCGGAACTCCGGCTCGTCGCGCCAGTAGGCCAGGTCGTCTTCGGACCGGCCGTCCGCGGTGCCGGCATAGCGGAGCAGTGAGCGGGCGTGCCCGAGCAGGTCGAGGGCGATGTTCGCCAGCGCGACGTCCTCCTCCAGCTCGGGGGCATGGGCGACCCAGGCACTGAGCTGCTGCGACAGGATGAGGGCGTCGTCGCCGAGTCGGAGGGCGTACTCGGCCGCGTCCGCCGACGCCGCACGGCCGCCCTCCCCCGCCAGTTCGGCGGAGAGCTCGACATCGTCGACGGTGACCTCGCCGTGCACGTCGGCCTCGGCCGGATGCTGAGGCCGTCGGAGGGCCGTCATAGGTGCGGCACCCCCTCGGATGCGGTGTAGTACGACGCGTGCCGGTAGTTCTTGCCCGCCGGGCTTTCGAAGAAAGCGCCCTTCGCGTCGGGGTCGCTCGTGGTGATCGCGTCGGCGGGGGCGACCCAGATCGACACGCCCTCGTTCCGCCGCGTGTACAGGTCCCGCGCGTTGCGCACGGCGAGCGCTGCGTCGGGGGCGTGCAGCGACCCGACGTGGACGTGGCTGAGGCCCCGCTTGGCGCGGACGAACACCTCCCACAGCGGCCACTGCTCGGCAGCCGATGCGCCCGGCGCCGACATCACGCCACCTGCCGTTCGCCGTCCGAGCGGGCGGCCTGCGTGCGCGCGTAGGCGGCAGCCGCCTCCCGCACCCACGCACCGCTCTCGTGCGCGTCCCGGCGGTTCTGCAGTCGCACGGCGTTCATGGGCCCGCGACCGGCGAGCACTTCGTAGAACTCGCTCCAGTCGATCTCGCTCGTGTGCCAGCGCTCGTTCTCGGCGTCCCAGCGCAGCTCCGGGTCGGGCAGCGTCACCCCGAGCGCCTCGGCCTGCGGGACGAGCATCCCGATGAAGCGCTGACGCAGGTCGTCGTTGGAGAAGCGCTTGATCTTCCACGCCGTGGACCGCGCCGAATTGGGTGACTCGTCATCGGGGGGCCCGAACATCATCAGGCTCGGCCAGTACCAGCGGTTCACCGCATCCTGCGCCATCCGCTGCTGCGCCTCGGTGCCGCGCATGAGGGTGAGGAGGATCTCGAACCCCTGCCGCTGATGGAAGGACTCCTCCTTGCAGATGCGCACCATGGCCCGGCCGTACGGTCCGTACGACGCGCGGCACAGCGGCACCTGGTTGCAGATGGCCGCGCCGTCCACGAGCCATCCGATCGCGCCCATGTCGGCCCACGTGGGGGTGGGGTAGTTGAAGATCGAGGAGTACTTCGCCTTGCCGTCGATGAGCTGCTGCGTCATCTCCTCGCGCGTGATGCCGAGCGTCTGAGCCGCCGAATACAGGTACAGGCCGTGGCCGGCCTCGTCCTGCACCTTGGCCAGCAGGATCGCCTTGCGCTTGAGACTCGGCGCGCGGGTGATCCAGTTGCCCTCGGGCTGCATGCCGATGATCTCGGAGTGCGCGTGCTGCGCGATCTGCCGGATGAGCGTCTTGCGGTACGCCTCGGGCATCCAGTCCCGGGGCTCGATGCGGGAGTCGGCGGCGATGATCTCGTCGAAGCGGGCCTGCGCCTCTGCTTCGGCGGCCAGGACGGCCGCGTCGGATGCTGTCATCTTCGACTCCTTTACAGAACGATCGTTCAGTTAGTCTAACCGCCCGTCCGCGCGCGGGCAACCGCCGGACTCACCTGTTGTCGTAGACCCGCTTGTACTTGCCCTCGCTGCGCGGGAGGGTGCCCGGCTCCTCCACCCGCACGTCGACCGACGTGCCGATGTGCACCTTGATCCGCTGGGCGAGAACCGCGGCGGCCGCCTCGCACGTCTCCCGGTCGAGGTCGGGGTGGCGCTCGATGCGCACGGTCATGACGTCCATGCGACCCGCGCGGCTCAGCTCGAGGATGAAGTGGGGGGTGAGCGTCTCGATCCCCATCACGAGCTCCTCGATCTGGGTGGGGAAGAGGTTCACGCCGCGCAGGATGATCATGTCGTCGTTGCGTCCGGTGATCTTCTCGATGCGGCGCATCGCCGGGTACGCGGTGCCCGGGAGCAGTCGCGTGAGGTCTCGCGTGCGGTAGCGGATGACCGGGAAGGCCTCCTTCGTCAGCGACGTGAACACGAGTTCCCCCAGCTCCCCGTCCGGCATCGGCTCTCCCGTCCGGGAATCGATGGTCTCGGGGAGGAAATGGTCCTCCCACACGTGCGGACCGTCCTTGGTCAGCACGCTCTCACTGGCCACGCCGGGACCCATGACCTCGCTGAGGCCGTAGATGTCGACGGCGTCGATGTTCAGGCGCCGCTGGATCTCCGCTCGCATCTCGTTCGTCCACGGCTCCGCACCCAGGACGGCGACCTTGAGAGAAGTGGTCGTCGGATCGATGCCGGCGTCCGCCATGGCGTCGGCGATGGTGAGCAGATAGCTCGGCGTGCACAGGATCGCGTCGGGTTCGAAGTCGCGGATGAGCTGAACCTGCCGTGCGGTCTGCCCGCCCGACATGGGGATGACGGTGGCACCGAGCTTCTCGATCCCTCCGTGGGCGCCCAGGCCCCCGGTGAACAGGCCGTACCCGTACGCGTTGTGCACCTTCATCCCCGGCGCGATGCCGGCTGCCCGAAGCGAGCGGGCGACGCAGTCCGCCCACCGGTCAAGGTCTGCCTCGGTGTAGCCCACGACGGTGGGGCGCCCGGTGGTGCCGGAGGAGGCGTGGATGCGGCGCACCTGCGTCATGGGGACGGCGAACATCCCGAACGGGTAGGTCTCCCGCAGGTCGTCCTTCGACGTGAACGGCAGCCGCCGGACATCGGCGAGGGTGCGGATGTCGTCGGGTGTCACGTCGACCTCGTGGAACTTCCGGCGGTACAGCGGCACGTTCTCGTACGCGTGCCGGACCGTCCAGCGCAGCCGCTCCAGCTGCAGCGCCTCGAGCTCGGGGCGGGTGAGGACCTCCGCGGCCGTGTGGCCGAGCGCCGCGTCGGAGCGGATCTCGGGTGTCGTCGTCTTGGGCATGGCTGCTCCTGGGGGATCTCGCGGGGGATCACACGGGTCGGTTGGTGGTGAGCGAGCGGCCGCGGAACTCCGCGACGGTGTCGCCGGTCTCATCCGTGACGGAGACGTCGTAGATGCCCGTGCGACCGCTGACGGTGCGCCGCACCGCGGTGGCGGTGAGGGTCTGCCCGGCGGTGGTGGACTTCAGGAACGTGATGTCGGCGCCGGCGGCGACGGTCACCCGCTCGTCCTCATTGCACGCGATCGCGAACGCGGTGTCGGCGAGGGCGAACACGAATCCGCCGTGGGTGATCGCGAATCCGTTGGTCATGTCTTCGCGCACCCGCATGCTCACCACCGCGATGCCCGGCTCGTCGCGTTCGACGACCATTCCCAGCGACGCCGATGCCCGGTCGTTCTGCATCATGGCGCGCAGCGTCGTGTCGCTCATCGGGCCGCCACCTCCTCGCGCACGGCCCCCGCATCCGTGCGGTGGTCGTCCGTCTTGGCGACCAGGGTCAGGACGTCGTAGGAGGCCACCAGCTCGTCGTCCTGGTTGCGGATGACCGCATCCCAGCGGACTTCGCCGTAGTCGTCCGTCTCGCGGGGCGTGATCTGCTTGGCCGTGAGGACGACGCGGATCTCGTCACCGGGTGACACCGGCGTGACGAAACGCAGGTTCTCCAGGCCGTAGTTGGCGAGCACGGGACCGGGTTCGGGATCCACGAACAATCCCGCCGCCCACGACACCAGGAGGTAGCCGTGGGCCACGCGCCCGGGGAAGAAGGGATTGGCCGCGGCGGAGGCCTCGTCCATGTGCGCGTAGAACGTGTCACCGGTGAAGCGGGCGAAGGTCTCGATGTCGTCCAGGGTCACGGTGCGCGAGGCCGACGCGACCTGGTCGCCGATCCGCAGTTCGCTCAGCGCCTTGCGGAAGGGGTGACGGCCACCGGCGGCGGATGCGGCGCCGGTGTGCCACACGCCCGTGAGCGCGGTCAGCGTCTCCGGCGACCCCTGCACCGCCGTGCGCTGCATGTGGTGCAGCACGGCGCGGATCCCGCCGAGCTCCTCCCCGCCGCCGGCCCGCCCCGGTCCGCCGTGGACGAGGTGCGGCACGGGCGACCCGTGGCCGGTGGAGGTGCGCGCGTTGTCCCGGTTGAGGAAGAGGACGCGGCCGTTGTACGCACCGATCCGGCTCATGAGCTCCAGCGCCACGTCGTCGTCGTGGGTCGCGACGCTCGTGACGAGCGATCCGCCGCCGCGCGTGACGAGGTCGGCGGCCTCGGCCACCGTGCGGTAGGGAAGCACCGTGGCCACGGGCCCGAACGCCTCGATCTCGTGCGCGGCGGGGGTGGTTGCATCGGCGAAACCGATGACCATCGGGGAGAGGAAGGCACCCTGATCCGCACGACCGACGGTGCCGTCGGCGCGCACGACCTCCGGCGCGTCCGTCGAACCCAGCAGCAGTTCTCCGCCGGCGTCGCGGAGCACCTCCACCTGACGGAGCACCTCGTCGCGCTGCGCGCGGGAGACCACGGGCCCCATCGTGACCGATTCGGCGTGCGGGTCGCCGACCACGACGCGCTCGTCGATCTTCGCCTTGAGCGCCCCGATGACGTCGGCCACCGCATCCGCCGGCACGATCGCGCGTCGGATCGCGGTGCACTTCTGACCCGCCTTGGTCGTCAACTCCACCATCAGCTGCTTGATGTACGCGTCGAACTCGGGCGTTCCCGCCGTGGCGTCGGGGCCCAGCACCGACGCGTTGATGGAGTCGGTCTCACTCGTGAACCGCACGCGACCGGACTGCACGTTGTCGTGCCGGCGCAGCCGGTCGGCCGTGGAGGCGCTGCCGGTGAAGCCGACGATGTCGCCGAGTTCGAGGTGGTCCAGCAGGTCGGGCACGCTGCCGCTGACCAGCTGCAGCGACCCGGGCGGGAGGAGGCCGGTGTCGACGAGGATGCGCACCCATGCCTCCGCGACGTATGCCGTGGGCGTCGCGGGCTTGATCACGGAGGGCATCCCGGCCAGGAACGCCGGCGCGAACTTCTCCAGCGCGCCCCACGTGGGGAAGTTGAAGGCGTTGATCTGCACCGCGGCGCCGGGAAGGCGCGTGTACACGTGGCGGCCGAGGAAGGAGCCGTCCTTCGACAGCGGTTCGACCGGGCCGTCGAGGTAGACCTGGGCGTTGGGCAGTTCGCGGCGCGCTTTGGAGGAATAGGTGAAGAGCACGCCGATGCCGCCGTCGATGTCGCTCAGGGAGTCCCGGAGGGTCGAACCGGAGTGGCGGGACAGCTCGTACAGCTCCTCCTTGCGCTCCCCCAGGGCCAGCGCGAACTGCTTGAGCAGCATCGCGCGCTGGTGGAAGGTCAGCGGGCCCAGGCTCGCCTGCCCCACCGTGCGTGCGTGGGCGAGCGCGGCGGCCAGGTCGGCGCCGCGCGCGCTCACGGACGCGACCGCCTCCCCCGTGGAGGCGTCGTGCACCGTCGTGGCGCCGGAGGCGTCGTCGGGTGTCCACCACGCGTCCTGCAGATAGCTGGGCAGGATCATGCTCATCGATCACTCCATTCGTAGAAGCCGCGGCCGCTCTTGCGGCCGAGATGTCCGTCGGCGACGAGGTCGCGCAGCAGCTGCGGCGGCGAGAACCGGTCGCCCAGGTGCGCGGAGAGCTCCTCGGCGATCCCCAGGCGCACGTCCAGGCCCACGAGGTCGGTCGTGCGCAGGGGACCGACCGGATGCCGGTAGCCGAGCTCCATCGCCGCGTCGATGTCGGCCGCCGAGGCCACGCCTTCCTCGAGCATCCGGATCGCCTCGAGCGCGAGGGCCACACCCAGGCGGCTGGAGGCGAAGCCGGGCGAATCGCGCACGACGACGGCGCGCTTGCCGAGGGCGCCGACCCAGCCCACGGCGGCCGCGCCCACGTCGGGGTCGGTCGCGGCGCCGAGGACGACCTCGACGAGGTCGGACGCGGGGACGGGGTTGAAGAAGTGCAGACCGAGGAAGCGGTCCGGCCGCTCCAGCGACGCGGCGAGCCCGTCGATCGAGATCGACGACGTGTTGGAGGCGAGCACCCCGTCGGGCGGCAGCGCCGACTCGGCCCGCCGCAGGGCGTCGAGCTTGAGCGCGCTGTCCTCCGGCACCGCCTCGACCACCAGCCCGGCATCGGTGAAGGCGTCGAGGTCGGTGCCGGAGAAGACCAGGGCGTCCATGTCGGCGAGACCGCGGGAAGTGGCGCCGCGCTCGACCGAACGGCGAAGGCTCTCGCGGATGCGCCGGGCCGCTGCATCCGCCGACGCCGCGTCGCGCTCGACCACGGCCACGTGCGCGCCGGCCAGCACGAACGCGTGGGCGATGCCCGCCCCCATGCGGCCTCCGCCGAGCACACCGACGTGCGAGGGGATCGGCGCGGTCATGTCCTGCTCCGTTCCAGGAACGCCGTCATCCGCCGCTCCTTCTCCGGGCTCTCGAACAGCTCGGCCTGCAGGTCGAGTTCGATCGCGGGGTGGGCCTCGGGCGGTGCGAGGAGGGCGCGCTTGGTGTGACGCGTGGCGAGCGGGTCGTTCGCGGCGATGCGGTCGGCGATCGCGTGCGCGGCCGGCAGGAGCGATCCGGCCGGGTGCACGGCGTTCAGCAGGCCCCACGAGTGCGCCTCTTCGGCGTCGAGGATGCGTCCGGTCAGCAGCAGCTCGGCCGCCCTGGCCTCCCCCACGATCTGCGGCAGCCGCCACGTCGCCCCCGCGGCGGCGAGGATGCCCAGCCCCGTCTCGGGGTTGCCGATGCGAGCGGCGGGGCTGCCGAGGCGGATGTCGGCGGCGTAGGCCAGCTCGGCACCCCCGCCCAGCGCGTAACCGTCGATCGCGGCGATCACCGGCATCGGCAGGTCGCGGATGCGGCGGAAGGCGAGCGTGTTGATGCCCGCGCGCGCATCCTCGGCGCGCCGCGCGCGGAGCTGGGCGATGTCGGCCCCCGAGGCGAAGACGCCGCCCGCGCCGGTGAGGATGAGCACGCGGGGTGCGGCTTCGAGTTCGGCGCACAGGACGTGCACCTGGTCGATCATCGCCTGGTCGATCGCGTTGCGGACGTGCGGGCGGTTCAGCGTCGCCACGACGCGGTCGTCGTGCCGCTCGATGAGGAGGGGGTCAGCCATCGATGCGCTCCAGGATCATCGCGGCGCCCTGCCCGACGCCCACGCACATCGTGGCGAGCCCGCGACGACCACCCTCCCGCTCGAGGCGCCCGAGCAGCGTGACGACGAGACGGCATCCACTGGAGCCCAGGGGATGACCGAGTGCGATCGCCCCGCCGTCGGCGTTGACGATGTCGGGATCCAGGCCCAGGCGGCGGATCGAGGCGAGCGACTGCGTGGCGAACGCTTCGTTGAGTTCGACGGCATCCAGATCCGCGACGGTCAGCCCGGCCTTCGCCATCGCCTTCTCGGTGGCTGGGACCGGGCCGAGGCCCATGATCTCCGGCGCGAGGGCGGCGGATGCCGCGGAGACGATGCGCGCGCGCGGCGTGAGCCCGTGGCGCTCCACGGCCTCGGCGCTCGCGACGACGATGGCGGAGGCGCCGTCGTTGAGCGAGCTGGAGTTGCCGGCGGTCACCACGGTGCCGCCGCCGACCACGGGCCGGAGCCCGGCGAGGACCTCGAGCGTCGTGTCGCGGCGCGGCCCTTCGTCCTGGGCGACGGGCCCGCGCCGGGTGGGGACCGGAACGATCTCGTCCACGAAGCGCCCGGCGTCGATCGCGGCGACGGCGCGCTGATGACTGCGCAGGGCGAAGGCATCGGCATCCTCGCGCGTGATCCCGTCGCGGCGGGCGACCTCCTCGGCCGTCTCGGGCATCGAGTACGTGGCCTTGTCCCGCGCCACGAGTGCGGGGTTGGGGAACCGCCAGCCGATCGACGTGTCGTACGCCTCGCCGGGCTTGCCCCACGCGCGATCGGGCTTGGCCTGCACCCACGGCGCCCGCGTCATCGACTCCACCCCGCCGGCGACGATCAGGTCGGCGTCGCCGGAGCGGACGGCCTGCGCGGCGAGCGCGATGGCCGACATCCCCGATGCGCACAGCCGGTTGACAGTGAGCGCGGGAACGGTATCGGGGAGCCCCGCGAGGAGCACCGCCATCCGGGCGACGTTGCGGTTGTCCTCCCCGGCCTGGTTCGCGGCGCCGAAGTACACCTCGTCGATGCCCCCGCGGGGCACCTTCGCACGCGTGACGGCTTCTGCCAGGACGAGCGCGGCGAGATCATCCGGCCGCACGGAGGCGAGCGCTCCGCCGTAGCGTCCGACCGCCGTGCGCACACCGCCGACGAGGAAAGCCTCGGACATCGTCATCCTCTCGTGCACCGTCGCAGGATCCACGCCTTTGCAGACCGATCGTTCAGTAATAGTGTCAGAGGTCAGCCGGCTCGGCAAGGCGCCGAGGCGGAGAGAGGCAGCGATGAGCGACGCACCCTGGCGGATCACCCCGGGCGATCTCGACGTCAAGCTCGGCATCGACGTGCTCGAGCAGTCGCCCGAGCGCGTGGTGGCGACCATGCCGGTGGCGGGCAACACCCAGTCGCTCGGGCGCCTGCACGGCGGCGCCACCGCAGCTCTGGCCGAGGCCATCGGATCGTGGGCCGCGATGATCCACGCCAGCACGCTGGGCAAGGTGTGCGTGGGCGTGGACCTGAACATCACGCACCACCGCGGAGCCCGCGCGGGCGTCATCACCGGAACCGCGACGGCGCTTCACCGCGGCCGGCGAATGGCCACGTACGACATCCGGGTCACCGGGGAGGGTGGCGCACTCCTGGCCACCGCCCGGATCAGCAACCTCCTCGTCGACCGCGACTGACCGGCCGCCGCGGGTGCGCCGGCGCAAGAGACACTTCCCGCCCGCTGGTCGCGTGCGCTACCTTGTGCTTTACTCACCGATCGGTCAGGAATCCCGCTGCGCCGATCCCCACCCGAACAATGGAGTTCTCATGGCGTCATCGACGCAAGCCCGCACGCCCTCGGCTGCGGTCACCCGCGAGGAGCGCAAGGTCCTGGCGGGCACCCTCGTCGGCACATCGATCGAGTGGTACGACTTCTTCATCTACGCGCAGGCGGCCGGGCTCGTGCTCGCACCGCTGTTCCTCGCGCCGCTGGCGGCCTCCAATGCGGGGCTGGCGCAGGTGCTCTCGTTCGCCACGATCGGAATCTCCTTCCTCTTCCGGCCCCTGGGCGCCGTCGTCGCCGGGCACCTGGGCGACCGCCTCGGTCGCAAGAAGATGCTCGTGCTCACGCTCATCATGATGGGCGCCTCGACCGCGCTGATCGGCGTGCTGCCCACGTACGCCGCGGCCGGCATCATCGCGCCGATCCTGCTCATCCTGCTCCGCATCCTGCAGGGCTTCTCCGCCGGTGGCGAGTGGGGCGGTGCGGCCCTGCTGTCGGTCGAGCACGCCCCCGCCGGCCGGCGCGGGTTCTTCGGCGCCTTCCCGCAGATCGGCGTGCCCATCGGCATGATCCTCGCCACCGCCACCCTGTGGATCCTGACCTCGGTGATGTCGGCGGAGGCGTTCCTGGAGTGGGGCTGGCGCATCCCGTTCCTGCTGTCGATCGTGCTGATCGTCATCGGCTACATCATCCGCCGCGCGGTCGAGGAGAGCCCCGTGTTCGAAGACCTCATGCGTCGCCGCAAGGAGTCCTCCGCACCGCTGGGGCAGCTGTTCCGCAAGAACTGGCGCCAGGTCGCCCTCACGGCCGTGGTCTTCATCGGCAACAACGCCGCGGGCTACCTGCTCATCGCCTTCTTCGCGACGTACGCCGTCGCGGTGCTGGGCATGGACCGCCCCACGGTGCTGCTGGCGACCACGCTCGCCTCCTTCGGCTGGCTCGGGTTCACGCTGTGGGGTGGGCGCGTGTCCGATCGCCTCGGCCGCATCCGCACGTTCCAGATCGGCTACCTCGTGCTCGCGCTGTGGGCGATTCCGATGTGGTTCCTGATCGACACCGCGAACATCCTCTGGTACTTCGTCGCGCTGTTCGTGATGACGTTCGGTCTCGGCCTGTCCTACGGCCCGCAGGCGGCCCTGTACGCCGAGATGTTCCCGGCCAACGTCCGCTACTCCGGCGTTTCGATCGGCTACGCCCTGGGCGCGATCCTCGGCGGGGCGTTCGCGCCGATGATCGCCGAGGCGCTGTTCGGAGCCACCGGGATGTCGTGGACGATCGGCGCCTACATCGCCCTGGCCGCCGTCATCTCGCTCGTCGGGGTGTCCCTCATCAAGGAGCCGAAGAACGTCGATCTGCACGCCTGAGCGTCAGTCGTGCGACTGCAGACCGTCCAGCGCGATGGTCATGATGTCGTGACCGAGGCGGTCGCCATCGACCGAGCCCCCGGGGCGGTACCACTCCACGACGGAGTTGATCATGCCGAAGATGAGGCGGGCGACCACGGCCGCGTCGACATCCGTGCGCACATCGCCCTCGCGCTGGGCCTCCGCGACCAGGCGGGTCACCCGGTGGTCGAACAGGCGCCGGCGCTCCAGGGCGCTCTGCTCGACGGGACTGTTGCCCCGCACGCGCAGCAGCAGGGTCACCGACGGCAGCTGGGCCACCAGCACGTCGGTGGCGCTGCGGATGACATGCCGGAGGCGATCGGATGCCGGCCCCTCCTGCGCACGCGGGTCATCGAGCACCGCCTCCAGGCTGCTGAGGGCCTGGTCCAGCGCGACGGCGAGGAGCTCTTCCTTCGACGCGAAGTGGTGGTAGAGCGCGGATTTCGTCAGCCCCAGCCGCTGGGCGAGGTCGGCGACGGAGGTGGCGTCGTAACCCTGCTCGTTGAACAGCTGCACGGCGATCTCGAGCACCCGGTCACGGTCGTATCCGGGCCGACCTCGCCGCGCCGGCACCGTCACGGGCGCGTCTGTGTCGGAGGTCATGCCGACAAGTCTCGCACTCCGGGCCGCCGGCTCGGCGTCACGCCCGGCCGCGCACGGAGGTGCGGATCGAGTACAGGCTCGTGGTCGCCGTGAGGTAGAGGACGTTGCGCTGACGCCCGCCGAACTCCAGGTTCGACACCGGCTCGGGGACGGCCAGCTTCCACATCTCCACACCAGCGTCGTCGAAGCAGCTCACCCCCTCGGAGGTCGCCGCCCAGATGCGCCCGTGGATGTCGACGCGGATGCCGTCGAAGCCGAAGCTGCCCGCCACGACGGTGCGGCGCGACGACACCCCCGCCTCATCGACCGAGAAGGCGTCGATGCTGCCCTGGTCGCTGTCGACGACGTACAGGGTGGATTCGTCGGGCGAGAACGCCAGCCCGTTGGGCTGCGTGAAGTCGCCGCAGGCGAGCTCGGGTTCGCTCATCCCCTCCGACCAGCGGTACAGACCGCGCACGTCGAGCTCGGGTTCTGCGGCGTGACCCTCGTACTCGTTGAGGCCGTACGTGGGGTCGGTGAACCAGATGACGCCGGCGGAACTGGCGATGACGTCGTTGGGGCTGTTGAGCCTGCGCCCGCCGATGTGCGAGGCGATCACGCTCTCGCGTCCGTCGTGCTCGCGGCGCACCACCGCGCGCTGGCCCTGCAGGCACGTGATGAGCCGGCCGATCGAGTCGTGCGTGCGACCGTTGGCGAAGCGCGACGGCTGGTCGAACACCGACACGTCGCCGGTCATCTCGTCCAGCCGCAGCGTCCGGTCGTTGGGGATGTCACTGAAGAGCAGGTATCTGCCCTGCACCGAGTGTGACGGCCCCTCGAGCCACTTTCCGTCGGAGAAGTGCACCGTCAGGGTCGAGTCGGTCTTCGTCGCGGCCATCCGCTCGTCCACGACCGTGATCTCCGCCGGAATCGGCATGCGAACCCTCCCACCTCCGGTAGCCGCCAGTGAGCGCTGCCGTGAGCTTAGCCGAGGGGGCTCGGCGCTCCGCGGGGCCGGTCGGCGGACGAGCCACCGTCACGCTATGGAGAAGGCCGGCGAGCGCATCCCGCGCACCGCGGCTCCGATCCGCTCCACCCACGTGGCCGGAAGGAGCGATCCGGCAAATGCGAAGGCCCGGACGTTGCCGGCGGCCAGTCGTGCCGCGAGCCGGCGAAGGGCGCCCGGGCTCAGGGCCGGTGAGCGGACGTAACGGATCGCCGTGCGCGTCCCGGCCTGCTCGAGCCGGGTGACGGCGCCGAAGTGGCGTCCGTCCGGCGAGGAGTCGATGACGACGATCTCGTGCGGCGACACGGTCTGATTGAGCACCGCGGGGAGGCGCACCTCGAGATCGACGTCGCATTCACCCGCCGGAACGATGACGGAAACCGCGGCGGTCTCGGTGGCGTCGAGGTCTCGCCACGTCACCCAGTCGGTCGACGCGGAGCGTGCAGGAGAGGGGGTGCGGATGTCGGATGTGTCGGCCATGTGATGACTGTCGCAGGCGCGGGCGTCGCGCGGATCCTCCGGGAGAAGGAATCGCGTGGTACTCGGGTAGGGGGTCGCTCGCTACGCCCGGGCGACGCGGGGACCGACCGCGGGTTCCTACCCTGCCGGCATGCACAGATCCATATCCGTCGTCATCCCCGTCCGCAACGATGCCCGGATGCTCGAGCGCTGCCTGGCTTCGCTGGCCGAGCAGACCCGCCCGGCCGACGAGGTGCTCGTCGTGGACAACGGATCCACCGACGACAGCCGCGCCGTCGCCGAACGCTTCGGCGCCACCGTCGTCACCGAAGTCCGCCCCGGCATCACCGCCGCCTCCGCGCGCGGGTTCGACGCCGCATCCGGCGACATCATCGCGCGCTGCGACGCCGACTCCGTGCTCCCGCCGACCTGGCTCGCGCGGATCGAGGAGACTCTCGCGGCGGACGCCGGCGCAGTCGCGGTCACCGGGCCCGCTACCTTCTACAACCTGGGCGGTGCACGAGGCGCTGTGGCGCGCTTCTTCTACGTCTCCGGCTATTTCGTCTTCATGCGGCTGATGCTCGGGCACACCGTGCTCTTCGGATCCAACTGCGCGGTGCGCGCGGAGGTGTGGCGCTCGATCAGCGCCTCGGTCCCCCGCGACGACACCGAACTGCACGACGACATGGACCTCAGCTACCGCCTGCCTGCCTCGGCGCGCGTCCGGTTCGACCGGCGCCTCGTCGTCGGCATCTCGGCCCGTCCGCTCGGCAGCTGGGCGTCTTACGGACGTCGCCTCGCGCGAGCCGCACACACCTTCGCCGAACACTTCCCCGAGCAGCTCCCGCATCGCCGCTGGATGGCTCGTCGGCACTCGCCCTCGTCCCTCGCGGGGTCAGCATCCACCACCCTCAGAGAGGCACGATCATGAACGCCATCACCTCCTTCCTCGGCACGGCTCTGTCCCTCCTCGGCATCCTCGCCTTCACCCTGCTCGCCGGCCTCTTCGTCCTCATGTACGTCCTCATCGCCGCAGTGGCCGTGACAGTCCGCTGGTGCGTCGATGTCGCGCGGCGCGCCGGCGCCCGGCGCTCGCGCCCCCGGACGCCCACCCCGGTGCGCTGAACGGCTCGTTCGTCACTCCCGACCCTCTGCTGGCCACGACCATCGCTGTGACGATCACCCTCGTCCCGGGCGTCGCGGTTGATCGGGGCCTCACCTGGCGGCGCAGATCCGCGCTGAAAATGAATGCCGGAACGGGCCGGCCGCCGCACCCGCCGTGAAGCGGTTCGCCGCGTCCGGGAAGCCGCACGCCCTCGCGACCGCCTGGCCTCGCAGCGGGGTTTCCGCGACCGCGCGCGCGCCGTCGTCCTGGCGTCCGGCGCGGGCATCGTCCGCGCAGGACGAAGGGAGCGGCCGAGCGATACGGCGGTAGGGGGCAGAACACTACGCCGGGGAGACGCCCGGCTCTGCAGGCGGCTTCTAGCCTCACGGCACTCGACACCCGCCGAAAGGAACGACCGCATGTCCACCCTCCTCCAGACAACCCGACCCCCGAACCGCCGACGCGCGATCCCGCCCCCCTGCCTGTCCGGCCGTCGGTCTCGCTCATCATCCCGGCCTACAACGAGGAGGCCACGATCGAGCGCTGCCTCCTCGCCGCGGTATCGCAGATCGTGCCCGCCGCGGAGATCATCGTCGTCGACAACCGCTCCACCGACCGCACCGCTCTCCTGGCAGAGCGCGTCGCCCAGCGGTATCCCGGCGCGGCGATCCGGGTCGTGCAGCAGTCGAAGGTCCAGGGACTCATCCCCACGCGCAACTTCGGTTTCGCGCAGGCCACCGGGCAGATCCTGGGCCGCATCGACGCCGACACCGTCCTCGAGCCGAACTGGGTCGCGCGCGTCGCCGCGGCGATGTCCGACCCCACGGTGGGCGCGGTCACCGGCCCGGTCCGGTACTACGACCTGCCATTCCGCGGAGCCGGTGAGTTCTCCGACGACCTGGTGCGGCGTGTGCTGCGCGGCGTGAGCGGGAAGTACCCCTTCCTCTACGGCAGCAACATGGCGATGCGCGCGGATGCGTGGCGCGCGATCGAGCACGCTGCCTGCCTGGATCCCGACGACCTCCTGCACGAAGACATCGACCTTTCCGTGCACCTGCGCGACGCGGACTTCCGGGTCGCGTACGCGTCCGACATGCAGGCGAGCGTCTCGGCGCGACGCCTGCAGACCTCGCCCGCGTCCTTCCGCGACTACACCGACCGGTTCGAGCGCACCTATGCCAGACACCAGATCCACCACTGGTACCTCAAGGCGCCGGCGGTGCTGCTGCGGGCGGTCTACTGGTTGACGCGGTCGATGAGGGCGGTCGCCCCGGCGCGAGCGGCGGTGACCGCATGATCGGCCGCGGGGGCCACCCCGTGATCGGCCGCGGGGGCCACCTCGTGGACGCCCCCTCGTTCGGCGCCATGATGCGCCGCCCCTACGTCGGTGGCCTCGTCCTCACCGGCGGCGTGCTCACCGCCTTCACCGCATGGACGCTCATCGGCCCGCTCGCTCCCGTGGTGTGGTGCATCGCCTTGGCGGCGTTCTTCGCCATCGGGCTCTCGCCTCTCGTACGGGCGCTTCACCGCTGGGGGATGCCCCGTCCGCTGGCCATCACCGCGGTGTCATCGGCTGTCGCCCTCGCGCTGGCCGGGGTCGTGCTGATGATCGTTCCGCCCGTGGTCGACCAGACCACCCAACTGCTCGCACGCGCCGACGAATTCGTCGCATCCGGCGCCCTGGATTCCGTCGCCGCACAGCTGCAGCAGTTCGTGCCGGTCGCGGTCCTCGACGTCACGGCGATGCTCGACGGGATGCTCGCGGGAGTCGCGGGCGCGACGGTGCAGACCGTTTCCAGCGGAGTCGTCGGGGCCGGGTTGGCGCTGGGGAACGGGTTCTTCCTGACGACGATCGTGATCGTGCTCACCGTGTACTTCCTCGCGTCCGGACGCTGGTTCCGCGGTCAGTTCGTGGCCCTCCTCCCCCGCCGGCATCGTTACACGGGCGTGCGCGTGGTGAGCCGGGTGGGCTCGGCGGTGGGCCGCTACTTCCTCGGGCAGATGCTCCTGGCTCTCATCACCGGTGTCACCAGCCTCATCCTCCTCGTCGCGACCGGCTCGGCACTTCCGCTCCTCTTCGCCGCCGTCGCGATGATCACGGCCTTGATCCCCCTCATCGGCATCCCGCTGGGGGCGCTGATCATCGTGGGCTCGCAGGCGCTCATCGCGCCCGCAGACCCCGTCCCGTGGCTCGTCCTCGCCGGCTGGTACGTCTTCTACATGGCCTTCGAGGCGTATGTGCTCGCGCCGCGGGTGGTCGGCCGTTCCGTCGCGATCCCCGCGGTCATGGTGCTGCTGGTCACGCTCATCGGCGGGACGCTCTACGGCATCATCGGCGCGCTTCTCGCAGTCCCCGCCGCGGTCGCCGTGAACGTGGCGGTACGCGAACTGCGCCACGCGAGAGCACGCGCCACCGCGCGCATGCCGGTCGCCGTCGCTCCTTAGCCCGAACGCGGCGCGGGCGCCGGCGCGCCCAGACGCCGCCGCAGCCACCCCGCACGCGCGGCGCGGGCCGCTCGGCTGAGGGCCGCGTCGGGTGCGAGGGTGTCGAACCCGTGCGCACCCCCCGGCCAGACGTGCAGTTCGGCCTCGCCCCCGCACTCCCACACGCGGGCGGCATACGCGACGACCTCATCGCGGAAGGTCTCGGCCGATCCGACGTCCAGGAACATCGGCGGAAGCCCGGACAGGTCCGTCACTCGGCCCGGCGACGCGTACGCCGGAACGTCTCCTCGCTCGGCACCGAGGTAGGCGGTCCAGCCCGTCTCATTCGCCGTACGGTCCCATGCCCCGATACCCGCCATCTGGTGCGCCGATGGCGTGTCGTTCCGGTCATCGAGCATCGGGCACGCCAGCAGCTGCCCGCGCACGACCGGGCCGCCTCGGTCACGCCCGAGGAGTGCTGCCGCCGCGGCCAGACCGCCGCCCGCGCTCACCCCGCTCAGGATGACGCGGCGGGGGTCGATCCCGAGGCTCGTCGCCTCGGCGACGAGCCACGTCAGCCCCGAGTACACGTCCTCCAGCGGCACGGGATAGGGATGCTCAGGCGCGAGCCGGTAGTCGATCGAGGCCACGGCGCATCCCACGTCCCTCGCGAGAGCCGCAAGAGAGGGAAGATCCTCGTACGGCGTCCCCACCACCAGCCCGCCACCGTGCACGTGGTACAGGACGGGCACCGGGGTCTCCGCGTTGCGAGGGCGCAGCATGACCATCGGCAGAGTCCTGCCGTCGACCGACGGCACCGAGTGCTCCGAGAAGTCGAACACCCCGCCGAGAGTGATCTCCGCGTCGGTCGGGCGCGTGATCCCCGCCCGGAGGCGGGCGATCTCGTCCGCTCGCAGGGTGGTGACGACGTCGGTTCGCGCCTGCAGGGCAGCGACGATCTCGGGGTCGAACGGCGGCGGGGACGACATTGTCAGCCCTTCAAGGAACCCTGGAGGAGGGCTGCCACGAACTGACGCTGGAACACCAGGAACACGATCAGCGTGGGGGTCAGGATCAGCAGCGATCCGGCGCACAGCAGCGGGATGTCGGTGCCCCATTGCCCCTGGAACGCGCCGAGGGCCCCGGCCATCGTCCGCTTGGCCGGATCGTCCACGAGCACGACGGCCAGCAGGAACTGATTCCACGTCCACAGGAAGAGGAGGATCGCGAGCGAGGACAGCGCCGGCAGCGACAGCGGCACATGGATGCGCCAGAACAGCTGCCAGGTCGTGGCGCCGTCGACGCGGGCGGCCTCGGAGATGTCCTGCGGCATGTTGACGAAATGCGCCCGCATCCAGGTCACGGCGAACGGCATGAACAGGCCGACCAGCGGCAGGATGATCGCCCAGCGGGTGTTCAGCAGCCCGAGATCACGCATCTGGTAGTACAGCGGCACGATGATGCCCTCGAACGGCAGCGTCAGACCGAGCAGGAACACGATGAACACGATCCGCCCGCCCCGAGGGGCGAGGTGTCCCAGGGCGAAGCCGGCGAGCGTGGCGATCAGCACGGCGAACGGCACGACGCCGAGTTCGATGAGCACACTCGACCACAGCAGCTGGAACATGTCGGCCGACTGGAAAGCGAGCACGAAGTTCTCCCAGTGCGGGTCCTCCGGCCAGCTGAGGCCGCCCGGGTAGGTCCCGGGCTCGTGCAGCGCCGTGACGAACAGGCTGACGAACGGGAGCACCGTGACGAGCATGAGGACGACGAGGAGGGCGCGACCCAGCCACGTCTCGCGAGCCGAGACGATCACGCGTCACGTCCTCTCAGGACGCGTTGCAGGGGGATCACGACGAGCAGGACCAGCACCATCAGGACCATCGCCAGCGCGGATGCGGTGCCGATGTCGCGCTGGAAGAACGCGAGGTAGTAGATCTGCAGTCCGGGCACCAGGGTGCTGTTGGCCGGGCCGCCCTGCGTCGAGATGTAGATGATGTCGAAGCTCGCCAGCGCCGAGATGACGGTGATCGTCACGCACACCGCGAGCTCCTGCCGCACGCTGGGCAGGGTGATGGAGAAGAACTCCCGCACCGGCCCCGCACCATCGATGCGTGCCGCCTCGTACAGTGCGGGGTCGATCTTGGTCATGCCCGCCAGCAGCAGGAGCAGGCACAGTCCCAGCTGCACCCACGCGCCGATCACGCCCACGGCGGGCAAGGCGGTCTGCGTGTCCCCCAGCCATGCACGGGCGACCGCCCCCAATCCGACGAGTTCGAGGAACTGGTTGACCACGCCCTTGGTGGACAGCTGCCAGGTCCACATGATCCCGGCGGCCACGAGCGGGATGACCTGCGGCAGGAACAGGACCGTGCGCGCCACCGTCGCCAGCCGACTGGTCGCGATCCCGCGGATGACGTTCGCGGCGAACAGCCCGAGGATCACGGGCACGACGCTGAAGTAGAGGATCAGCTCGAAGGAGTTGAGGATCGAACCGACGAGGGTGGGGTTGGCGAACACCTGGACGTAATTGGCCAGACCCGCCCACGTGGCCGGGCTGATGCCGTCCCACTCGTACAGCGAGTACTGCGCCGTGCGCACGATGGGGCTGATGACGAAGGCGATGTAGAACAGGGCAGCCGGGAGTACCAGCACATACGCGGCCACGGTCGCCGTGAGGCGCCGTTTCCCGCGCGTGGGGGGCGCGGCCGCACGCCGGCGCGAGGTGGGGGCTGCAGCGCCGACGTCACGCGCCGACGCTGCAGCCTGGGATGGAGAGGCCATCCGTCAGTCGGCGACTTCGGTCTCGTAGTCCGACTGCACGGCCGACAGCAGTCCGGCCGAATCCTGCTCTCCGGCGACGAGCCGCTGCACGTTGGGCGTCCAGCTCTGGGCGTAGATGGCTCCGGTCGCGTTGGCGATGAAGTCCATGGCGCCGTCCTTCTCGTTGATGACGTCGCCGGCGGCCAGCGTGGCCTCGGTGACGGAACCCGCTGCCACCTCCGGCATGAAGGCGTCGGCCGGACCCATGGGATGCGATCCGCCGACCTCCACCGTGATCGTGCGCGCCTCCTCGTTCGTGGCGACCCAATCGAGGAAGAACGCGGCGCAGTCCGGGTTCTCGGCGAACGCCGAGATGCCGTACGTCAGCGGCGCCGACATCGCCCCCTGTGGGCCGTCCGCCTCGAGCGGCGGCACCAGGAAGAACCCGGCGTTGTCCGGCATCTGCGTGTCGAGGTTGCCCGACTCCCAGTCGCCGCTGAAGATGAACACGCTCTCCCCGCCGATGAACCGGCTCATCATCTGGGAGTAGTCCATCGAGTTGATGTCGGGTGCGAAGTACCCGGCATCGACCCAGCGCTGCAGGTGCTCGGCGGCGGCGAGGTTGTCGGGCGTGTCGATCGTCGCGTCCGGCTTCTGGTAGATCCAGTCGTTGATCGGCGCGGTCTCACCGTACGAGGCCATGAGGCCCTGCAGCGGGAAGAGAAGGCCGCCCGTCGCACCGCCGTTGAACTGCGCCATGGGGGTCAGGCCGGCGTCCTTCGCCGCCTTCAGATACCCGTCGAACTCCTCGAGCGTGGCGGGCGCCTCGCTCATCCCGATCTGGGCGGCGAGCTCCTTGTTGTAGAAGACGCCGGTCATCGAGAAGTTGAGGCCCATGGCGTACAGCGGGCCGTCCCCGCGGCGCCCGTCCTCGTCCACGCGCAGCTGCTCCAGCTGCGATTCGGGCCACTGCGTCCACCCGAACACCTCGGCGTAGGGGTCGAGGTCGAGAAGCAGGCCGCCCTCGGCAAGCTCGGACATCTGCGGAAGGCGCATGAGGTCGGGTGGGGAGTCTCGGAGGACGCGCGGGGCGTTCTGCGTCAGCACCGCGAACTGGTCCTCGCGGGTCTCGAAGGTCACGTTGGGGTACTGCCGGGTGAACTCGTCGGCGAGTTCGATCGGAAGCGGGAAACCCGTCTCCGCGTACATGTTGAGGACGACGTCCTCTTCTCCACACGTCGGTTCACCTCCCCCGAACACGGGGCCCGAGGAGCCCTCCGGAGCAGGGGCGTCGCCGCCGGGCGGGGCGCACGCGGTGACTGCGAAGGCCGTGACGAGGAAGATGCCCGTTGCGAGGAGATTGCGTGACTGAGAACGCTGTGACTGAGACACCGATGTCTCCCTTTCGACGTGGGACGGCACGCGGGAGCATTGTGCTAAACCGCGTTAGCACGGCCATCATGCCCCGCCGCGCATCGCGTGTCAACGGAAATGGGAGACACGGCCTGCTCGTTGTGCGCGGCTAGGATCTTCGCAGAGCGGAGGGCCAAGTGAGTCACAGACGAGTCACGCTCGCCGATGTGGCGCGCGCCGCAGGGGTCTCCCGCACGACAGCCTCGCTCGTGCTGAGCGAGCGCGGTGACGAACTGCGCATCTCCCCTGCGGCACAGGCCCGCGTGCGCCTGGTCGCGTCCGAGTTGGGGTATCGCCCCAACGTCGTCTCCGCAGGGCTGCGCAGCGGCTTGAGCCGGACCATGGGCTTCATCTCGGACACCGTGGCCACCTCGCAACTGGCCGGCGACATGATCAAGGGGGCACTCGACCACGCCCACCGCAATGGATACATGCTGTTCATCGGTGAGACGGAGGGCGACGCCCGTGAGGAGGAGCGCCTCGTCGAGGCGATGCTCGATCGGCAAGTGGACGGCTTCGTCATCGCGTCGATGTTCACGCGCGAGCGCCCGCTGCCCGCGGCCCTGCGTCACCGCCCCTCGGTTCTCCTGAACGCCCTCCCCGAGCCGCCGGCCTCGGCTGCCTCCGTCGTACCCGACGAGTACGCCGCCGGGCGGGCGGCCGCGCAGACGCTGCTGTCGGCGGGGCACCGGCGTATCCACCTGATCGGGGCCGGCCCGTCCACGCACGACGTTCCCGGTCAGAGCGTCGCTGCGCGTGAGCGCCTCGCGGGCATCCTGGCCGCTCTCGACGAGGAGGGGATCACCCCGGCGACCGGGCGCCTCTGCCAGGTCTGGCTCCCCGAAGACGGCTGGCGGGCGACCTCGGAGCTCGTGGCATCCGGAGTGCGTGGCGGCGCGCTCATCACGTTCAACGACCGGCTCGCCTTCGGCGCCTACCAGGCGATCGCCGAGGCCGGACTGTCGATCCCGCAGGACTTCTCCATCGTCTCGTTCGACGATCATCAGCTCGCCGGGTGGCTCCGTCCCGGTCTGACGACGTTCGCCATCCCCCACCACGAGCTCGGGCAGCGGGCGATCGAGGTGCTCCTGGAAGGCGCTGACACCACGCCACGGGTGGAGCGGATCGCGATGCCTCTTCGGCCCCGCGGGTCGGTGGCGCAGGCCTGACCAGGCCCGGCGCCCACCTGTCGATGCCTGTCTGCGCACTCCTTGCGCCGGCGGTGAGCAGGCACGATAGGCGTCGATCGACGCGTCGGTTCCTCCCCAGGATGGTGCGGATACGACTTATCCACAGGGTGTCTTCAGTGCCCGATAGAACGGCGCTCAATGTCGGTGGCCCTGGCTAGCTTGAGGGTATGGAATACAGCCCCTGGCCTGGTGAAACCACCGCAGCGGACGCGTCCCGCATGCGCGCCGGTCTCGCCGGGTTGCAGGATGCCGACGCGGCTGTGGCGAAGGCGCAGGCAGAGCGGATCCGCTCCCTCGCCGCCCTGGCCGAGGTGGCCACCGGGCAGGTGGCACGGATCGGGTCGCGGGACTCACGGGAGCGGGAGATGCCGATGCGCTCCCTCGCCGCGGAGGTCGCGTTCGCCACGCACGTGCACGACATCACCGCGCAGCGAGAACTCGGCGACGCGCACACCCTCGTCAGCAAGTTCGCCGCGACCGTGACCGCGTTGGCGGACGCGCGGATCTCGAAGCGACACGTCGACGTCATCCTCGAAACGGGGCTGCCGATCGTGGACGATCAGGTCCGCGCCGCATGGGAGGAGACTGTCCTGGACTACGCCGCACGGCAGGCACCGGGGCGGACGAAGGCGTACGCCCGGCAGCTGGCCGAAGCGGTCAACCCGGAGGGGATGACCATCCGGCACGCCAGAGCCGCCGAAACCCGGGGTGTGTCGGTTCTCGACCTGGATGACGGGATGGCGCTCCTGCAGCTGCGGCTGCCGGCGGCGGTGGCGTACGGGATCCGGGACCGGATCCGTCGGCAGGCGCGCGCCATCCGGGATGCCGCGAACATCGAACGCACACGGCGCGCGGAAGCCGCCGCCGATCCGGCCACCGAGGACGAAGATCAGCCGGTCGTCGACGACACGCGCACCCTGGTCCAGATCGGCGCCGACGTCGCGGCCGACATGCTGCTCACCGGCACCCCGGCGATCGACCCCACCACCGGGGAACAGCTCCCCGGCGGGCTCGGCGCCATCCACGCCCACGTGCAGGTCGTGGTCCCGGTGCTCACTCTGCTCGGCAAGACCGATGCTGGCGCCAGCCTGCACGGGCAGGTCCCGATCGACCCCGACACCGCCCGACACCTCGCCGGCACCGCACCCGGATGGGACCGGATCCTCTGCCACCCGATCACCGGGACCGTCCTCGAAGTCGACCGGTACACCCCCGGCACCGACCAACGCCGGTACCTGCAGGCTCGCGATCAACACTGCCGCGGATTCGGATGCCGACAACCCGCCCACCGGTGCCAGATCGACCACAACCACGAGCACCACGACGGCGGACCGACCGCGCTCACCAACCTCGCCCACTTCTGCACCCGACACCACACCCTGAAAACAGAAACGGAATGGACCGTCCGCCAGTTGCCGAATGGCACGGTCGAGTTCACCAGCCCGCTGGGCAAGACCTACACCGACGAACCACCACCCCGGGTGATGTTCATCCCCGACGGAGACCCGCCACCGTTCTGAACCGGCCCCACTTCACCGTGGGCGAGCGCGATGTCAGGGGCTGGCGGCAGCAGAGCTCAGGGGATGCGGCGTGATGCCCCGCCGCATCCCCTGAGTGATCAGGCGCTGTCGCCGACCGTGTCGCGCGCCTCACGGGCGCGCTCGGTGACGGTGTCTGCGGAGGAGGTCGCCTCTTCCTTGACCGTGGATGCGGCTCCGGTCGCGGAGTCCTTCACGGCCGCCACGGCCTCCTGAGCGGGCTCCTTCAGGTGCTCGCCCATCTCCTTCACGGCGCCGGAGGCCTGATCCATGAGCGGCTGAGCCTGCTCCTTGATCGCCCCAGCGGCGTCCTTCTCCTTCTGCGAAGCCGGAATGAGGGAGGCCACGACCAGGCCCACACCGAAGGCGACCAGCCCGACGGCGAGGGGGTTGCCCTGAGCCTTGGACACCGCCGTCCGTCCCGCGTCGGAGACGCTGGACACCGCGCCGGAGCCGGCACCCTGCACCGACGACCCTGCGTCATCCGCCGCACCCATCACGCGATCACGCAGCGATCCGAATCTTCCCATCATCTTGTCGGTCTGCCGCTGGGCGATCTTCGATGGGGTGACCTTGTCGGCGAGCGCGTCGACGTCAAGGCCCAGCTCCTCACGCGTGCGGTCGATGTTCGCGCGGATTGCTTCCGGTGAATCGCTCATCGGTTCTCCTCATTTCTCTTCACGGCGTCGGGGATGCGCTTGAGCGTGTCCACGGTCTGCGGCACACCCTCGGTCTTCTTCAGTTGAGAGCGTCCGCTCAGGTACAGCACGAGGGCGATGACGCCCCACAGGACGGCGACGATGACGGCCGACCAGCCGAATCCCACCAGGTAGGCCAGCGCCCACCACAGTGCGACCGACAGGAAGAAGATCGCCATCAACGCCGCATAGGCGGCGCCCCCCAGCATCCCTGCGCCCTTGCCGGCGCGGGTGGCGGACTGCCGGAGCTCGGCCTTGGCCAGCTCGAGCTCCTGACGCATGAGCGTGGACAGGTCGCTCGTGACCTCCCCGAGCAGCTCGCCGAGCGAGGTGGTCGCGGCCTTCTGCTCAGACGGTGTCGGATCGGACATCCGTGCTCCCTCCACCGTGACCGGGACCGTCGCCGACTGCGCGGACCTGGTCGTAGACCGGCGTTCCGGCGGGAACGCCGGTGCCGGGGGTTGCTCCGCCGATGACGGGCGGGGCGGTGGTGACGTTCCCCGCTCCCATCGTCGCGGCCGGTGCCGCGTCCACGACGGCCCCCTGAGACCGAGGCTGCTGCGGGGCGCTGCTCTTCTCATCCGAGGCCTGCTCGGCGAGCGCCCGCGTGAGGCGACCCGCGGCCAGCCCTGCGAGAGCTGCGACAGCGATGAAGGTTCCGGGCTTCCGGCGGGCGTAGCTCTTCACCTCGTTGAGCAGCGATCCCGGATCGCGGTCGCCGATCCAGGATGCGACGTCCTCCAGTCGCGTGGAGACCTGCGACACGATGTCGGTGGCCACGCCGGGAGTTTCGGAGCGCTGCGCCATCGCGCCCAGTTCGTCACCGACCGACCGCAGCCCCTCGGCCACGCGCTGCTGCTGTGTCGCAGCCTGGTCCTTGAGTTCGCGCTGAGTCTGCGCATACAGGTCCTTGACCTGGGTCTTCGCCTCGCCGGCGACGGCAGCCGCCTCCGACTTGGCCGTCTCGACGACGTGACCGGCTTCTGCCTTGGCCGACCCGGCGACCTCGCCCGCTTCGCTCTTGGCCGTCTCCACCTTGCCCGACTGAGGCTCGGCGGTCGACGTGACGGCAGGCTCTCCTCCATACATATTCGACATGTCTTCCTCTCACTTCCGATCGGGGGATCGGGCTGGCTTACCGGTCTACGGGGGGATGCGCCGTCTTGTCGTGCGGGTTGACGTGGCCGCTCCAGCGTGCATACGACGGAGGAGGGGTGCGAGATGGATCCGGCGACGCACGAAAGAGCGCCCCGGCGCCGGAGAGTACCGGCGCCGGGGCGCTGTGTGCGACCGGAACACATCCCGGTCGGCGGGTGAGGACTTACTTGAAGGCGTCCTTGACGTTCTCGCCGGCCTTCTTCAGGCTCGCGCGAGTCTGGTCGCCCTTGCCCTCCGCTTCCAGCTTCTCGTCGTCGGTCGCCTTGCCGGTGCCCTCCTTGGCCTTACCGGAGAGGTCTTCGGCAGCATTCTTGATCTTGTCGTCGAGTCCCATAGCGGGCTCCTTCCATCTCGATCGTCGAGGCCGTGGCCTCCTGCGGCGAGAATACGGCGCGCACCTGCGTGCGGAGGGGGGCTGGAAATCTCGCGCGAATCGGGTTATCGCACCGGCCAGACCCCGCACGCGTCGAGCACGCCGCCGGAGCAGCCGGTTCTACCCGGCCAGCGCCGGCACGCCGAGCCGCCCGTCCACCATCTCCAGGACGCGGTCGCAGTGCTCCAGGACGTCGCGGTCGTGAGTGACCATGACCACGGCGACATCGGACGCGTGCGCACGCTCGGCCAGCAGCTCGACCACTTCGTGGCTGCGGCGGCGATCGAGCGCCGCGGTCGGCTCGTCGACCAGGAGCAGCGTGGGCTCGTTCACGAGGGCCCGGGCGATGCCCACGCGCTGACGTTCGCCGCCGGAGAGCTGACCCGGGCGATGCCCGGCACGGTGCGCCATCCCCACCGAGTCCAGCAGCCCGGCGGGATCGACCTTCCGGTTACCGGCGAGCCGCCCGGCGAGGCGGAGCTGGTCGGCCGCGGTGAGGGAGGGGAGCAGGTTCCCCGACTGGAAGACGAACCCGATGTTGCGAAGACGGAACCGGGTGGCGGCACTCTTGGAGAGCGTGCCGAGCTCGGTGCCGTGCACGCGGACGGTGCCCCGATCGGGCCGCGCCAGCGCGCCGGCCACGGCGAGCAGGGACGACTTGCCCGATCCGGAGGGACCGACGATCGCGACGAACTCGCCGGGCATCACGGTGAACGACACGTCGTCCAGGGCGCGCACGCGGGAATCGCCGTCGCCGAGTTCGAGGACTGCGCCCGAGACATCCAGGACGGGTGTGGTTACGGAATTCATCGCTGACCTCCCAGGGCGCGAAGCGGGTCGATTCGGGTGATGCGGAGCACGGCGATCGCCGCACCCAGCAGGCCGAGCCCGATGGTGAGAGCGGAGGCGACGGCGATGGGGGCGACCTCGAGGTCGAAGGGCATGGCGTCCGGCATCGCCGCACCCATCCCGACTCCCGCCGCGACGCCGAGCGCCGTGAAACCGACCAGAAGGATGGCGGCCTGCACCAGGCTGTCGCGCAGGAGGTAGCGGCTGGATGCTCCGGTCGCCCGCAGCACGGCGAGGTCGTGGCTGCGCTGGATGGTCCAGACCGTGAAGAACGCACCGACGACCAGGGCGCAGATGGCGTAGAGGAAGACCTGGATCATGCTGAGCGTGAGGGTCTCGGCCTCATATCCGGGCGAGGCGTTGAACGCCTCCGTGAGGGTCATCGTCGTGGTCGAGGCCGCCTCATCGATGCCGGCGAAATCGGGCGCGACGTCGTCCTCTGCCAGCAGCGCCACGACGCTGGCGAACGGGAAGTCCAGCGCGTCCAGCTGCGCGGCGGTCGGGGCGCCCGGCTCTGACGTCCCGGCGGCCATGAGGCGCCACGTGTCGATCGGGAGGTACGCGACGTCCACGTGGCCGAAGGTCGCCTGCCCCTCGGTGAAACCGACGACGGTCAGCTCGACGTCCAGGCGGTCCAGGGTGACCACGGTCCCGATGTCGATGCCCTCCTCGCGGAGCGGCTCCGACACGATGATGCCGTCCACCCGGCCGAGTTCCTCGCCGGCGGAGACCGGCGGCGTGAGGAATCCGGCAGGCTCGACGCCGAAGAGGGTGAGGTCGATCTGAGTGTAATCGTCGGTCACGCCGTTGACGATGTTGACGCCCATCGGCTCCGCCTCGGCGATGCCCTCGGCGTCCTGCCAGACCGACAGCTGCTCGTCGTCGACGACCGAACGACTGAAGGCGTTGTCTTTCATCGCGCCTTCATCGAAGGCGAAAGCGGTGGCGGGCATGGCCTTCAGGCCGGAGACGCCGTCGTTCACGAGACCCGAGGAGAGCCCGGAGAGGAGGACGACGAGGACGGATATGAGGGCGATCACGATGCCCATGAGGGCGAAGCGACCGCGGGCGAACCGCAGTTCGCGCAAAGCGAGGAACATGAGGGCTTTCCGTGTGAGATTTACCGACAGGCTGTCGGTATGATCCCGACAGTCTGTCACCAAAACTTCGTGCGGCAAAATCACCGCACGCCCGCTCAGCCCATGAGCCCTCTCGTGAGAAGACCGAAGACGTCGCGCGCCACCTCACGGTGATCGGTTCCGTGCGAGACCAGCTGGATGCCCGCGCCGAGCACGCCCTGCGCGAGGACGGCCGCTGTAGGCGGGTTCGGCACGTTCAGATGCCCCAGCACCCGGACCAGCGGTCGCATGAGGGCGTCATGCAGCGCCATGAGGTCGTCGAACCGGCTCGGGCTGAGGTCGGCCTCCCGCAGCGCACCCGCGATGGCGTGCTTGCCGTCGGCGGTCATGGCCATCGTGGCGTCCACGAAGGCGCGGAGTTCGTCCAGGCCCGGCTCGACCCTCACCAGCGCTTCGTCGATCTCCGCATCCCACCGCTCGATCGCGTCGATCGCGATCGCGACGAGCAGGTCATCCAGCGAGGGGAAGTAGTCGTAGAAGCTCGACCGCGACATCCCCGCGCGCTCGCACACACTGCGCGGCGACACTCCCCCGAGGCCGGACTCGGCCAGGAGGGTCTCTCCGGCACGGACGAGAGCGGCGCGCTGCGCTGCGCGATGCTCGGCGACGGTGGGCGCGGAGATCTTCGGCATCACGCAATTATGCTCGCTGCGCGCTACTTCCAGACGGTGGCGAGCACGACGTTGAGCACCGTGAGGCCGCCGATCGCCGGCAGCACCCAGGTGGCGACGCTCTCACGCCTGCGCTGGATGAGCGCGATCACGATGATCGCCACGAGGACGGCGAGCTTGACGCTGATCTTGACGTTGTTCACCTCGTTGCCCAGCGGGTACTGCAGACCGACCAGCACGATGCCCGTGACGAGCATGGTCCACGCACCGTGCATCATCGCGGGCAGCACGCGGGCCTTCCCCTGGCGCATGGCGCCGATCTGGTAGAGCACACCACCGAGCAGGGCGGCGACACCGATGATGTGCAGGGCCAGGACGACGTTCTTGAGGATCTCCATGTGCACCAGCTTACCGACAACGTGTCGGCTAATTGTTCGGGCGGTCGGCACCCTCCCGACGCAGGATGGCAGTTCGTACACGGGCGCCGGGTCGAGCCGATCGGCTACGTTCGCCGCATCCGGAGCACAGCCCACGGGCGAGAGGAGACCGGATGGATGCGGACGTCCTGGTCGTCGGCGCGGGCCCCACGGGGCTCACGGCAGCGCTCGAGCTGGCGCGGCGCGGCATCCGGGTCCGGATCATCGACCGGGCACGGACCGCGAACACGCAGACCCGGGCGCTGGGCGTGCAGGCCCGCACGCTGGAGCTGCTCGCACGCACCGGCATCACCGACGAGCTCCTGGCACGCGGGCTGATGGCCGACCGCTTCAACATCTTCAGCGAGGGCCGCCGCATCCTCCGCGCGGATTTCGGGGGCCTGCCGACGGCATACCCCTTCCTGCTGATGGTGCCCCAGAACGAGGTCGAAGACGTCCTCGCGCAGGCCCTGGCCGAGTGGGGGGTGGCGGTCGAACGCGAGTGCGAACTGACCGCCCTCACCCCCAGTATCGATGGCGTCACGGCCACGGTGACCCATGCTCAGGGCCCCGCCGAAGCGCGCACCTATCCGTGGGTCATCGGGGCCGACGGTGCGCACAGCACCGTGCGCGCACTGCTGGACATCGGATTCCTCGGCACCGCGTTCGACGAGCACTTCGCCGTGGCCGACCTGCGCGTGGACTGGGATCGGCCGCCGACGGAGTTCTTCGCCTTCCTGAACCGTGGACGGTTCGCCGCGTTCTTCCCCATGATCGGCGGCTGGCACCGGGTCGCGATCGCGCGGCCCGCCGGCGAAGAGCGATGGGAACGCGGCAGCGTTCCGACCGACGACCTGCAGGCCGCGTTGGACAGGATCGTGCCGGGGCGCCCGCGGATCGTGGAGGTGCGCGAATCGGGCCGGTTCCGCATCAACCAGCGTCGCGCTGCCGCCCATCGCGCCGGCCGCGTGTTCCTGGCCGGCGACGCCGCACACATCCACTCCGTGATCGGCGCGCAGGGCCTGAACACCGGCATCCAGGACGCGGTCAACCTGGCGTGGAAGCTCGCCGGCGTCATCCACGGCGATGCGCACCCCCAGCTGCTCGACAGCTACGAAGCCGAGCGCGCCCCCGTGGCTGCGCGGCTCGTGAGGGGCACACGGGCCGTCACGCGGATGACGCTGCTGCACAACCCCATCGCGCTGGCCGCGCGACGCACGGTCGCCCCTCGGGTCCTCGGCCGTCCCCACACCCAGCGCGTCCTCACGCGTGCCGTCTCCCAGCTCGACGTCTCCTACCACGACGCCAGAGGCGCCGCACCGGCCGGCCGCGCGGCGGTCGGAGACCGGGCCCCGGACGCCGACGCCGGCGGCCGCCGCATCCATGATCTGCTCGACCCGGTCGGTTTCACCCTGCTGGACTTCGGGACGGATGCCGCGTCGGCGCGAGAGCCGATCACCGGCGGCCTCCTCGCCCCGGTCGTCCGGATGCCGGAGACGGCGGAGGTGTCGGCGGCATACGAGATCACCGGCCCGACACTCGTACTCGTCCGCCCCGACGGCTACATCGCCGCGCGCGGCGGGGCGGAGGACATCCGGCGGTACGTGCGTGGCCGCATGCCGGCCAGGGCGTCGGAGGGCGTCGGCGCGACGGGCGACCTGCCGGGCGACGGCTGATCGATCCGGAAGGAGCAAATGCCGATGATCCGCAACGCCAAGGTGCTGATATCCGGGGCAGGGGTCGCGGGGCCCGTGCTGGCGTACTGGCTCACGCGCCACGGGTTCGAACCCACGGTGATCGAGCGGGCGCCCGCGATCCGGCGAAGCGGAGGGCATGCCGTGGACCTGTGGGGGTCGGCGGTGGATGTCGTGGAGCAGATGGGCATCCTGCCCGCCATCGAGGCGGCACGGACGGGCAACACGGTGGCATCCCTGATCCGTCCGGGAAAGCCGTCGGTGCAGATGCAGGTGGGCGATCTGACCACGACCCTCACCGAGCGGTCGGTCGAGATCCCGCGCGATGACCTCACGTGGCTGCTCAACGACGCCGTCGGCAGCGACGTGGAGTACCTCCTCGGCGATTCCATCGCGGCGATGGCGGAGGACGCCGACGGCATCGCGGTCTCCTTCGAGCACGGCGCGCCACGTCGATTCGACCTGGTGATCGGCGCCGACGGCCTGCACTCGCGCGTGCGGCGGTTGGCCTTCGGAGACGAATCGCACTTCCGCCACTACCTCGGGGGCTACATCGCCATCTGCTCCGTCCCCAACTTCCTCGGGCTGGAGGGCCGCATCCTGAACTACCGGGATGTCGACCGCACCGTCGTGATGTACCCGGTGAGGCAGACCGGCGATGTGCGCGCCGTCTTCATGTTCCGCAGCACCCGGGAACTCGACTACGACTACCGCGACGCGAGCCGGCACAAGCGCCTGCTGCGTGCGGCGTACGCCACCAGCGGTTGGGAAGTGCCCAGACTGCTCGACTACGTCAGCCGCAGCGAGAACCTCTACTTCGACTCCGTCAGCCAGATCCGGATGGATGCGTACACTCAGGGCCGTGTCGCGCTCGTCGGCGACGCCGGATACGCGCCCGGCTCCGGGGTGGGCGGCGGAACGAGCCTCGCCACCACCGCCGCCTACATCCTCGCCCGCGAGCTCGCCGCCGCCGCCGGAGACCACCGCGTCGCGTACGCCCGGTACGCCCAGGCGCTCGGCGATGTCATCCCGAAGACGCGCGCCATCGGGCCGGCGCTGCTGACCTCGCTCGTCCCCCGCTCGCGCGTCGAGGTCGCCCTGGGCACGCAGGTGGCGCGTCTGCTGCCCCGCCTCCCCCGGCGCCTCCGGCAGGCGATCCCCCTGCTTCCCGGGCCTGCCACCGAAGGCCTGCGGGCCATGGCCGCGCTCCCCCTGCAGGACGAGGTGCCGCAGGACTCCTGACCCTGCATCGCTGTGGCGCCCGCCGATGCGAGCGTCAGCCTGCAGGATGACCCGCGGCGGCAGACCTCATTCCTGCGGGCGACGACGGGGGCTCCGCCGCTGACGAGGCTGTAAGCATGACCTCCTCAGTGCTACAGGCCACCCGACTCGTCAAGACCTTCGGACCCACCACCGCCCTGGCCGGAGTCGACCTCACCATCCGTCGCGGGGAATCCGTCGCCGTCATGGGGGCGTCCGGCTCGGGCAAGACCACCCTTCTGCATGTCCTTGCCGGCATCACCACCCCCGACCAGGGCGAGGTGACCTTCACCCCGGCCAACGGCGCGGCCGTGCAGGTCACCGCCCTCGGCGAGACCGGGCGGTCGAAACTGCGCCGTGACAACTTCGGCTTCGTCTTCCAGCAGGGGCTCCTGATGCCCGAACTCACCGCGGTCGAGAACGTCGCGCTGGCTCTCATGATCACGGGAGTCGGGCGGGCCGAATCGACCGAGCGCGCCGCATCCTGGCTCGCCGCCCTGGGCCTGGGCGGCATGGAGGGCCGCCGGATCGGCGAACTGTCCGGCGGGCAGGCCCAGCGGGTCGCGATCGCGCGCGCCCAGGTCACGGGCGCGGAAGTCGTGTTCGCCGATGAGCCGACCGGGGCGCTGGACTCGCGCACATCGGGTGAGGTCATGGACGCACTGCTGTGGGCGACGACCCAGCAGGGGCGCACTCTCGTGGTCGTGACGCATGACGCCGATGTGGCGGCCCGCTGCGCACGCACGATCTCCGTGCGCGACGGCCGGCTCATCACCGAGGGGGTGTCGGCATGAACCCGCGCGTCCTGACCCTGCTGCTGCGGCCGACGCCCGGGCAGAACGATGTGCTGGTCCTCCCCATCATCGCCTTCGCCACCGTCAGCGCGCTCGTGCTCACCGTCATCGGCGGCGCGCAGTCGTTCTGGGGGTGGGACGACCCGGAGGCGCCGATCTACCACGCCCTCGCCGCGATCGCCCTGGTCCTGCTCGTCGTGCCGCTCCTGACCCTGGGCGGTGCCGCCGCGCGGCTGTCGGCCCGTCGCCGCGACGAGCGCCTGTCCACCCTCCGCCTCCTGGGAGTCACCCCCGCCGGTGTCGTTCTGGCGACCGTGGTCGAGTCGGCCATCCTCGCCGCCGTCGGCGCCCTGGCGGGCCTGGTGCTCCACATCGTGCTCGTGCCACTGGTGGGCCTCATCCCCTTCCGCGGCGCGGCCCTGGGAGCGGGGGCGGTCTTCGTGCCGGTGCCCACGACCCTCGCGATCCTCGCCGGCATCGTGCTCCTGGCCGCAGGCAGCGCCGCGATCGGCCTGCGCAAGGTCGTGATCTCCCCGCTCGGCGTGCGCACGCGCGCGGTCGTGGCCAAGCCGCATTGGATGCGCGCGGTCATCACGGTGCTCGCGCTCGTCGCGGCGTTCGTGCTCATCTCGCTCGTGCCCTCGGCCGCCGAGATGCTGCCGACCATCATCGTGCTCACGGTCGTCTTCGCGATCGCGTTCGCCGTGCTCAACGTGATCGGTCCGTGGGTCCTCGGGATCCAGGCGCGCCGGAGGCTCCGGCGCGCGGATCGTCCGGATCAGCTGCTGTCGGCGCGCACGGTGCTCGAGTCGCCCAAGGCGGCCTGGCGGCAGGTGAGCGGCATCGCGATGGCCAGCTTCATCGCCGTCTTCGCCGGCAGCGCGGTGGCAGCCCTCGAGGTCATGGGCACCGGATCGCGCGAGGACCTCCAATTGGCCGCCGACATCCGCACGGGTGTGATCATCACCCTGGTCGCGTCGTTCCTCATGGTGGCGGCATCCGTCGGCGTGAACCAGGCCGCCGAGATCCTGGACCGGCAGGAGCTGCACCGCAGCCTCCACCGCCTGGGCATGCCCGTCGAGACCGTCGAGCGCGCCCGCCGCGGGGCGATCATGAGCCCGCTCCTGATCACGGCGATCGGTTCGGCCGTGTGCGCGGGCGTGCTGATCTTCCCGCTGCTGGGCATGGCGCTGATCACCGCCCCGGTGTCGCTCCTGACCATCGCCACGGTCATCGGCGCCGGCGTCGTCGTGGTGTGGCTCAGCACGCGGGCCACGGCGCCGGTCCTGCGCCGCGCCTTCGCCGCCGCGTGAGGGGGCGACCGGCCCGGCCAGGCTGAGCAGTGTCCGGCGTTCCGGGTCAGTTCGGCCCGGAACGCCGTCGCGCGGTCCACAGCAGGTACCCGCTCAGCGTCGTGGCGACGGTCACTCCCGCGCCCACGAGCGCGCTCTGCCGTGAACGCCACCGGCTGTCTCGGGCGATGAACTGGCCGACGGCGTTGATCAGCGCAGCGGTGATGACGCCGGCGACCAGCCGGTTCCCGATCCGCTCGGCGCGGCCGACGAGCGGCTCCAGCTCCGCCGCCCGCAGGTGCACCTCGAGCCCGTTGCGGTCCACCGTGTCGATCACCCGCCGCAGGCGCGTGGGCAGCTCCAGGGCGAGGGTGCCGGCGTCGGCGGAGGCACGCGCGATCCGGTTGGCGATCGCGGCCGGGGCGAACCGCTCGCGCACCAGGCGTCGCGCGTACGGCGTCAGCACGGCGGTCAGGTCGAACTGCGGGTCGAGCTGGACGCCGATGCCCTCCATCATCATGAGGACCTTGAAGATCAGCGCCACTTCACGGGGCAGCTGCAGCCGTTGCTCGCGGAGCAGGGCGAGGAGCTCGCTCGCCAGCCGGGCGAAGCCCACCTCGGTGAGGGAGCGGTCGGAGTACAGCGAAACGAACGATCTCAGCGCCTCCCGGAAGGCGTAGCGGTCCACGTCGCCGCGCGTCACCGAGACGCCTTCCAGCGCGTCGGCCAGCGCATCGGGGTTGCGCAGCGTGAAGGCGATGAGGAAGTCTGCGAACCGATCGCGAAGCTCCTCGCCGATCTCCCCGACCATGCCGAAGTCGATGAGGGCGATGCGCCCGTCCGGGTGCACGAAGAGATTGCCGGGGTGCGGATCGGCGTGGAAGAAGCGGTGCTCGAAGATCATGCTCAGCACGATGTCGGCCCCGCTGCGCGCGAGAGCGCGCCGGTCGACACCAGCGGCGTCGAGGGCAGCGAGATCGTTGATCTTGATGCCCGTCATCCGCTCCAGCGTCAGGACGCGTGAGGTGGTCCTCTCCCAGAAGACGCGCGGGATCACGACGTCGGGCCGGTCGGCGAACTGGGCGGCGAACCGCTCCGCGTTCTGAGCCTCGCGGTGGTAGTCCAACTCGGCACGCAGCGTCCGGGAGAACTCCCGGACGATTCCACGGATGTCGTACGCCCGCGCCGGCGCCCACGCGCGGTCCACGCGCGCGGCGAGGCTGTTGAGGATCTCCAGGTCTTCCTGCACCTGCCGCACGGCATCGGGGCGGCGCACTTTCACCACCACCGAGGTGCCGTCCAGCCGCGCCGCGTGCACCTGCCCGATCGACGCCGACGCGAGCGGTGTCCACTCGAACTCCGCGAACAGGTCCTCGGGCTCGGCTCCGAGCTCGCGCTGGATGGCGTCGCGGATATCGGCCGCGGGCACCGGCGGCGCCGCATCCTGCAGCTTCGACAGCTCCATGATGTAGGCGGGCGGCAACAGGTCTGGACGAGTCGAGAGCAGCTGGCCCAGCTTGACGAAGGTCGGGCCGAGCTCCTCGAGGGCGACGCGCACCCGCTGCGGCACCGTGTACGACCGGGTCTGCGGGTGGGGCACGTCGCGACGGCGACGGGCGGGCACCCACCTGGCCACGCCTGTCGCGCCGGCGAGGAAACCCAGACCGTGGCGAGTCAGCGTGTCGGCGATTTCCTGGTACCTGCTGAAGTTGACCCTCACCTGCGCGCTGATCCGCTGCGGAGGAGGGATGGGATGCAGGGGGGAGTCACCCTCGTTTGCGCCATCGTTTCATTGTTCCCGACCCTCCCGTGCGCGGGCAAGGATACCCGCTGTCCCGCTTCTGCGCTGTGGGTCATCCACATGGATGCGCGGGGCGTAAAATTGCGCTCTTGATGACCGAGCCAGATGGGCGCGTCCGACGGAGGTTTCGTGGCCGGAAATGCGACCACTCGCTTTGACAATGTCTCGCTGCTGTCGGTGGCGAGCACACTGCCTGGGCGAGTGACGACATCCGAGGAGATCGAAGATCGTCTCTCCCCGGCACTGCGGCGACTGAAACTGCCGGGGGGCCTGCTCGAGCGCGTCGCCGGGGTACTCGAACGTCGCAACTGGGCGCCCGGAGAGTCCTCCGACGAGGCCACGGTCGCGGCGGGACGGCGGGCACTGGCCGAGGTCGGAGTCGACCCGTCCGACGTCGGCCTGCTGATCAACACGTCCGTCTCGCGCAAGCACCTCGAGCCGTCCGTGGCGGTGCGCCTGCACCACGGGCTGGGGCTGCCCAGTTCCGCGATCAACTTCGACGTCGCCAACGCGTGCCTGGGGTTCGTCAGCGGTATGAGCCTGGCGGCGAACATGATCCAGTCCGGTCAGATCCGCTACGCCATCGTCGTCAACGGTGAGGACGCGGATGAGATCCAGGCCAACACGATCCGCCGCCTGTCGGGCGCGGACATCGGCCGATCCAGCTTCATGAGCGAATTCGCCTCACTCACCCTCGGCTCGGGCGCGGCCGCCGCGGTCCTCGGTCGCACGGACGAGCACCCCGGCGGGCACCGCATCCTCGGCGGGGTCACCCGCGCGGCGACCCAGTTCCACGATCTGTGCGTCGGCAGCGTCGACGGCATGTTCACCGACGCGAAGGCACTCCTCAAGGGCGGACTCGATCTCGTGGTCTCCGCCTGGAAGGAAGCGTCGGGCCCGTGGAACTGGTCGTCGATGGACCGGTACATCACCCACCAGGTGTCCTCCGTACACACCAACGCCATCGTGAAAGCGGCGAAGTTGGACCGCTCCCGCATGCCCGTGACCTTCCCGAAGTACGGAAACGTCGGACCGGCTTCGATCCCCATCACCCTCGCCGAGGAGCAGGCGACCCTGGCGCGGGGCGACCGGGTGCTGCTCATGGGCGTCGGCTCCGGCCTCAACACGGCCATGATGGAACTGGCCTGGTGACCGCCCGCGCCACACTGCCCCCGCCGGGCCTCCCCGGCCTCGATGCGGGCTTCAGCCGGATCGTCGCGGTGCCCGGCGTGGGCGTCGACCACGGCGTCGTGCGCGAGTGGCACTGCCTCGACACCGGTGCCGAGCTGACGCGACTCGGCGTCCGCGTCGTCGGCACCATCCTCGCCGTGCACGGGAATCCGACCTGGTCCTACCTCTGGCGTGCCCTCCTCACGCAGTCGGTGCACGCGGCCGAGCGCGGAGAGCCGGCATGGCGGGTCGTGGCCGTCGACCAGCTCGACATGGGATTCTCCGACCGCACCGACGAGGATCGGCCGCTCGCACAGCGCGTGGCCGACCTCGGCGCCTTCACGGCGGCGCTCGGCCTGGACACGCCCGTCGTCACGCTCGGACACGACTGGGGCGGAGTGGTGTCCGCCGGCTGGGCGATCGACCACCCGGAATCGCTCGCAGGGGTGGTGCTGCTCAACACCGCCGTCCACCATCCGGACGGCGTCCCGATTCCCGCACCCCTGCGGCTCGCCGGTGCGCGCGGAGTCCTCGCCGCCTCGACGGTGGCCACCACCGCATTCCTGGACACGACGCTCGCCCTGGCCACACCGGCAGTGGATGCGGCGACCCGGCGTGCCTACCGGACGCCCTACGGCTCGGCCACCCGGCGTCGCGCGATCGGCGGCTTCGTCGCCGACATCCCCGCCGACGGCCGGCACCCGAGCCATCCCGAACTCGAGCGGATCGCCGCCGGCGTCGCCGAACTGGACGTGCCGGCGCTCCTGCTGTGGGGCCCCGAGGATCCGATCTTCAGTGACCGCTACCTCGACGACCTCCTCGACCGGCTGCCGCATGCCGACGTCCACCGGTTCGAGGGCGCGAGCCACCTCGTCGCCGAGGACCGCCCCTACGCGGAGGCCGTGCTGACGTGGCTGCGCGAGCACGGCGATCGGCTCACCTCCCCCGGTGCGACCGCACCGGCGCGTCCGGTGACCGCCACGGATCCCGACGGATCGGGCTTCACCCCGATCTGGCATGGCCTCCAGCAGCGTCGTGCCGACGACGAGACGGCCATCGTGGACATGTCTCCCACGCGCTCCGGCGCCACCCGGCGGGTGACCTGGCGACAGCTGGACGATCGAGTCCGGCGCCTGGCGGCGGGCCTTCACCGCATCGGTGTCCGCAAGGGCGACCGCGTGTCGCTCCTCGTCCCCCCGGGCCCCACGCTCTCGGCCGTCGTCTACGCGTGCCTGCGGATCGGCGCCGTCATCGTGGTCGCCGACGCGGGCCTCGGCATCCGGGGCCTGACGCGCGCCGTCCGCGGATCGTGGCCCGATTTCATCATCGGGGAAACGCTGGGGCTCACCGCCGCCCGCGCGCTGGGGTGGCCGGGCGTGCGGATCTCGGCCGCGCGACTGCCGAAGGCGGCATCCGCGGCGCTGGGGGTCACCTGCAGTCTGAGCGACATCCTGGCCCAGGGCACCGGCGAGCCCCTCCCCGAACCCCCCGGACCCGGCGATGAGGCGGCCATCCTGTTCACGTCGGGGTCCACGGGACCGGCGAAGGGGGTCGCCTACACGCACGGGCAGCTGTCCGCACTGCGCGACGTGCTCGCCGATCATTTCGGCGTGACGCAGCAGACGGGCCTGGTGACGGGGTTCGCGCCGTTCGCACTGCTGGGCCCCGCCCTGGGAACGCGGTCGGTCACCCCGCAGATGGACGTCTCTTCACCGCGTACGCTCACCGCGAGCGCGGTGGCCGCAGCCGTGCGCGAGTCAGGTGCGGGCATCGTCTTCCTCTCCCCCGCCGCCGTCCTCAACGTGGTGGCGACGGCGGACGCCCTCACGGAAGAAGATCGCGCGGCGCTCGCAGGCGTCCACACATTCCTCTCCACCGGCGCACCGATCAGCCCGCGCCTGCTGGAGTCCGCCGCCGAGCTCATGCCGAATGCGACCCCGCACACGCCGTACGGGATGACGGAGTGCCTGCTCGTCACCGATGTGACCCTCGACGCCGTGCACGATGCCGCGCAGGCTCCGGACGCGGGCGTGTGCGTGGGCGTGCCGATCGGCGCCAACCGAGTGCTGGTGAGCGCACTGGACGCGGACGGCCGCGCGACGGGCACTCCGACGGCGGAGCCCGGCGTGCTCGGCGAGATCGTCGTCTCGGCACCCCACCTCAAAGACCATTACGACCGCCTGTGGCTCACCGACCGTGAAGCCACCCGGGGAACCGAGGGACTCGACCCCTTCGAGCCGGGGGCGCGCTGGCATCGGACGGGCGACGTGGGCCACCTGGACGAGCACGGCCGCCTGTGGGTGGAGGGACGGATGCCGCACGTCCTCGTCACCGAGGACGGTCCTCTCGCCCCCGTCGGGCCCGAGCAGGAGGTCGAACGCGTGGATGCGGTGCGCCGGGCGGCTGTCGTGGGCGTCGGCCCGCACGGGCTGCGGCAGGCCGTCGCGGTCGTCGAGACGATCCCGCCGACGAAGCGGGCGACTCTCGCCGACCCCGGCCTCACCGCCGCCGTGCGCGGAAGCACCCGCACGCCGCTGGTCGCTGTCCTCGCCGTGCCGCACCTCCCCACCGACATCCGGCACAACTCGAAGATCGACCGTTCGAAACTGTCCGGGTGGGCCGAGCGCATCCTCGCCGGTGGAAGGCCGGCGGCCCCGTGATCGTCCTCGTCACCGGGGCGTCGGGCTTCCTCGGACGCGCGGTCACCACCGAACTCGTCGCCGCCGGTCACAGCGTGCGCACGCTGCAACGGCGCCCGTCGGGTGTGGATGGAGCGACCGACATCCTGGGTTCCATCACGACGCCCGCCGACATCGAGCGTGCCATCGACGGGGTGGAGGGTGTCGTGCACCTTGCCGCGAAGGTCTCGCTCGCAGGAGCGAGGGACGAGTTCGACGAGGTCAACGTGGCGGGTACGCGAGCCCTCCTCGACGGGGCCGAACAGGCCGGAGCGTCACGGTTCGTGCAGGTCTCCTCCCCCTCGGTCGCGTATGCCGGTGCCGCGCTCGCGGGTGTCGGCGCCGAGCCGGCCGATCCGCTCCGCGCCCGGGGGGACTACGCGCGGACGAAGGCGAAGGCGGAGCTCATCGCGCTGGGACGCGATTCGCCGTCGATGCGCGTCGTGGCGGTGCGGCCCCACCTCGTGTGGGGTCCCGGCGACACCCAGCTGATCGCACGCATCGTGGAGCGGGCACGAGCAGGGCGACTGCCGCTCCTCAACGGCGGCACCGCCCTCATCGACACCACCTACATCGACAACGCCGCCAGCGGGATCGCCGCCGCCCTCGAGCGGGCGGAGGAGGCCGGGGGCCGCGCATTCGTCCTGACCAACGGTGAGCCGCGCCCGGTGGGCGACCTCCTGGCGGGCATCTGCATCGCCGCGGGTGTGAAACCCCCGCGGCTCAGCATCCCGGCGTGGCTCGGGCGCACCGCCGGCTCGGTCATCGAGCGGGCATGGGCGATCAAACCCGGCGCGGATGAGCCTCCGATGACCCGGTTCCTCGCCGAGCAGCTCTCCACCGCGCACTGGTTCGACCAGCGCGACACCCGCCGGGCGCTGGCGTGGTCACCGGCCGTGTCGATCGACGAGGGCCTCCGCCGCCTCGCCGTCGCCTACGCCTCCTGACGCCCGGCGGGTGCGCGTGCCCCCGCCCCCCTGGCCCGAGACACCATATTGCGGCTGAGACACCGCGCGTCGCGCGGTGTCTCAGCCATTTTCGCGTGTTTCGGTGCGCGCCCGCCTGCCGACCGTTAGCATCGGGCGGCAACGCAGGGGCGGATGATCCACGACGAGGAGGAGCCATGCTGCTGGCAGGGAAGACGGCCGTGATCTACGGCGGAGGCGGTTCCATCGGTGCGGCCGCCGGCGAGGTCTTCGCCCGGGAGGGCGCCTACGTCGCCCTGGCCGGGCGCACCCTCGATCCGCTCGAGCGCACTCGGGAAGCGATCCGCGCGCAGGGCGGCAGGGCGGATGCGGCGGTGGTCGACGCGCTCGACGAGGACGCGGTCACCCGCCATCTCGCCGACGTCGCGCGTGAGCAGGGGCACGTGGACCTCGTGCTCAACGCCATCGGCGCCGACCATGTGCAGGGCATCCCGATCGGCGAGACGTCGCTGGAGCAGTTCCTCGAGCCCGTCGTGACCTACCTCACTGCGGCGTTCGTCACCGCGAAGGCGGCAGCAGAGGTGATGACGTCGCAAGGATCCGGCGTCATCCAGAACATCTCCACTCCCGGTGCGCGCCTGGGCGGCATGGGGATCATCGGCAACGCCGCCCAGAGCGCCGGACTCGAGGGGTTCTCGCGCGCGCTCGCGGCCGAACTGGGGCCCGCCGGTGTGCGGGTCCTGTGCGTGCGGCCGCACGCGCTGGCCGCCGGAGCATCCGGCTCGTACACGCGCCGCATGTTCGGCCGCATCGCGGCGCGCGCGGGGATGTCGACCGATGACTGGCTCTCCGGCGCGGCGGCGGGATCGGCGCTCGGCCACCTCCCCGGGGCGCAGGATGTCGCGGAGTACCTCGCCTTCGCCGCATCCGACCGCGCGGCGGCCATGACGGGAGTCGTCGGGAACCTCACGGCCGGAGCCATCCTCGACTGAACTCCTAGCTCGCAGGCCGCGCGCCGGCGTCGTGGAGGCTGCGGACAAGCGGGAGGGCCGAGCAGAGGATGCAGATCAGCTGCGCGGCGAAGAACCCCACCGCGAGCGCGAGGCAGGCGGGCAGGCCGTACTGCGCGGCGACGATCGCGGCGAGGCCGGCCCCGATCGGACGCGCCCCGAACGTCGACATGATCAGCAGCGATGAGACCCGCCCGAGCATGTCCACCGGCGCGATCGCCTGCCGCAGCGACGTCGTCGTGATCCGTTCCGACGGCACCTGTCGCGCCGAGGATGAGGAGCCAGCGGTAATCCAGCGCGCCGACGCACGCGAGCAGGACGACGGCGCCGAGGGTCGCGCCGCGAAGGCTCTCCGCGACGACGAGGACGATCTTCCCCGGAACATGGTCGGCGACGATGCCGAGGACCGCCGCCAGCGGCGCCGCCGCGACCGCCAGCTGCTCGGATCCTTGCACCAGGACGCTCGACCATGCCACCCGGACGAACGAGCGGGGAAGCGGCGGAGCGGCGGAGCGGCGGAGCGGGTCACGGTTCCACTCTTCAGGTGGCAGCCTCCCGTCTCGCGCGGGATTCGGACGCGGCAACGCCGCCCGGACCGATGCGATCGGCCCGGGCGGCGTCAGGGTATGCGAACTCAGAGGTCGCGTCGACGGATCACCGCCGCCGCGGCGGCGAGGATGATCGCGACCCATCCCGCGAGGGCTGCCAGCGCCGCGGCGGAGGGGATCGCAGCCGGCGCGCTGCCGATCGCGGCCTGGCTGAGGGTGAGCGGAAGCACCTGCGCCCACAGCGGCTGAGCGCCGCTGATGAGCACGGCGACGCCCTGCGTCATGAGTTCCAGCACGGCCGCGCCGAGCATGATCAGAACGCCGGCGAGCTGGTTGCGCGCCAGCACGCCGACTCCGAGTCCGAGGAGCGCGAGCAGCGCCACCACGACCGTTCCGCGCGCCATCACGGCAGCGATGTCGACGATCCCGACGGCGAGCGCCGACCCGGTCGCGGGCAGCGACACCAGCAGGGCGACGAGGCTCACGAGCGCGTAGGCGGCTCCCAGAACCAGCCCTGTCACTCCCGTGGCGACGACCTTGGCCGCCAGAATGCGCCCGCGTCGCGGCTCGGCCAGCGCGGTGGGCACGATGCCCCCGAACCGGTAGTCCGTCGTGCCGGCGAGCACACCGAGCACGAGGACGGCGAGCATGGCGATGCTGAGCGATCCCCCGCCTCCACTGGCCCCGAGGGGGCTGAGTGCCGCCAGCTGGGCGGATGCGTTCGCGACACCCGACGCGGGCAGGTCGTCGCCGAGGGCGTCGGCGCCGGGGCCGATGGTTCCGCTGGCCAGTGCGGGCAGCAGGACGACGAGCACGAGCTGGGTGGCGACCAGTCCGAGCACGCCCACGGCGAGGGCGACCTTGGTCGCGGCCGTCGTGGTCAGCTTGAGGAGTTCTCCGCGGAACATCAGCGCACCCCCGCCCGGGTCGCGGTGACGTCGAGATAGAACCGCTCGAGATCTCCGCCGTGGGCGGCGACGAGGGAGGCCATATCGCCCGCCGCGACGACGCGTCCGTGCGCGATCACCACCACATCGTCCGCGACGAGCGCCACCTCCGACAGCACGTGCGATGACAGCAGCACCGCGCCGCCGGCATCCGCGAACGCCCGGATGCGCTCGCGGAGCCAGTGCATCCCCTCCGGATCCAATCCGTTGGCAGGCTCGTCGAGCACCAGCACCGTCGGCTCGCCCAGGAGCGCCGCGGCGATCGCGGTGCGTTGCCGCATACCGAGGGAGTAGCCCGCCACGCGACGGCGGGCGGCGGCGGTCAGCCCGACCTCCTCGAGCACGGCGTCGATCCGATCGGATGCGGCGCCGATCTGGGCCGCGACGATGCGAAGGTGATCGCGTCCGCTGCGCCCGGGGTGCAGTCCGCCGCCGTCGAGGACGGCTCCGACCGTCCGCGCCGGATGGGGAAGCTCGGAGTACGGGCGGCCGTGGATGTCGGCGGCGCCGGCATCGGGGGCGGCCAGGCCCAGGAGCATGCGGATGGTGGTGGTCTTGCCGGCCCCGTTGGGTCCGAGCAGGGCCGTGACGCGTCCGCCGAGCGCGTCGAAGCCGACGTCGTCCACGGCGATATGCGCACCGAAGCGCTTGGTCAGCCCGCGCACGGCGATGGCTGGTGTGTTGTTTTCGTCCATACCGCCAGCGTCGTCGTGACCGCGGGCGGGCGCCCCGTCCGTGAGGACAGTCGACCCTGGCCGCCCGAACAGACCGCCTCGGCGCACGCGCCGTCGCTACGAGACGTCGGCCTGCACGGTCATCCGCGTGGCGGGCAGGCGCGCCGCCGCATACCGCAGCACCCGCCGCGCGAAGAGCCGGTGAACACGTGACACGACGCCCCATACCCGCTTGCCGGCCCGGGTGTCACGGTGCACGGCCGTCACCAGCGACACGGAGTGACCTTCCACGGCCACGACGACCTGATCGGCGCCGCGCGGGGACGTCACCTCCCCCCGCAGAACGGCCGGCTCGGCCGAGGAGATGGTGTACTCGCCGATCCGATCCGGCGCTGAGGGCCGATTCAGCATGACGCCCAGCAGCCCGCGTGTCGCCGCCCGGACGAGCAGCGGACGGTCGTCGATGAACATGGCTCGCGCCCATTGCTCCGCCGACCACCGGTCGGCGCCGGGGAATGTGAGTGTGAAGGCGTCGAGGTAGCCGTACCGGGGCAGGGTCACCAGCGCGGCGAGGTGGGCGGGCACGCGGCCGATCCCCACCTCCGGCCGGACGGGCCACGTCGAATGTCTCATGACTGTCCTTTCTCCTCTCCCCCAAGCGTCCGCATCCAGAGCAATCCGCGCGGTCGCACGACGGACAGGTTGCGTCCCGATGCTGCCATCTCGTGGGCTGCCCTCACGCCGGCGACGGTCGCAGGTCAAGCCCACCGCGATGGTGGTGGATCGCCGGTACCGTGCTGGCATGAAGGCGATCGTGTACTCCTCCCCCGGCGACTCCTCCGTGCTGTCCCTCGTCGACCGCGACCCGGCAGAGCCGGGCCGGGGCGAAGTGCGCGTGCGCGTCGAGGTGTCGGGCGTCAACCCCACCGACTGGAAAGCGCGCGTGGGGACCACCCGCCGTGACGACTTCGCCGAGATCGTCCCCAACCAGGACGGCGCGGGGGTGGTGGATGCCGTCGGCGAGGGGGTCACGGACCTACGGGTCGGCGACCGCGTGTGGCTGTATCTCGCCCAGCACGAGCGCCCCACCGGAACCGCCCAGGAGCAGGTGGTGGTGCCCGCCGCGCGCGCGGTCAAGCTCCCCGAGGGCGTCGACATGGCGGTCGGGGCTTCCCTCGGAGTGCCCGCCATGACCGCCCACCGCGCCCTCACCGTGCACGCGCACGGCCCCGCGCGGCTGCATCCCGGTGCCCTCGAGGGCCGCACCGTCCTGGTGGCCGGCGGCGCGGGCGCCGTGGGCCACGCCGCCATCCAGCTCGCCCGCTGGGCCGGCGCCACCGTGATCGCCACGGTCTCCTCTCCCGCCAAGGCGACGCTGGCCCGTGCCGCCGGCGCCGACCACACCATCGACTACACGTCCGAGGACGTCACCGCCCAGGTGGGCGAGATCGCACCGGACGGCGTCGACCACATCGTGGAGGTCTCGATCGCCGCCAACGCGGAGGCCGATGCCGCCGTCGCCGCGAACCACGGTTCGATCGCGTACTACGCCGACGACGGCGGCGACACCTTCGCCCTGCCCATCCGCCCCAGCTTCGCGAAGAACCTGCGGGTGCAGGGAGTTCTGCTCTACACCGTGGGTGCCGACGCGTGGGAGGCGGCGGCGGCCGACATCACGGCGGCGCTGGAGGACGGCGCGCTGCCGGTCGGCGAGGAGGCTGGCCTGCCCCTGACGTGGTTCCCCCTGGCCGAGACGGCGGCCGCGCACGACGCCGTCGAGCAGGGGACGGTGGGCAAGGTGCTGATCCGGGTGTGAGCCGGCTCGCGTCGCCGGCGGATCGGTCAGCCGCGCACGTGGACGCCCATGTGCGCGGCGAACATCTCGGCCATCATGGCGAGCTGGTCGCGGTCGATCGTTGCTCCGGAAAGTCCCGCCGGTCCGTCGACGGCGTCGAAACGAAGCCCCCGCAGGTCGACGTGCTGCAGGCGGCTTCCCGCCAGGTCGAGCCGGCCCGTCGTGCATCCTTCGAACGCGACGCGGTTCAGCCGGGCGCCGCTGAGGTCGATCTCGTCGAACCGGCAGTTGCGGAACACCACGTCGTGAAGATCACCGGCGCGCAGGTTGATCCAGCCGATCTTCGAGTCGGCGACGACGACGTCCGACACCGCGGCGTCGTACAGCTCCACCGAGCCCAGCCGTGACGCGAGGATCTCCACCTCGCGCAAGCGTGTCCGTCCCGCGCGGAGGGTCGGCGCGTTGAGGCGGCTGATGCGCGCCTGCACGAATTCCGCCCCCTGCAGCACCGCGTCGTCGGCCGACCACTCGGAGAGTTCGCACTCGAGGAACCGGGCACCGGTCAGGTCGCGCCCCGCCACGTCGGCGCCGGTGAACCGGGATGCCTCGTAGGAGCCGCCCGCGCGCAGATCGCGTGCGTCGGCGTCGGCGAGCGGCGGGAGGGTCAGGGATTCGATGCGGGGCGGCTGCAGTGGAGCGGGTCGGGTCACAGCATCCAGTCTGCGCCCCGACGCCGCGCTGCGCTTCCCTCGCCCCCTCCGTCGCCGCCGCCGCCGCCGCTCAGAGGGTGAATCCCAGGGATCCGAGGGCCACCGCGACCATGTCGACGAAGGTGGTCTCGCGCTGCTCGGGGGTCATCTCCTCCGCGCGCAGCAGGTGGTCGCTGATGGTCCCGACCATCAGCGTCTCGATCCCCTCAGCCGCCCCGACGGCGTACAGACCCGCGGCCTCCATCTCCACGGCGAGGACGCCGTGCGCGGTCAGCCCTGCGGTGATCTCTGGCCGGACGCCGTAGAAGCTGTCGCTCGTGAACACCGCCCCCACGTGTGCCTTCAGGCCCCTTCCCGCCGCCACGGCTGCCGCCTCGCGCAGCAGCGCGAACGAGGGGGCGTGGCTGAAGTGCACACCCGGGATGCGCAGCTCACTCATGGCCGAATCGGTGTGCGCGGCAGAGGCGATGACGACGTCGCCGACCGCGACGTGCTCCTGCATCGCACCGAGCGTGCCGGTGCGGACGATACGGGTGACACCGAAGGACCGCGCGAGCTCGGTGGCGTAGATCGACACCGACGGCATGCCCATCCCGGAGGCGAGGACGGAGATGGGGCGGCCGCCGATGGATCCGGTGAAACCGAGGATGCCGCGCACGTCGGTGACCAGCCGCGGATCGTCGAAGAACGTCTCGGCGATGCGGCGAGCGCGACGGGGATCGCCGGGCAGGAGCACGTCGGGGGCGAAGTCGCCGGGGGCTGCGGCGATGTGAGGAGTGGTCATGGCGGCCTTTCGGGTGCGGATGGCAGTCGTCGACGCGACGGCTCGAAGACCAGGGTGACAGCAGTGGTCACGCAGCGGCTCGTCTGCCGGCGCGATCCGTGCGGTGTCCGTGCCGCCCGAACTCCTCAATTCCGCCGCCGCCGGCCTGGTTGCGGCGGTTTCGGCCGCGCACACTCGCGGTTTTGAGGAGTTCGGGAACTGCGCGGGCTCAGGGCAGGTCGGGCAGGGTGTCCGCGAGCACCTCCAGCACGTGCCGGTAGGCGTGCCCGGTGGCGCGGGTCATGCCGAGCTCGCACGTGCGGTTGAGCGAGGCGTGCTGGGCCGGCCCGCCGGATGCCACCTCGGCGGCCTCCGGCGCGGTGGCCGAGGCGGTGAGCTCGGGGTGCAGCATCCCGCGGTCACCGGCGAAGGCGCAGCATCCCCAGTCGTCGGGCACGTGCACCTCGTCCGCGGCGGCGGCAGCCACGCTCGTGAGGGCGGGATTGATCCCCATGCGGGTCGACGAGCACGTCGGGTGGAGGGTGAGGGAGGCCACGCGCTCCCCGGCCGGGAGTCGCTCGAGCACCACCTCGTCGACGAACTGGACGGCGTCGATGACGCGGATCCCCGATTCCCCGGCCGCCTCCAGCAGAACCTCCAGGCCCTCCGTGCAGGAGGACGCGTCGCAGACCACCGGCAGCTCACCCTCGCGCGTGGCCGCACGAAGGGATGCCGCGACACGGTCCTTCATCGCCGCATACCCGTCGGTCAGTCCCTTCGACTTCCACGGCGTCCCGCAGCACAGCGCCGGGATGTCGGCCGGCGTCGCCAGCGGCACGTCCGCTCGCGCGCAGAGTTCACGGAACGACTCGGATGCGCCGCGCGTGCCGGGCTCGGCCGGCCCGAACATCGTCGTGGTGCAGCTGGGGAAGTACACCGCGACGGCGTCCGGTTCGGTGAACGGCCGGCGCTTCGCACCCCCCGCGGGCAGGTCTCCGGTGTACTTCGGTACGACATCGTCCCCCAGCACGGCGCGTCCCACAGCGGTGGCCGCCGCGGGCAGCGCCGCCGGAACGGCATCCGCCACCGACAGCGCCATCCCGCCCACGCGACTGACCGCGCCCCACTGCTTCGCCGCGAGTTTCCACCCCGCCTGCGAGAGGGCGTTCTGGTTCTCCGTGCGCAGGCGCCGCACGAGGTCACCGGTGTTGATGAGTACGGGGCATGCCGTCTGGCACATCCCGTCCACCGCGCACGTCTGCACGCCGTCGTAGTCGTACTCCGACCGCAGCTGCTGCGCGAGCGCGTGGTCGCCGGCGGCCTCGGCCCGGGCCATCTCCCGCCGCAGGACGATGCGCTCGCGGGGCGTGAGGGTCAGATCCTTGCTGGGGCACACCGGCTCGCAGTAGCCGCACTCCACGCAGCGGTCGACCTCTTCCTCGACGGTGTGCACGATCTTCAGATCCTGCACGTGGGCGCTCGGATCCTCGGCGAGGAGCACGCCCGGATTCAGCAGCCCTTCCGGGTCGACGAGCGCCTTCAGTTCGCGCATGACGTCGTACAGTTCGTCGCCGTACTGACGGCGCACGAACGGCGCCATGATGCGCCCCGTGCCGTGTTCGGCCTTGAGCGTGCCGCCCTGCGACAGGACGAGATCGACCATCTCCTCGGTGAAGGCCTCGTACCGCAGCAGCGAGCGCGGGTCGTCGAAGCGTTCGTTGAGGAGGAAGTGGATGTTGCCGTCCTTGGCGTGCCCGAAGATGACGCTGTCTTCGTAGCCGTGCCGGTCGAACAGCTCGATCAGGCGGGTGCAGGTGGACAGCAGCCGGTCCACGGGCACGGCGATGTCTTCCAGGAGCGCGGTCGTCCCCGACGGGCGCGCCCCGGCCACGGCCGTGAACAGTCCCTTCCGGATGTGCCACAGCTGCGCGCGGATCGCCGGATCGGTCGTGAGGGCGGCAGGCACGGCCAACTCCAGCGTGGACAGCAGCGGGGCCGACGCGGACACGAGCGCGTCCAGCCCGTCGGCACTCACGGCCTGATGCTCGACCAGCAGCGCGGCCTGTTCGGTGACCTGGAGCCCGAGAAGCTCGGGGGTCGCGTCGGGGTCGCGCTGCGCGACGCGCAGGCTCGTGGCATCCATCAGCTCGATGGCGGCGAATCCGGCGGCCACCAGGTCGGGAAGGGCCGCGGTGGCGGAGTCCAGCGTCGGGAACACCAGCAGCCCCGTGGCGACATGGGCGGGCAGCGCAACGGTGCGGAAGGTGGCCTCGGCCACGAACGCGAGCGTGCCCTCGCTGCCGACGACCAGGTGCTCGAGGATGTCGACGGCGCGGTCGTGGTCGACGAACGAGTTGAGCCCGTACCCCATCGTGTTCTTGATGGCGTACAGCTCCTCGATCGCGCGCACGGATGCGGCGTCTGCGCGTACGCGGTCGCGCAGGGCGAGCAGCCCCGCGTGGATGCGCGGCTCGCGCGCGCGCAGAGTGTCGTCCGCATCCGGCGATGACGTGTCGATGACCGTGCCGGAGGGCAGCACCAGGATGGCCGAGTCCAGGGTGCGGTAGGTGTTCGCGTGGGTGCCGCAGCACATGCCGCTGGAGTTGTTGGCGACCACGCCCCCGATCGTGCAGGCGATCTCGCTCGCCGGATCGGGACCGAGCTTGCGGCCGTGCCGGGCCAGGCGGAGGTTGACCGCCCGCACGGTGGCGCCCGGGCCGGTCCTGACGCGGGCGCCGTCTTCGAGCACCGTGATGCCGCGGAAATGCATGCGCGTGTCGATGAGCACGCCCGCGGTGCCGGCCTGACCGGACAGACTCGTCCCTCCGGAGCGGAAAGTGACGGGGACGCCGGACTGCTGCGCGGCGCGCATGGTCGCGGCCACATCGGTCGCGTTCTTCGCCTTCACCACGGCCTGGGGCGTCAGGAGGTAGTGCGATCCGTCATGGGCCGCCGCGAGCCGGTCGGTCGCGCGCGTGCGCACCTCGACGCCGGCCGTGCGGAGGTTGCGCAGCAGCTCTGCGGCGGGTGCGGCCAGGGTCGTCGTACCCGTGGGATCCATTGCCATCGTGCATCACCCTTCGCAGTGATCGGCCGGAGAACGTCGGGAGCAGGTCAGGCCATGATCCAGCCGCCGTCGACGCCGAGGGTCTGCCCGGTGACGAAGGACGCGTCGTCCCCCGCCAGGAACGATACCGCCGCGGCGATGTCGGCCGGCATGCCGCGACGCGGGATGGCCTGCACCTCCGCCTGGGCGGCGGCGATGGCGTCTTGATCGGGGAAGTTGGCGATGTCGGCCTCGGTCTGGATGGATCCGGGCGACACCGCGTTGACGGTGATGAAATCCTGTCCCACCTCACGCGCGAAGGCTCGCGTGAACCCCACGACGCCGCCCTTCGAGGCGACGTAGTCCACGAGGTTCCGCATGCCGAGGGCGAACGTCACCGATGAGATGTTCACGATCCGCCCCCATCGGCGTTCCCGCATGTCGCGCGCAGCGGCCCGCGAGCACAGGAACACCGAGCGGAGGTTCACCGCCATCAGCTCGTCCCAGTCTGCGACCGAGACACTCTCCCAGGCGCGGTGCACGCCGGTGAGGGCCGCGTTGTTCACGAGCACGTCCACCCGCCCCTCCCGCTCGAGGATCGACGCGAACGCCCGTTCGACGGCGGCCTCATCGGAGACGTCGGCGACGATGCCGCGCCAGCCCGCCGCCCGCGCGACCTCCTCGACGGCAGCGTCGACGTCGATCACGACCACGCGATGACCGTCGGCGGCCAAACGCTCCGCGATCGCGCGGCCGATGCCGCGGCTGCCTCCCGTGACGACGGCCACCCGCCCCGTTGCACCCTCAGTCATGGCTCGCACCCGTCTCCCGTTCCCGTGTCCAAATCGATTCGGCTCGGCCGGTCACGTCGACGCGGGCACGGAACACCGCACCGGCGTTCGGTTCGTCGACATCCTCCGCGGCTGTGGTGAGGAACACCTCGTCCAGGCGCGGCCCGCCGAAGCACAGCGACGTCACCTGCGACGCGCCGGGTGTGCGGATGACATGGGTGCGCCGGCCGCCTGCGTCGTACCTCTCCGCGCGGCCGCCGCCCCACAGGGCGATCCACAACCCGTCCGCGGCGTCCAGGCACAGCCCGTCGGGGAGGCCGTCCACCCGCACGGCCTCCTCGACCTGCGCGATCTCGCCGTCCGGCCCCATACGGTAGCGGTACACCACGCGGTCGAACGTGTCGGCGTGGTACGCGGTGCCGGCTGCGTCGAAGTCCAGCCCATTCGAGAGCGTGAGCCCCGAGCGCACGACGGCCGGGCCCTCCGCGTCCAGGCGCCACAGCACCGCCGCGCGGGCGTCGGACCCTCGTCCCACGGTGCCGACCCACAACCGTCCGAGAGGGTCGACGCGTGCGTCGTTGGTGCGCCCGTGCCGGTCGGCGAGATCCGGGAGCGGGTATTCCTTCTCGATCCGACCGTCCCGCAGCACGAGGATGCGGTCGCCGGCGACGACGCCTTCGCATCCGTCGCCCGCATCGAACACGGCGGAGACGATCCCTCCGAGCTCGGTGCGTTCGAGCGGTCCCCCCGGTCGGGCGCGCAGCACCGAACCGCTCTCGATGTCGACCCAGTGGTAGGCGCCGCCGAACCAGCGTGCGGACTCACCGAGTCCATGCCCAGTGGCCCACCAGAGTTCCGCCTGCACGTCCATGTCGTTTGTGCCTTTCCGGTTCAGACCGCGGTGGCCGCGGGATCGTGTGCACGGGCGAAGAGATCGGGATGGTCGACGAACACGCCGTCCACCCCGGCCGCGACGAGCTCTCCCCATTCGCCGACGTAGTCGCCGTGGGCGGCAGGGTCGCTCCCGCGCCGGTAGCGCGGCGTGAGGAACGCGTTCTCGGGGCGCAGCGTCCACACGAGGGGCCGCCAGCCCTCATCCCGGATCCCCCGGACCGCCGCCTCGGCTCCGTCCGGATGCTGCAGGACGAGGTCTTTGTCGATGCTGAGGAACACGGGCGCGCCGCCGTCGCGGCCGACGGGTCCGAAAGCGGCCGCGGCCTGCTCCAGTACCTCCGCCAGCGAAGCGCCCTCGCACAGGAGCGCACACTGGCCCGCGAACCCCGCCGCGCGTATCCGCCGGAGCGCCTCCGGCTCGAAGCTCTCCACCATGACCGTGCGCACCCCGCCGTCCGGCCGCGGGTGCTCCGCGAGCACGTCGATCACCGCACGCTCGAGATCCAGCCCGAGCGCACGCAGGTGATCCGAGTGCTTCAGCTCGATCACGAGCGCGCACTCCGTCCCGACGGCGGTGTCGTCCACGAGGCGGATGAGTTCGGCGAGCGTCAGCACGGCCCCGCCTTCGGCCGCCGCGCTTTCCGGGCGCAGGTGCGGCCACCGCTCGTGCCTGCGCAGCCCCTGCAGCTCGGCACTCGTGAAGTCCTCGGCGAACCAGCCCTCGCGCCGGGCCCCGTCGACGACCTTGACGCTGCGACGCTCGGCGAACTCCGGCCTCGCGGCGACATCGGTCGTGGCCGACAGCTCCGTCTCGTGCAGCACCATGGGCACGCCGTCGGCCGACAGCACGACGTCGGGTTCGACCGCGTCCACGCCGAGCCGGATCGCCGTCTCGTACGACGCGCGGGAGTGCTCGGGGCGATGTCCTGGCGCCCCACGGTGCCCGATCACCCACGGCGTGCGGACGCGGCTGTCCCGTTCAGTCATCCGTGCCGGCAACGACGCTCCGCGACTGCGCGCCGAGCCCGTCGATCTCCACCTCGACGCGGTCGCCGTCGGCGAGGTAGGGGAAGCGACCGGACAGCGCGACACCCTCGGGTGTGCCCGTCAGCACGAGATCGCCGGCCTCCAGCCGCACGTACTGGCTGAGGTGCCACACCAGGAACTCCACGGGGAAGATGAGGTCGGCGGTCGTGGAGTCCTGCCGGACCTCGCCGTTGACCCGGCTGCGGATGCCGAGGTTTCCCGGGTCGACCTCGTCGGCGGTGACCAGATAGGGTCCGGCGGGGGTGAATCCGGGCGAGATCTTGCCCTTGGACCACTGGCCGCCCGGGCGTTCGAGCTGGTACTCGCGCTCGGAGACGTCGTCGGCGAGAACATATCCCGCGATGTGCGCCCACGCGTCCGACGGGTCCTTCAGCCGGTACGCGGGCGCGCCGATGACCACGCCGAGTTCGACCTCCCAGTCGGTCTTGCGGCTGCCGGGAGGAAGCACGAGGTCATCGTTGGGACCGCACAGGGTATTCGGGGTCTTCAGGAACAGGATGGGTTCGGTCGGGCTGGCGGCGCCGGACTCGGCGGCGTGGGCCGCATAGTTCAGCCCGATGCACAGCAGCGCGTGCGGCCGCGCGATCGGCGGTCCGAAGCGGCGGGAGTCGTCGGCGGGAAGCCGCGGGAGGGCGCCGTCCGCCAGCGCGACGGCCACGCGGGCACGAGCGGAGGGGTCGGCGAGGAACGCACCATCGATGTCGGCCGTGAGCGGCGTGAGGTCGAACAGTGCGTCGCCCTGCACCACGACCGGCTTCTCGGCCCCGGGTTCTCCTACTCGCGCGAATCTCATCCGTTCCTCCTCATTCGGCATGCCGGTGTTATAGTTTACTTACCAAACTTTCAATGCGCATCGCGAATCGCGGAGCGCAGAGGGGGAAGAACATGGCCGCACCCGATGAGACGGCGACGCGACCCAGATCCCACACGGTCGGCGTGCTCTCGAAAGCGGTGGACGTCCTCGAGGCGCTCGTGTTCGGCGAAGCTCAGACCCTGCGCGAGATCGCCGAGGCGAGCGGGATCGAGAAGGCCGCGGTCTACCGCATCCTCAACACGCTCGAGGAGCGCGGGCTCGCGATCCGGGATGCGCACAAGCGCTACGTGCCCGGCCCGCAGCTGCTGGCCATGTCGTCGGCCCTCATGAAGGGGCAGGACGTCGTGTCCGACCTGCTGCCGGTCATGAACGACCTGCGTGACGAATTCCAGGAGACGGTCAACCTCGGCGTTCTGGTCGGCGATCACATCCAGTACCTCGCGATCGTCGAGAGCCACTTGAGCCTGCGGATGACCGCGGAGGTGGGCAGTCTGCACAGCGCACGCTCCACGGCGCTGGGCAAGGCGATCCTCGCGTCGCTCGACGACGAGCAGCTGCGCTTCACGCTGGCGGCGGACATGCCCGACGGCGACGAGGCGCGCACCCTCCATGACGATCTTCAGCACACCCGCGACCGGGGGTACGCAATCGACTTCGAGGAGAACGAGCGCGGCGCCATCTGCGTCGCCGCGATCGTCGGCGGCGCCGGACACGGCAGGCAGCATGCGCTGAGCGTGTCGGGACCCATCACCCGCATGACCCCGCCGGTCATCGAGCGCCTCGGCGCGCGGCTGCGGGAGCTGAGCGCCCGCAGCCGCTGAGCCTCACCCGCAGGGCCCGCCGGGGACGTTCGGCGGGAGCACCGGCCAGCCCGGCCGGCTCCACGCCTTCCCGCAGCGGAACTCCACGCGGTCCGTCGCCGGCGGCGTCACGACATCCTGCCCGCCCCACCAGGACGTGAACGCGAAGTAGTCCATGTCGGAGCGGACCGGGTCGCGCGGGTCCGCCAACGCCGTGAAGCCGTCCATGCCGAGAGCCAGGCGCGACGACATCGACACCACGTACGAGTGGTGGGCCAGCAGCGGCCGGCCGTCGAGGCGCACGCTCTTGACGCGCTGACCCACCGGCTGCGTGGGGTTGGCCACGACGGTGAGGCCCGAGAGCCCCAGCGGCACGTACTGCTCGGCGCCGGCCGCATCCGTCCGCCACTGCTGTTCGAGAGCGTCGCGGATCTGCGCCCCGGTCAGCCGACCGGTGACGATCGACGACCCTCGGCCCTGCGCGGACCACGCCTCACCGAACAGCACGCGCCCCGGCGCGTCGGCGGCGTTCGTGCCGACGGCATGGGAGATTCCCCCGCGCACCTGGTAGGGCTCGGCGATCGCCAGATCGGGACGCGTGCCCCAGGTCTCGCCGCCGATGTCGCGGTACGCGTCGGCGACGAGGTTCTTCATCGCGGATTCGCCGGTGTCATCGAGCGTCATTGAGACCTCCGCGGTGACGGCGCCGAGGGGATCGGCCCACCGCTGCGCGCCGACGCCGTTCCAGTAGTCCACGGTCGCGGCGATCTCCGGGTCGGCGGGAACGTCCCGCGTGACCGGGACGTTCACAGCGGCTGCCGTGCCGGGCACGACGTCGCCGGTCACCGGATCGACGTCGAAGCGGATGTCGGCGAACAGGCGCCCGTGATGCCCGGGCGAGATCACCGGCCGGTCGGTGCCGTCTGGGCCGGGCAGCATGCACGAGAAGGCGGTATGCCAGTGACCACCGACGACGACGTCCACGAGGGGGCTCGCGTGCGTCGCGAGCTCCACGATCGGGCCCTGCACGTCGGCGCACTGGTCGAACGTCCCCGTGGTCGACGCCCCCTCGTGCGCGAGCACGACGATCGCGTTCACGCCCTGGGCGGCGAGCCGTTCGGCCTCGGCGTCCACGGCGTCGAGCATCTCCCCCGCCTGCAGCGCACCCACCTGGTAGGACGCGAAGATCCGCTCCACCGCCGGGGTCGTGACGCCGATCACGCCGACCTTGCGCGTCACCCCGCCCTCACCGCTGACCTCGCGCACATAGGATGCCGCGAACGGGCGGGTCCCATCGGCTGTGCGCGTGAGGTTGCCGGCGAGGAACGGGAAATCGGCCCCGGCGAACGCGGTGCCGTCGGATTGCGGGAAGCACATCCCCGGGTCGCCGTCGCAGGCGCCCTCGGCCATATGGTCGGCGAGGAACCACTCGGAGATGTCGAGCTCGTGATTGCCGACGGTGGACACCTCGATGTCCAGCGCGTTCATCACCTCGATCGTCGGCTCGTCGCGGGTCATCGTGACCTGCCACTGCCACCCGGTGAAGCTGTCGCCGTTGCTCACCCGGAGGGAGTTTCCGGCGCCTTCCGAGGCGCCGTCGAGATGCGTGGCGAGGTATGCCGCCCCGCCGACGCTGAGCGTGCGCCCGTCCGAGGTGGCGATGGTGCCGTTGGCCTGGTCGGCCGGCGGACTCAGGTACCCGTGCAGATCCGTGATCGCGAGGACCTGCACGTCGATGGGGGCGGCAGGTTCGGATGCGACGGCGGGGGCGGCGAGCGCCGACCCGGTGAGGACGGCGGCACCCACGGACGCCACGAACGCGCGACGGCGAGCGCCGGCAGATGTCATGATCGTCGCTCCCGTCAGCTCTCGAGCCGCGTGGTGCGCACCACGACGTCTTCGCCGGCGAGGAACTCCGGGCTCAGTTCGGTGCCCAGCCCCGGCGCTGTCGGGAGCGCGAAGGTGCCGTCGATCACTTCGGGCACGTAGGTCACCATCGTCGGGTAGACCGACCGGAGGTAGGCGCGGACCGACTCCTGATAGCGGAGGTTGGGGGTGGCGGCCGACAGGTGGATACCGGCCAGCAGCGTGAGCGGGCCCGTGCAGTCGTGGTAAGTGACCGGCAGCCCGAACGTGTCCGCCAGCACCGCGATCTTGCGGCTCTCGGTGATGCCGCCGGCCCAGGTGGGGTCGATCATGATGAGGTCCGCGGCATCCTGCTCGAGGATCGGCATGTACTCCTGCCGCGTCACGAGGTATTCCGACACGGAGATGGGCGTCGTGGACGACGCGCGCAGGCGCGCGAGCGTGCGCGGGTTGTCGGCGAGCGTGAGGTCTTCGGCCCACGCCAGGTCGTACTGCTCGAGACCCTTGGCGATGCGCATGGCCGGCGTGAGATCCCACAGTCCGTGGCCGTCCACCATGATCTCGATCGCGTCGCCGACGGCGTCACGGATCGCGGCGACCGTCGACAGCCCCGCCGCCAGATCTCCCCCCTCGATCGCGCGCGATCCCTTGGCCTGGGCGAAGCGGTCGAAGGGCCAGATCTTCATGCCCTTCGCCCCTTCCGAGACGAGGTCCTGCGCCAGCTCCCCCGGACGGTTGAGGAACGCGTCGAAGTCGTCCCACATGCCGGCGACGCGCGAGCTGCCGTAGCCGGCCTGCGATCCGCCGTCCACGGAGGCGTACAGGGGGCCGCCGCACGTGTTGTAGGTGGGGATGCTCTCCTGCGCCGTGCCGAGGAGCCGGTGCACGGGCTGGCCCGACGCCTTGCCGAGGATGTCCCACAGGGCCACGTCCACCGCCGACAGCGCGCGGATCTCCGCTCCCCGCCCACCGAAGCGCGCGTAGGCGCGGTACAGGTCACGCCAGTGCCGCTCGATGGCGAGCGCGTCCTGGCCGAGGAGGACCGGTGCGATGTGCTCGTGGATGAGGGAGATGCAGGTCTGCGGCAGGTAGAACGTGTCGCCGATGCCCTGGATGCCCTCATCCGTGTGGATGCGGACGAACACCAGGGCCGGCATGGCGCTGCGGGCGCCGGGATAGATGGTCTCGACGGCGGTGATCTTCATGGGCGGAGGCTCCGTTCGTTGTCGGTCGCAGGGCGCGGCGATCCCGCGCGGTCGTGCTCGGTCTCGAGGGGGAAGAGCGGACGCCGGCGGCGCCGGTAGTCCAGGGCGGAGAAGTCGTTGGCGGTGGCGCCCGGGGTGTCCGCGTAATCGATCCGGTCGACATAGGGCCGGTAGCCGGCCACCGGGGAGTGCACGCCCTTGGCGATGACGATCTCGTGCGCGCGGGGATCGACACCGAGGCTGAGCAACTGCTGCGCCGAGGAGGGCAGGATGGCGCGGCTGCACAGCACGAGCGTCTGACCGCCCTCGAGGGTCAGCGCCGCGGAGGGTCCGGCATCGAAGTAGCGGTGCCCGACGTGCGTGGGACCGGGATCCTCGTAGTGGCCGTCGGAGACCGCCGTCACGGTGCCGCGCACAGTCAGGGCAGGCTCGCCGACGGCGAGCTCGATCGCGGCGCCGACACCGACCTCGTGCACCAGGGCCGCGGCGTCCCGGTCGCACACGATGCCGACGACGCTGCGGCGTCCCGCGGCGATGGCGTGCCCGAGGACATGCGTGCTCGCCCCGGTGCCGCCGGCGCCGATGTTGTCGCCGACATCCAGCAGGAGCGTCGTCGTGCCGGCGGGGGCGTCGGCGAGGGCCGCCGCGGGCGCGGCCGGGTCGGAGCGGAATCCGTTCCGACCCGCCCACATCACATCCGCGAGGCGTTCGGCGCTGCCGCGCGCGGAATGGTCACCGATCGGTGCCACGACGAGGACCGACATCCCCATCTCGGGAACGTCGGCCCACGGAAAGCCCTGGAACAGCGACACCGACAGCACGCCGGGGAACTGCCGGGTGTCATCCGCGGCCCGCGCGAACCCCGCCCAGGGCTCGGCGGCGGTGGCCTGCGCGAGGATCCCCATCACGGCGGGCACCATCACCAGCTCGCAGCGGGGGCGGATGCCCTCCGTCAGCGCACGCGCCACGATGTCGGCGGCCTCCTGGCCGCGGTCCTTCGCGTCCACATGGGGATTGGTGCGGTAGCCGACGAGCACGTCGGCCGCTGCAGCCATCCGCGGCGACACGTTGGCGTGCAGGTCCAGGACACCGGCGATCAAGGTGTCCGCGCCGGCCGCCTCGCGCAGTGCATCCAGCACGGCGCCGTCCAGATCCGGCTCGGCAAGGGACACCGCCGCACCGTGCAGCGCGACCAGGAGCGCGTCGAACGGACCGTGCTCGGTGACCGCGCGGCGCAGTCGTGCGATCACCTCGGCGGTTGCGCCGGCGTCCAGGGGCGCCGACGGCACGAACTCGATGTAGGTCAGCGGGACCGTTTCCCATCCGTGCCGCGCGGCGCCGGCGAGAAGACCCGACACGGCGGTGTCGGCATCCGCATGCTCGTCCAGGATCCGCTCGCCGGACAGCGTCCGCGGCTCGACGTCTTCGAGCCGGATCGCGCCGGGCGCGAACGTGTTGGACTCGTGGAAGAACCCGAGGACGCCGACCCGCACGCGCCGGGCCGTCATGAGCCGGCGTGAGCGGCGAACGCCCGATCCACGCGCTCCTCGGTGTCGGCGAGCTCGGCGTCCGAGTGCGCCGCGCTGATGTACCAGACGCCGCGGGCTGCCACCCACACGCCATGGCGGATGAGCTCGCGCGACAGCGCCGCGTACCGGGGCGCGTCGCACGCGAGGATGTCGCGGTTGTCCTTGAGGGTGCGTCCGCCACTGAAGGAGACGTGGAAGGCCATCGGCACGCCCTGCACGTGCAGCGGGAGGTCGTGCTTGGCCGCCGCGGCGCGGATGAGCTCCTGCAACGACCGGCCGTATTCCTCCATGCGCGCGTACGGCGAGGTCTCCTGCAGGATCCCGGTGGCCGACAGGACCGCCGCGGTGGCCATCACGGAGGCGTTGAAGGTGCCGGAGTGGTTGACCTCGCCCGTGCCGAACCGCTCCATCAGGTCGCGGCGGCCGGCCAGCGCGCTCACCGGCCAGCCCGCGGCGATCGCCTTGCCGTACACGGCGAGGTCGGGCGTGACGCCGTAGCGCTCCGCCGCCCCGCCCAGGCCCACGCGGAAGCCGGTGATGACCTCGTCGAAGATGAGCACGACGCCGAATTCGTCCGCCAGCGCGCGCAGCCCCTGGAGGTACCCGTCCTCCGGCGGGATGGAGCCGGCGTTGAGCATGATGGGCTCGGTGATGATCGCGGCGATGTCGTCGTGCGTCTCGAGTCGCTCGCGCACGGCGGCCAGGTCGTTCCAGGGCGTGGGCACGAAGTCGCGAAGGTAGTCGGCGATCTGACCGGCGCCCGCGACGAGGGCGTTGCCTTCGGCGTCCCAGTTGGCCAGCGTGTTGTCGAGCCAGCCGTGGTACTGCCCCTCGAACCGGATGAACCGGCGCTTGCCGGTCGCCGCGCGCGCGAGGCGGAGCGCGGCCTGCACGCTCTCGGTGCCGGACACCCCGAAGCGGACCATGTCCGGCCAGCCGAGGATCTCCACGACCCGCTCGGCGGCGCGGACCTCGGCCTCGTGCTGAGCGCCGAACAGCATGCCGGAGCTCACCGCGGCGGCGACGTCGGCCTGCAGCTTCGCCGGTGCATGCCCGAGGATGTTCGGCCCCTGGCCGAGCAGGTAGTCGATGTACTCGTTGCCGTCGACGTCGTACAGGCGCGCCCCTTCGCCGCGCTCGAAGTAGAGCTTCGGTGCCGCGAGGCGCACGTTGGAGTTCACACCGCCGGGGAGCGTGCGGTGGGCACGGGCGTCCAGGTCGGCGGAGGTGGCGGAAACGCGGACGCCGTCGGCGGCCGTGCTCGAGGAGCGGTTCACGGTGGTTCCTTGCTTGTTCGTCGTCGTGGGGGGCGATCAGATGGGTCGGTAGGGAGCGGCCAGTAGCGCCTGGAGGACGCGCGCGGCCATCGGCTCGTGGGCGAGGGTCGACCACACCAGCAGCTGGCACACCAGGACGAGCCCGCCCAGGCGGCTCGCCTCCTGAATGGCCGACATCTGCAGGCCGTGCCCGCATCGGGCCCACGCCGGCGTCCCGCGGCGATCGATGCCCATGAGCGGATTGGTCAGCACACGGCCGTCGGGCGTCGCCCAGCGGCTGAGGTCGTCGGTGGTGAGGCCGGAATCCCGCATCGAGAGCTCCACGTTGGCGACCTCGACCGGCTGGTCGCCGGTGACGGCCAGTTCGATGTGCTTGCCGATCCAGCCCAGGTCGTCCCCCGGGCGGCGCTCCAGCAGCACGACGATGCGGCCGCGTTCGGAGGCGGCACGCAGTTCACCGACGACATCGGCGGTGAGGGCCACGTCCGGCGTGACGACCACCGGGTGCGCGTTGTCCGCGGAGTAGGGCCGAAGACGCGGCAGCCATGCGCCGGCGCGCTCGATGAACCCGTCCAGGTCGCCCAGCACGTCCACCTCGCCGTCCCACGTCGGCGCGGCCGGGTGCACCTGGACCGACTCGGTCGCCTCCACCCACGCGCGTCCCTCGAGGCGGACACGCGCGGTCAGGACGACGGCAGCGACCCGGTTTCCGACCGGCAGCACGACCTCGGGCCGGGCCACCGCGACGGCCGAACCGGCGTCCAGGCGGGCGGCCACACTGTCGGTGGCGAGGACCTCGCCGTCCTCCGTCCGAGCGGTCCACTCGACATCGATGGGGATCTCGGCGGGCAGGTCGTTGCAGATCCAGATCTCCGGGGTCAGCGTCGTGCCGCCGTACGCACGATGCGGCAGACCCGTCACCTCCAGCGACACCGGGCGGAGCGCGTCCCGCAGCGCCGAGAACCCGCCGGTCAGCTCGCCGGCGTTGTCGATCACGTGCAGGTCGACCCACGGGTTGTACCAGACGTCGCCCGGGTTCTGCAGATAGTGATGGATGACGCCGGAGACGTGCTGGCGGTCGCGGCGCATGCGCCCGGTCTGCCGCGTGAGCACGCGGGACTGCGCCTCCCCACTGGCGCGGCGGTACTCGGCGAACGAGTCGCGCCAGCCGACGACGCGCTGGTGGGTGCGCACCATCTCCCCCGTCATCTCGTACAGGCTCGCCTCGGCCGTCCACCGGTCGTCCTCCGTCGGCGGGAGGGTGATGGTCTCGCCGCGGCGGGCATGCGCATCCTGGGTGCACTTCATCGCCTCCCAGCTCGGCACGACGCCACCGCCGTACTCCGAGACGATCGCTCGCACGCCGGGATCCACCTGCTCGTTGGCCGGGTCGTCGAACACACCCGTGAGCGCCCCTGTCGTGGCGTAGAAGTAGCCGGGGTAGTCGTGCACCGCCTGCGGGAGCGTTCGGGGCCGCGTGCCGCCCGACCAGTCCTGCAGGTGCACGGCGCCCGGGACGTGCTCACGGAGCACGTCCGCGGCCCGTTCGACGAAGGCGATGTCGGCGTCGTGGAAGGGCACCTTCATGTGCATCTCGTTCGGAACCGACACCACCACGACGCTCGGGTGACCCGCCACCGTGCGCGCGAGCTCCTCGACCTGGAGGAGCTCCTCCTCCAGATCGGCCTCACGCGAGGCGAAGCAGTGCCACTGGAACGGCCCGTCCTGGTAGATCATCACGCCCACGCGGTCGGCGAGCTCGAACACCCGCGCGGGTGGGACGGCGACGTGCACGCGCAGCATGTTGCCGAACAGCGCCTTGACGATGAGCAGCTGGCGGATGACGTCCTCGTCGCGGCCTTCGCGGGACGCATCCCACACGCAGCCGATGGTCGTCGTGCCGCGCAGGAGGATGGGCGCGCCGTTCAGCGACAGGGAGCCGTCGGCATCGCGCTGGAATGTCCGGAAGCCCATGGGGCGGCGGACCTCGTCGACCAGCTCATCTCCGGACCACACCTGCACGGTGAGGCGATACAGCACCGGGTCGGCGGGCGACCACGGCGTGATGCCGGCGGCCGAGAGCGGCACCGAGGTGCGCGCTGCCGTCACGTCGTGCCGCTGTTGCGCGACCACATGGCCCTCCGTGGTGGTCACCGTCACCGCGATCGAGAGGCCCTCGGCCGCATCCCCGGCGCCGGAGACTTCGACCACGACGTCGGCCGTGCCGTCGGCCCGGGCATCCGCGGCGACATACGACAGGTGTGCGGGCGGGCGGAGTTCGAGCTCCACCGCGTCCAGCGCGGCACCGGCGGTGACCGCATCCGCCACGACCGACCCGAGCCCCTTGCCGTGTGCGTCGCCGAAGTTCTCGCCCTCGCTCTCGCCGGACCACCGGTACGTGTCGCGGGCGCGGCGGATGATGATGTCGATCTGCCGCGACCGGCGGGCGTCGATCTCCACCTCCAGTGTGCCGAGGTATCCGCGGCGGCGGCCGGCGGCACGGCCATCGACGTACACGACGGCTTCGTAGTCGGGGCGGACCACGCGCAGGACGGCGCGCTCGGCCCACGCACTGTCACTGGCCGGCGTCTCGGCACGGAAGTGCAGGTACGCGTCCTCGGTGCTGTACGGAAGCGTCGCCGGCGCGAAATCCGAGGCGTCGGCTGCGGCGGGGTCGGCGGGATGCTCCGCACACGCGCGTACGTGCCACGGCGTGAGGGGGTGGACGGTGCGCAGGGGTCGTTCGTTCTCGATGACGGCGGCCGGCACCTCCGAGCGCAGCCGCTCGACCTCGCCGTCCAGCTCCGCACGCGTCGTGATCGCGGCGGGGGTGTCGAAGTCGACGACCTCGTGGGCGAAGACGCGGCGGGTGGGGGTGGCACTCACTTGACGGCTCCCAGGGTGAGCCCGCTGCGGAGGTACCGCTGCAGGAAGATGAACACGATGATCAGCGGGATGATCGACAGCAGCGATCCGGTCACGACGAGGCTGTACAAGACCTCTGCACCCGTCGAGGGGAACAGCGAGACCCGGTTCCAGCTCGTCAGGCCCAGCGTGATCGGCATGAGCTCGGGGGACTGGAGCACCAGCAGCGGCAGGAGGTAGTTGTTCCACGTGCCGACGAAGGTCAGCAGGAACACCGTCGCCACCCCGGGCCCGATGATCGGCAGCACGACGCTGCGGATGATGCGGGGCTCACGCGCGCCGTCGACGCGGGCGGCGTCGATGATCTCGTCGGGCACCGCCGAGGAGATGTAGACCGTGAGCATGTACATCGCGAACGGGCTGACCATCGAGGGCAGGATGACCGCGAGCGGGGAGTCCACGAGCCCCATCGCGGCGACCAGCTGATACGTCGGGACCGCCAGAGCGGCGCCGGGCACCATGATGGCCACCAGCACGAGCCAGAACAGCCCGTCGCGACCGCGGAATCGCCACTTCGCGAAGGCGTAACCGGCCAGGACAGCCAGCAGTGTGGCGCCGACGGCGGCGGCCAGGGAGTACCCGACCGTGTTGAGCATCCACCGCCCGAAGATGCCGTCGTCGTGCGTGAAGACCTCGACGATGTTCTGCCACAGCTGCGGCTCGCCGGAGAACCAGAACCCGAAGGTGGAGTAGAGGTCGGAGGTGGATTTGGTCGCATTGACGACCAGCCAGTAGATCGGCACCAGGATGTAGATGCCGAAGCCCGCGAACAGGATCGCGGCGATCACCGAGGGGCGCTTGAAGGCGGGGTTGTTCACGATGCACCCTTCTCCGGCCGGTTCATGAACTTGCTGTACACGACCGACAGTGCGACGACGACGAGTCCCATGAAGAACGAGATCGCGGCGACATAGTTGAGCTGCTGCCCGCCCGCGGCGAGCGAGTAGGCGTACATGTTGGGGGTGAAGTTGTCTTCGATGGAGCGCGGCTGCAGCGGCTGCAGGACGAGCGGCTCGGTGAGCAGCTGGACCGTTCCGATGATGGAGAAGATGACGACCATTGTGATGACGGGCTTGATCATGGGCAGCTTGATGCTGAATCCGATGCGCCACCGGCCGGCGCCATCCAGGATCGCGGCCTCGTAGATCTCCTCGGGGATCGCGCGCAGCGCGGCGTAGAAGATCATGACGTTGTAGCCGACGAACGCCCAGATCCCGATGTTGCCGATGGCGAAGAGGACGAACTGCGGAGACAGCAGGTTCAGACCTTCCAGGCCCACCGCTTCCGCCATGTCGGTGAAGGGGCTGATGGTCGGGCCGTACAGGAAGCCCCACATGAGCGTCGCGACCACGCCGGGGATGGCGTACGGGATGAAGTAGAGGGCGCGGTAGAAGCCGCTCCCGCGCACCGCACCGCTGTCGACGACGACCGCGATGAGGAGGGAGAGTCCGATGGTGAGCGGCGTGAAGATCACGCCGTACAGCAGCAGGCGACCGAAGCCCTCCCAGAAGTTCGCATCGGTCAGGGCTCGTGCGTAGTTCTCCAGGCCGACGAAGGTGACCCCGCCGATGAGTCGTTCGACGAACAGCGAATTGATCAGCGAGATCAGGAGGGGGCCGAGGATGAACACCGCCAGCGCGAGCAGGAAGGGCGCGACGAGGACGTAGGGGATCCATCGCCCCTTCTGCCGCCGCGCTGCGGTGGGCGGTGCGTGTGTTGTCGTCATGCTGGATCGGTTCTCCGGGACGAGGCGGGTCCCCCGGCACATCTCGGCCGGGGGACCCGCGGTGGCGTGCTAATCGGCGACCGTGAAGCCCTGTTTGGCCGCGTAGTCGCGCAGGCTGGTCTCGATGGTGGCCAGGGTCTTCGAGGTGTCCTGTCCGTCCTCGAGGATCGAGTTGTACTCGGCGTCGGAGACGTTGGTGACCTCGCTGTTGAACGGGGTCCACTGCCAGTCCGACACGCTCTCCAGGGCCGAGGCCAGCACCTGGTTCACCGGCTGGTCACCGAAGAAGGGGAAGGGCGACGCCAGGAACTCCTCATCGGCGATGTAGGACTTCAGCACCGGGAAGGAGCCGGTCAGCTCGAACAGGAGCTCGTAGGCCTGCGGGTCGTGGTTGACCCACTTGACGTACTCGGCGGCCGCGGCTTTGTTCTTGCTCTGCTCGGTGACGGTGTAGGCACTGCCGCCCCACTCCGCCGATGCCGGCTCGCCGTCCCATGACGGCAGGGGCGCCACCGCCCACTTGCCCGCGGAGCTTTCCGCGTTCGAGCCGAGGATGACCGGGCCCCACCCGGGGCCGACCCACGAGGTGATCGTGCCGTCCGCGAACGCGGCATTCCACTCCGGGCTGTAGATGGGCAGATCGGCGGTCAGACCGTCGTTGTGCAGACCGGCCCAGTAATCGAGCACGTTCTGGATCTCGGGCTGGTCGTAGTCGATGGCGATCGTCTCGCCCTCCACCTGGACCGGCGCGATGCCCGCCTGCCAGTACATGCGGTTCATGCTGCCGTCGGCGAAGGCGCTGTTGGCGATGTAGCTTCCCGGCAGCGCGGCCTGCAGCGTGGCGGCGTCCTGCGCGAACTCCTCCCACGTGGTGGCGGGCTCGATGCCGGCCTGCGCATAGAGGTCGGTGCGGTAGTACAGCGCCATCGGGGACGCATCGATCGGGGTGCCGTAGACCTCGCCGTCCACCGTCAGCTGCGACATGATGCTGTTGGCGAAGTCGTCCTTGATCTCGTCGATGCCGAAGTCGGTGAGCGGCACGATGTACCCCGACATGGCGTTCTGCAGAATGCCCGGGTATTCGATCATCGCCACATCCGGCGCACCGCTGCCGGCCTGGAAGGCGGTCTGCAGGCGCTCACTTCCCGTCGCGGCGTCGCCCGGGTTGACCAGGTTGACCGTGATGTCGGGGTGCTCCTCCTCGAACAGCTCGGCGATCTCCTTGGCGTTGGTCGACCACGACCACACGGTGATCTCACCGGATGCTTCTCCGTCGGCGCCCTCGTCTCCACCTCCCCCGGAGGCGCAACCGGCGAGGGCCGCCGCGGTCATGGCAACGACGCCGATGCCGAGCAGGCGCGTGAGCTTTCGCTGTGTGGACATGGAATTCCAATCGGGAGAGCTGTCAAGGTGCGCGTTCGCATCCCGAGATAAATATTCACCATACAAGCTGATATCGCAAGCGCATTTGCTGGGCGAACTTACGGCTGCGAAATTGTTGTCATTTCACGCAAACGACGGCGACGCAGTCGCATCGCAAACCCTCACTCTTGCACGCATATGCTGCGTGCAACGGCTCAATTCCTCTTCACACTCGGCGCGCTCCTCTTCGGCCACTGCGGTGACCGGTACCTCCTGGAGATGGGAGGCCTCGCCGAGGCCGCCGACGAAGCCGCCGTCGCCCGCCTCACCGGCGCCGGCGCGCCACCTGAGGACGGGCGGTGAATTCTCCGTCACGCTCGCCCCCGGCGCAGAGACGGCGTAGATTGCCACAATCGGTTCGCCGTGGGGTCCCCGGTGGACACTGATCCCGAGGGTGGTTCACATGAGACGCGACACGGTGAAGATCGGCGAAGACAGGTTCGTCCTCGCCCAGGGGCACGACATCGAGTCGGTGAAGGCCGCCACAGTGGCCGCCCTACGCGCCAACGGCGACCTCGTGAATCTCGTGGTCTACGGCAACAGAGAGGTATCCGTCCTCGTTTCGCCGGGCGTGGCGGTGATCTTCACCTCCGAGACCGTCGAGGCAGACGACTTCGACACCCGCGACACCGGCGACCTCCACACCCCCTTCGCCGCGATCACCGACTTCGAGTACATGTAGCGACGCCTGCCGTGTGGGCGAGAGCATCCAGCCATGGAGGGCTGATCTGCGGAGTGCGACTGCCGCTGTATGTGAACTGCATGGGCGTGAACTCCTGACGGCGAAGTTTGGTGCCGATGACGAGTTGCAAGTGCGTCAGGAGCCGGTCATCGAGGTCTACTTTGGCCGTGCCGTCGTAGGTGAACGTACCCATCCGACCCTCCGGTCAGACACTCAGGCAGACGGGCGGTGGGCGGAGGATCCTCGGATCGTCACGGTGCCGTCGGCAGCCGATGGGCGTCCCCTCGTCCGGCCTCGGCTACCGTTGCGATCCACGTGCTCCGTCGCTGAGGAGGGCGCCGAAGGAGGCGCCTGCCGAATCCGGTCACCGACCGCAGCGCGCTCGTCACTACTTGACCCACGGACGTACTCCTCTTCGTCGGGCGGACAGCCTCAAGGAGTACATTTCTCCGGCTATCCCCGTCACGAGGCTTGACAGATCACGAAGGGAGTGAGCGGTGCCGTCGCGCCCCGGCGATCGTTGATGCGACGGCTACGGTCGGGGCAGCGAATCGTCGGGCGGCTCTGGCAGCAGCCGGAGACCATGCGTGCTGTTCGCCGCGTCGGCCAGAAGCACGAGCCATCGGCGGTTCAGCGGGCGATCACGCTGCCGGTCGTAACTGAAGTAGAGGGACGAGCTCTTCGATATCCAGACGGTGCCGTGTCGCCCGGATTCAGCCACCTCGGCGTCCCCGCCGACGTCCGGTTCATTGTCCCAGCTGAAGCTGAAGCTCTCGTTGCGTCGCAGCCGAGTGAGCATGACGGACTGAAGATGCCGCAGTCCCCAGTCTTCGATGCGGATGGCCGGTGCCACGCCGTAGATCAAGTGGCCCATGATCCCCCTTCGATCGCTGTGCCCCTCACGGGCAGGCGGGCGGAGGCCGTGAACCCGCGTCACTCCGCGACGATCCGATGCCGCGAGCATACGCCCAGGGTTCCGTCACATGGCTCGTCCCACCCCGCACCGGGACTTCCCTCCCGGGCGAGGCACTCAGGCGATGTCGTCCTCGTCCAGATCTACGAGGTGCGGTCTCTCATCGAATGCAGGCGACGGAGGGTTGCGAAGCTCGCCGATCCGCTTCCGCATGTATGCCACGGCTTCCGTGTTATCAGCCATCCGCGCGTCGAAGTTGGTGGTCTCCGCGATCAGGTTCGTCGCGGAGTTGAGCAGAAGCGTTGCCTCGCTCTGATTGCCGTCCGGACCCATCACGGTGACGGTGACGGTGTCGGCGAGGTGCTCCGTGCCCAGGAGCGCGGCGTACTCGGTGACACAATCTGCCGTCTCATCGTCCACGAACATCGTCTTGTCTGCGAAAGTCAGGTGCTTCACGCGGCCTACTGTGTGGGCAACCACGAGGAAGCGTGCGGGGGTTGACAGTCCGCGGCGCGGGTGGGGCCTGACATAGACCCGGGTGTCGACGCAAGGCTGGGCACGAGATGGCGGCTCTGATCTAGCGTGGTCACGTGACCGATATGACGACGATGGTGCGGACCGAAATAGTGGTCAACGGCGAGAGCTACCTGCTGGCCCAGGGCCACGACGTGAGCGAATTGCGCCGCGAGATCGAGGATGCTTCGCGCTCTGGTGGCCGGTTCGTCGAGTTCATCGTCGTCGGCAACCGCGCGGTGTCAGTTCTCGTCTCGCCCCGCACGGAGGTTGTCATCTCGGTTCAGACCGTCCAATTCGATGCACGAGACACCGGAGACGACGACGCTCCGTTCGGCGGCTTCTTCGACTACTGACACGAGCCTCATCGCGCAGCCTCATGACCAGACACACAGACCTCGCGCGCCGGACGCGCAGGAACAGGGAGCCATGATGGGCAAGTTCTCCTACAACACCCAAATCAGCGCCACCTTCGAAGACCGGCTGCTCGCCCACCTCCAGATCGTCATCGGCACCAAGCTCCGCCGAGGCGAGCCGTTCTTCTTCACGTGGAAAGACGACGTCAGTCTGGGCAGCGGCCGCACCTCCTTGTGGATTCACCCCGAGGCCTCGCTGATCTTCAAGTTCAGCGGCAACCGGCAGCCGCAGATCAACCGGGCGTGGCTGGAAGCGCTCACCACAGCGGCCAACTCCCCGAGCGGTCTCTACATCATCAGCGAACCGCAGACCGCGCAAAAGGAAACGGACCGAGCCCTCTACGGCTGATGCGGGCGGCCAGCGCTACATCGGCCACGCGTGAAGCGTCGCATCGACTACTCGGTCGAGATCCTCACGGGCGACCCCGTTGGCCGCCTGGACGGCGAGGCCGAACACCACGGTCATGATGTACCGGGCCAGCCCGTCGGCGTCGGCGTCCGCGGGGAGGTCGCCCTCGTCGACGGCACGCTGGAATCGCTCCGCGAGACGGTCCCCCGCTTCGCTTCGCACCTTCAGGAGAATCTCATGCGCGGGCCGTGCGCCGTCACTGGCCGCCAGCGCGCCCTGCACCGTCAGGCATCCCTGCGGACTGTCGGGGCGGGTCGTCGTATCGAGAACCCCGCGAAGGAACCCCTCCGCGACCGCCCGCGCGGTCGGCTCCCGCAGCGCCTCCATCTCGTAGGCGGAGGGCCCTTGGAGGTATCGGTCCAACGCCTTTCGGAAGAGCTGCTCTTTGTTGCCGAACGCCGCGTACATGCTGGTCTTGGTGATGCCCATGGCGCCGGTGAGATCCGTCAGGCTCGATCCCTCGTAACCCCGCTGCCAGAACGTCCTCATCGCGTTGTCCAGCGCGTCATCCGTGTCGAATTCTCTCGGGCGGCCGACCGCGGCTCCTGGTGACCTCGACATCCCCTCACTGTACTTTTGCGCGGAGCGGTCCCGGGCGCACGTGGGCCTCACGGTGCAGCACCACGGCGGTCGCCCCCACCCCGATCACGGCGATCGCGACTCCTGCCACCAGGACGGCGCCGCGGGGGTGGACGATGGACTGCCCGATGAGGGCCTGCACCGTGACGTTGGCGAGGGTCGCGGCGAACCCGATCACCACGATCATCAGCACGCGGTACCGCGCGCGCGGCAGGGACAGCACGGGCACCCACCGGCCGAGGATCTCGAGGGCCAGAAGCGCCAGCGGGATGGCCTGGAGGGCGTGCATCCCGAGGAAATGGGGAATGCGGAGATCTCCGCCCACGGTGCTCCAGCCCAGCAGCGCAAGCCCGGGGCCGCCGTCCGGCACGCCGACGGCGTGCGCGCCGACGACGCCCTGGAAATCGTCGATCTGAGCGGCCGTCGGCAGCGTCATCAGAAACCCCAGCCCCATGCCGACCAGGGCCAGGATGATTCCCGACCCGGCCGCGAGGGTGCGGGCGCGGTCGCGCCCCGGATTTCGGACGACGGCGATCGCGATGAGCAGGGTCATCACCCACACCAGAGCGATCGACGCTGCCATGATGCCCCACACGACGGTGTGGAACGGCGTCGATATGTTGAAGTGGCTGGATTGCGCGGCCCCGGCCAGCGCGAAGATGAGCAGGATCTCCACCGAGAGCGCTATCGCCACCCACGTGCCGGCGCGATCGGCGATGCGGCGCCCGCGCTGCACCTGGCCGATGAACCAGGCGAGAGTCACGGTGTACAGAGCACCCGACACCGCGAACTTCAGGGGCTTCAGCCACACCCCCGCCCCCGTCACCGTGCGCTGATCGATGACGGCCATGAGCGCCGCCCCGACGGCGAGAGCGACCATCGCCACGGCGAAGACCAGAAGAGGGCGATGCCAGTGGTCCGGTCTCGGGACGGCGCCCAGTGGTTCTGTCACGGCGTCAATCCCGCGACGATGAGGCCGATCCCGGCCGAGAGCAGTCCGAGCACGAGCACGCCGGCTCCGATCCAGAGCAGAGCGATGGCCCGGTTCGGCCGAACGGGGTCCTTGCCGATCACCGAGACGAAGAATCCGGTCGGCATCAGGATCGCCGCCACGAAGACGGCCAGCGACATCGTCGCGAAGGGTTCGGGTACCTCGCTCGTCTCCACGAGCAGCATGGTCACGAGACCGAGGAGCACGAGCACGCCGGCGTGAGCGTGGCCGGCGCGGAAGAACGACTTCTGAAGGCCGTTGGCGGGGAACCTCCCCGCCACACCGGTGAACACGAATCGACCGCCGTAGGCGACTCCGATGACGGTCAGGAGGACGGCTCCGGCGATGACCTGGTGGGCGCTGTCGAGCATGATGGCTCCTCTGCTGGGTTCTGTGCGGAATAGAACCGTACCGACCGGAACATAATTCCACCAGCACTGCGCCGGATCCGGCGAGAACGGCTCAACCAGCGGGCGTGTGACGCGCAGCGCGCTGAAGATTGCGGATGAGCTCCTCCCGGCTCTGTCCGTCGACGATGTGGCGCCACATGGGCGTGCCGGGCGCACTGCGCCACGATTCACTCAGCGGACTGTTGTCGACCGCGTCGAAGCCGAGCTCGTCATACAAGCCGGTGACGAGTCCGACCGCATCGGGGTGGTCGCTGGAGACGACGAGCGCCGTGCGATCGGGCGCGCCCGCCGGCCGGGCGAGCCGGATCAGCGCGGGCAGCGCGTCGCTGGGAACGCGGATCTGGAAGCGCGGGTGGAACTGGATGTGCGAGAACGCCTTCGCGACCTTGGACGTGGGCAGCTGCTCCTGCCGCAGTTCGTGCACCGTCTTCAGGCCGGAGTCCACCTCGGGATGGTTGCCGTCGCGCCAGATCATGTAGTTGTTGTTGTCGAGGACGACCTTTCCGGCGAGCTCCTCGACCGGCAGGCTGTCGTGCGGGGCATACCGGAACGCGGCGAACGCGAAGTCGCCCTCCGCCGCCGCATCCGCCGCCGTCGCCGCGCGCGCCCGAGGTCCGAGCTGCGCGACCAGGTCCTTCAGCGTCTGTGGACCCCGTGAGTTGGCGATGACGATGTCGTACCCCGCTGCGATGGCCACGCGGGCGAAGGTGCTTCCCGCCTGGCCGGCGCCGAGGACAGCGATGGTGGTCATGACGGGTTCTCCTTGCTGTGGCGTGCCGACGACGCGAGATCCCCGCGCGCGAACATCCAACGCGCTGTCACGGCGGGTTGTTCCGCCGGTGCCGCGGTCAGCTCCCCGTGTCCACGCGTCGGTGGGCCCGTCCCCCGAAGTGGAGGTAGGTGGGGAGACCGTCGGCATCGGCCGGATTGAAGAACACGGCGAGCAGGGCGGCGTCGGAGATGGGGAGGTCCAGCAGGAACGAGTCCTCCCGCGTGACCGGCTGCAGGGGCAGATCCACCATCGGCGGCCAGCCCTGGTCCTGAGCCACCCCGTGCGAGGGCGTCACGGTGGCCAGCAGACGCCCCTCCACGTCGGCCGAGACCTGCAGGCTCAGCCCTTCGCGCGCGTAGGTGCCGACGTAACGATCCGTCGCCGCCACGCGCGAGTCTTCGACGGTCGCGGGGTCCGGTCGCGGCCCCACCCCGAGCCGTCGCCCGAAGAGCCAATCGGCCAGCTCCCGGTACATGTTCAGCGCGCTTTCCACGTTGGTCTGCAGGCAGAAACCGAACCGCTGCTCGGGAGCGACCCGCATGAAGGCGTTCTGCCCGATGGAGTTGCCGTCGTGGCCGATGACGGTGACATCACCCCACTGATCCAGGATCCAGCCCAGGCCCCAGCCCTTCCCGAGCACCGAGTCATCGACCAGTTCCACCTGCTGCTCGAGCATGCTCGCAGCCAGTCCCGCGTCCAGCAGCCGGGTGCCATCCGGCGCCACCCCGCCGTCGAGGTGCAGCCTCACGAACTCGAGCACATCGCCGGCGGATGCCACGACGGCCGACCCCATCGGCCCGAACGCGCGCCACAGGCCCCATGTCGGGCTCACGATCTGCGACTCGGGGTCGTCGGGGTCGGGGATGTGCCCCACGGCGGCGGGGTGGACGATCGCGTCCTCGGCGAAGGACACGGTGTGCTCGAGTGCGAGCGGCGCGAAGATGCGCTCCTGCAGCGCCTGCTCGAAGGTCATCCCCATCTGGACCTCGACGATCCGCCCGAGAATGGAATACCCACTGTTGCTGTAGCTCCAGATCTCGCCGGGCGCCGCGATCTGCGGCAGCTCGGCGCATCCGGCGACATAGGCGGCGAGCGCGTCGTCGCCACGTCCGGTATCGGTGAAGTGGTCGCCGTCGAAACCGCTCGTGTGGGTCAGGAGGTCGCGCGGGGTCACCGTGTCGCGGGCTCGCGGGTCGGCGACTTCGAAGCCGGGCAGGTAGGTGCGGATCGGGGTGTCCAGGTCGAGCGTGCCCTCCTCGACCAGCATCATGACCAGCGTCGCGGTGTAGAGCTTGCCGATGGAGCCGGGGAGGAAGAGCGCATCCGGTGTCGTGGCCAGACCCGTACGCGTGCTCAGCACGCCGGCGGCGACCTCGGTCACCGCGTCGCCGTCCAGGACGGCCAGCTGGGCGCCGGGAACGTTGTGCTTCGTGATCAGCTCGGTGAGCTTCTGCTCCAGCTCGTGTGACGCGAACATCCGGTTCTCCTTCATCCCTGACCTACACTGTAGGTGCATCATACCTACAGTGTAGGTAGCGCTGTCAACAGCGTTATGCTCATCGGGTGGCGGGGCTGACGCGAAAACGGATCCTGGACTGCGCGGTCGCCATGGCCGACCGCGACGGTCTGGATGCGGTGACCCTGCGCCGGATCGCCGCCGACCTGGGCGTTCACGTCACCTCCCTCTACAACCACGTGGAGACGCGGGACGCCATCACCGACGGGATCGTCGACGTCCTGCTCGACCAAGCGCATCTCCCCGTGACCCCCGTGGACTGGGAGGAGTGGGTCCGCACCTTCTTCGCGGCGATGAGCGATCTGGCCACGCGGCACCCCGGCGCCTTCGCCGCCCTTTCGCGCCGACCCGTGCAGGGTGCTCGCGCCGCCGCCTCGTTCGAGGTCGCCATGGCCGCGTTCGCCCGAGCGGGACTGTCAGCCGGCGACGCCTACAGCGCCGTGAAGGCAGCGGTTTTCGCCACGCTCGGGGTGGGCGCCGAGCGCAGCATGAGCGCCAGGGACGAGCTCCCGGAGACGGTCATGGAAGATCTCCCACTCGAGAGCTTTCCGCAGTTCCACGCCCTCCAGGATCACGACCCCACCCTGGCGTGGTCGTTCAGCCTCGAGACCCTGGTCGCGGGGCTGCGGGCGCAGATCGCGGAGCGGGCGAGCGCCGGCGGATAGGACGCGACCGAGCCCGACGCGCGCCCTCACTCGGCGTGCGGGCTGTGATCCTCGGTGTCGGGTTCGGCGCGGAGAAGGTCGGCGATCTCCTCCTCCGGTCGCGGCGCCTGCGTCTCATCCACCTCGAGTTCGGGGATCGTCGGCTCGCCGGGGCCGGGAACGTGCTCCTCGGACGAGTGGTCGGGGTGGGAAGACATGGCGGGCCCTTCGGTTGACGACATCCACAGCGTATGCCCGGCCCCGCCCCACGCGACATGCCGGGGCTCCTCCCCGAACCGACGCTCGGCGACCAGAGGGCTTGGGGCCGGCGCGGGTGCGGTCAGTACGTCATGTGCGCGGTCGGCTGAGGGGGCGACCTCGACCTCGCTACTCGCTGATCATGCGCACGACGCGCGCTGGCGAGCCCACGGCGATGGATGCGGCGGGGATGTCCTTCGTGACGACAGATCCGGCGCCGATGACGGCGTCGTCGCCGATGGTGACTCCGGGCAGCACCGTGACGTTCGCGCCGAGCCATACGTTGCGGCCGATGACCACCGGTGAGGGAATGAGGTCGCCGCGTCGCGCGGGGTGGATGTCGTGCTGAAGGGTGGCGATCACGGCGTTGTGGCCGATGAGGCAATCGTCACCGATCGCGATCCCACCTTGATCCTGGAACCGGCAGCCGGAGTTGATGAAGATGCGCTTACCGAGCGAGATGTTCTTGCCGAAGTCCGCGGTGAAGGGATGGAAAAGCGTGACGGACTCGTCGACGGGGCGCGCGATCAGCTGTGCGAGGAGTTCCCGTACCTCCGCGGGTTCGTGGTATCCCGTGTTGAGCTCGCCGGCGATACGGAGGGCTTCCTGGCTGGTTTCGATCATCGTGGCATGGGCGGGCGAGCCGCCGGTGATGGTCTCGCCTGCGTTGAGGGCGGTGAGAAGCTCGATGAAAGACATGCTGTGTCCTCTCTGCGGCTACGGGGGTGCGGATGGATTATCTGGAGACAGACAGGGGCAGCGTATGCCCGACCCCGCCCCCTCACGTCAGGCGGCGCGTCGTGAGAAGGTGCTGGAGGATGGAGTCGCCCGGGACGGATGCCGGATCGTATTTGTAGCTGAGCTTCTGCACGATCGAGATGTCGTCGATCACTCCTGCCACCTCGGGAGACCAGGGCTGCATCATGCTCAACTGCAGCACATGGCTGGCCGCACTGGAGAGGTGGGCGGCCTCGGCCCACTGCCCCCGGAACTCGGGGATCAGGGCGCGCAGGGCCTCGAAGATCCGGTGGTAGAGGAAGTAGTCGGGCAGGTCATCGCGCTCCGCCCACCACATCTCCAGCGCGGCGCGCTGCAGCCGGATGACGAGTGAGCCGGGGGTGGATGCGATGAACCAGTTGCCGATCTGTCCCGTCGCCCAGCGCGGGTACAGCACGCCGGCGCCCAGGAGCGGACGGATGACGTCGCCGAGGGGACGAGGCACCCAGCAGGTCGCATCGACCCAGATCCCGCCGTGGCGTTCCAGGAGCGCCACCCGCACGTAGTCGGCGAAATGGGCGGGATGGTCGCGCTCGAGCACGGACTGGATGCGCGGGGGGATGTCGATCAGCCGACGCACGCTGACCGCATCCAGCATCCGCACGTCGACGTGCAGCCGCTGGAGCTGCGTGACGCACGCGCGGACGATATCGGGAGCATCGTCCACACCGGTGTTCCAGTAGGAGTACACCGGAAGCGGCACGTCGCGCGCACGGGCGCCTTCTTCGGCGGCGAGGCGCCTGCCCACGGCGGAGCTTCCGGGTCCTGCCGGCAGGCCGGCGGCTTGACGGAGCTCGTCCGTGCGCCGGCGGAAGAACTCGGTGACGACGCGGCTCCCCCGCCGCACCGCGGCCGGGTCCACGGCATCCTTGAACTTCTCCACGCGGGAGAGCTGTGCCGCGAGTCCGGCGAGGAACGACGGGGAGGTGCCATCCGACCCTGTGGCGGGGCGGACGATGTGGGCCATGGTTCAGTGTTCCACGTGACCGGCGCCCCGCGGCAGACGCCGGCGCCAGGCGCGACCGATGTCTGTCGTGCGGCGCTCCCCGCCCCTCGAACTTCCCCTCGCGCATCATCCGACCGGCTGATCCGCCGCCTCCGCCCGACCGAACTCCTCAAGACAGGCACGGAATTGCCCGCCGACGCCAATCGCAACCGGTTCCCGCGGGCTGTTTTGCGGAGTTCGGGTGGTGGCCGCCTCCGGACCGGGGCGGACAGGCGCGGGCCGTCAGCCGCTGCTCATGCCGCGGTCCCCGCGCCCCCGCGGCGCGACGGCAGGGCCAGGAGGATGCCGAGGGCGGCACTGAATCCGAGGCTCACGACGTTCCCGATGACATCGAGCGCGGAGCCCTCCAGGTGCACCAGGTGATAGCCGAAGTGCAGGATCCCGAACACCGCCCACGCGACACCGGCCAGCCGCCCCGGCAGAGCGCTGCGGTGGATGATCGCGAACACGCTCACCGCGGTCAGGGCGAGGTAGAAGCTCCCCACGTCGCGGATGAGGTGCTCGTTGTAGGGGCCGTCGACGTCGACCCAGTGCAGGCCGAATCCGGGGAACGACGCGTAGAACTCGGTCGGGAAGAACTGCGCCCAGATCCCGGCGTAGAGGCCGAGGACGACGGTGAAGGCGAGGAGGATGCGGCGGAAATGTGTGTTCACATCCACCAGACGACGCAGCAGCCGGAAACGTGAGGTACGGACAGACCCTGCCGCGATCACGGACCGCCGCCTACGGTCAACGACATGGGTCAGTGCAGCGACGTCGTCGCCAGCGGCGGCGGCGGCGGAGAGAAGATCCGGTGAGCGAGTGGACCGCCGAGGAGCTTCGCCAGCTCGACAGGATCGGCGAAGTGCGCGTCGCCGGTCGCCACGCCGATGGCACGTCACGAACTCCCGTGATCGTCTGGCAGGTCGTCGTCGACGGTCAGCTGTATCTGCGCTCCGTGAAAGGTCCGCGGGCACAGTGGTACCAGGGCGTCGCGAGGCACTTCGAGGGGTTCCTCAGCTGGGATGGTGAGACCCGGCCGGTGACCTACACCCTCGACTCCTCGCACGACGCCGCTATCGATGCCGCGTACGCCGCCAAATACGGCACGGGATCTGCGACCCGGGCGATCACCACCGCACTTTCGAAGCAGACGACACTGCGCGTGAACCCCCGCTGACGCGGGACACCCGGCGATGACCGTGGCGGGGCGATCTGGCCGGAAGCGCTTGACCCTGTTGCGGGAACAGACTCTTCGATGGGCACATGACCCGCACAGATCGATCGACCCGACGACAAATCCGCCGCCTGGCCGCGCTGGGCGCAGCAGCGGCTGCAGCGATCCTGCTCAGCGCATGCACAGCCGTCTCACCTCCCGCGCCGAACTCGAGCGCGTCGCCTGCACTGGACCGGTTCTACGGACAGGGAATCGACTTCGGCCTCTGCGCGGAATTCGCGCAGACGGAGACCGCGTCTGCGCTGTTCGCGTCCGAATCCCTGGAGTGCGCTCACCTCGAAGTGCCGATGGACTACACCGCCCCATCGGAGGAGCGCATGCGCATCGGTGTGCTGCGTGTTCCCGCGCAGGGGTCCCCGGAGGAGCGCCTCGGGTCGCTTGTCATCAACCCGGGCGGACCGGGGGAATCCGGAATGCTCATCGCGGCCGCCCTCAGCCTCAGGCTCGCGGAATCCCCGGTCTTGCAGAGATTCGACCTGGTCGGCTTCGACCCGCGGGGCGTGGGCGCGTCGACGCCGTCGATCCGGTGCTTCTCTGACGCGGAACGCGATGCCGGTGAGGCGAAGACGACCCTGGTCGGCGCGTCTGGCACGTGGACGGAGGAGGACACCGCCGCTCTCGTCGAGAAGTGCGCGGAAGCGTCCGGTGGCGAGGAGGTCCTGGCCGCCGTGGGGACGCGGGATGCCGCTCGAGATATCGATGTGCTGCGCGCGGTCCTCGGCGATGAGAAGCTCACCTTCTTCGGCATGAGTTACGGAACCCGCCTGGGCGCCGTCTACGCCGAACAGTTCCCGGAGAACGTCCGAGCGATGGTGCTCGATGGGGCTGTCGACCCACGTGCGGACGGGGAAGGGCAACGGATCGCGACCTTGGCCGGGTTCCAGCGATCATTCGAGCAGCTCGCCGCGTACTGCGCGGAGAGTGCGGATTGCCCGCTCGGCACTGACCCGGGCCAGGCGACACGGGCATTCCAGCAGCTGGTTCACCCCCTCGTGCACCAACCCGCGCCGGCGGGCGACGGCCGCACGGCCGACTTCGATCAGGTCATCGGTGGAGTCGGGGCCAGCCTGTACACGCGGGAGGGGTGGGATGCAGCGATCGCAGGCATCGCGCAGCTGAAGAATGAGGGCCGCGCAGACCAGCTGCTCGCCCTCAATGATCTCTATACCGGGCGCGGGAGCGACGGCGTCTGGTCCACGTTCCTCGACGCGAACTTCGCGATCAACTGCATGGACGAGGAGCGTCGCACGCCGGCTGCTGAGACCGACCTGCGTGCGCAGGTCGCTGCGACGAGTCCCTGGCTGGATTCCGGGGAAGACTTCGCCGGCAGCACGCGCCATGCATGCGAGGCGTGGCCTGCCGATCCCACCCTGGGGTTCCCTTACGCCCAGGACATATCCGGTCTGCCGGACACGCTGGTCATCTCGATCACCGGAGACCCCAGCACTCCGTATGACGGTGGCGTCAGCCTCGCCGAGTCTCTCGGGTCAGCCCTGCTGACCGTCGAAGGCGAACGTCACACGATCGCGCTGCAGGGCATCAGCCCCTGCGTTGACCAGGCTGTCGCCGACTACCTGATCGATCTCACGTTGCCTGCCGAAGGCGCAAGGTGCACCCTGTGATCGCTCAGCTTCGGGGGAATCTGAGTATGCAGCCGACCGACGCCGAATCACCCAGTGCGGTAGCTGCATCCGATGACCTACGCGGATGGGCCGGGGGAGGCATTTCCACTGCACACACTCCGATGCGCGACAACCCCCTCACGCCCCCACCCGCATACGAGGACGATGACCACACCGCTCCCCCCGCGACGGACGAGATGATCGCCGTACACGGGCACCGGGCTTTCGCGGACGCGGAGTTCTGTTCGCTCCCTGGCACCGGTACACGGCGATGAACCGACTCGCGGGCCGGGCGGACCGGCGAGGGACAACAGAAGGAGAGATCGAATGTCAGGTAACAAGGCTGTCGCCTACAAGGGCCCTGGTCTCGTCGAGGTGACCGACACCGCGTATCCGGAGTTCGAGCTGAAGGACGGACCGGGCGTGAACCCGGCCAACATCGGTCGGAAGGTGCCGCATGGCGTCATCCTGCGAACGGTCGCGACGAACATCTGCGGGTCGGACCAACACATGGTGCGCGGGCGCACCACCGCACCCGCGGGGCTCGTGCTGGGTCATGAGATCACGGGCGAGGTCGTCGAGACCGGCCCGGACGTCGAGTTCATCAACGTGGGCGACATCGTGTCGGTGCCGTTCAACATCGCGTGCGGCCGCTGCCGTAACTGCAAGGAGGGCAAGACCGGCATCTGCCTGAACGTCAATCCCGACCGGCCGGGCAGCGCGTACGGCTACGTCGACATGGGCGGCTGGGTGGGCGGGCAGGCCGAGTACGTGCTCGTGCCGTACGCCGACTGGAATCTGCTGAAGTTCCCGGACCGCGAGCAGGCCCTGGAGAAGATCCTGGACCTGACGATGCTCTCCGATATCTTCCCCACCGGCTTCCACGGCGCCGTGACCGCGGGGGTCCGCCCCGGTTCCACGGTCTACATCGCCGGTGCCGGCCCGGTGGGCCTGGCGGCCGCCGTCGGCGCGCAACTGCTGGGCGCTGCGGTCGTCATCGTCGGCGACCTCAACGAGGATCGCCTCGCCCAGGCCCGCTCGTTCGGCTGCGAGACGGTCGATGTCTCCCAGGGCGATCCGAAGGAGCAGATCGAGCAGATCCTCGGCGTCCCCGAGGTCGACTCCGCGGTCGACGCCGTCGGCTTCGAAGCGCGCGGGCACGGATCCGATGCGTCGCACGAGGCGCCTGCCACCGTGCTCAACTCGCTCATGGACATCACCGCCGCCGGCGGCGCGCTCGGCATCCCGGGACTGTACGTGACAGGAGACCCGGGCGGGATCGACGAGGCGGCCAAGGTCGGTTCGCTGTCGCTGCAACTGGGCCTCGGCTGGGCCAAGTCGCTGTCGTTCACGACGGGCCAGTGCCCGGTCATGCGGTATAACCGTCAGCTGATGATGGCGATCCTGCACGACAAGGTGCAGATCGCCCGGGCCGTGAACGCGACACCGATCTCGCTCGAGGACGCGCCCCGCGGTTACGCCGAATTCGACCAGGGAGCGGCGAAGAAGTACGTGCTGAACCCGAACGGGTACATCAAGGCCGCGTGAGGTCCGGCGTGACGGAGTGAACGACGGAGCGGGGGCCCCTCAGCGGGACGAGGTGGTCAGTTCTCGAAGCCGCGCGATGCCGGCCGCTTCCGCGCGGAAGATCTCCGCGAGTCTCACGCTCATGGCTTCGAACGTCGCCGCGGAGTCGTAGTCCGGCAGGTCGCGGTTCGCTTCGAAAAGCTTCCATCTACGCAGCGCCGCATCACTTCTCTGCTCGCTGCCGTCGTCGCCCCGCGCCAACGACTCGGCGACGCCGGCCGTGAGCTCGCGCACGTCGTCGAAGAGGGCGTCACCCTGCGGCAGTGCCGTATCGGCCAGGTCCTGCCACATGTCGCCGATCTCCCGCCATCTGCTGGCCTCCTGTTCAATCTGCGGACGTCGCAGCAACTGTCCCGCCTCCGCCAGGAAGTCACCGAACAGCCCGCGCAGATGACCACCCGATGCGTTCACCGGAGCGATCGCATCCCAGGTTCCTGCGAGCCCATTGAGCAGGTCAGTGCCACCGGAGAAGACCGTCGGCCATCCCTTCTTCGCCCTGTCGTCCACGATCAGCTTCGACCACTTCTGCCACGCGGGCAGCGAGAAGCTCGTCGACGCGGAGGACAGATGATCGATCACGACGGACAGCCCCTCGAGAACCGCCGACTCGACACGATCCTCGGTGAGGACGACATCCCTCGCGCGCACCACCAGCATCGCGTGCTTGTATGACCCGACCCGTGACCTCGCATCGTCGAGCACGTGGCGCTGCACCGTGAGCGGGCGGAGGTTTCGGTCGTCGAGATGCACCCGGCCATCGGCTTCTGCGTACGCGACGGCGGGATGCCCGCCGTGCCCGTCGAGGTGGGCGGGCAGGTTCCAGTAGCCGATCCGGTATCGGTCCGGCCAGACGATGCTCGGATTGCCTGCCGCGAGTTCCCTCGACAGCAACGCCGATGCGGCCTTTTCACCCCCTGTGCGGGTGAAATCGGCTTCCACTCCCAGGCGGGAAAGCGCGGGGACCGCTCGGCGTTCCAGGTGGTTCCACGAGTGCCCGAAGCCGAGGACGAGGTGGATCTCATTGTGTTCCTGGAATTCCCACAGGATGTAGCCGGCGCCGATGCCGCCCGCGATCCCGAAGAGCAGCGCCTCCGAGAGCGGGCCGTCCACGCCGACCACGCCGCGGTGTGCGAGCACCTTCGCGAGGCTGGACGCGTCGGGATCGGTTCCCCCGCGAAGCGCCCAGCCGTGGTCGGCTTCGACGGCGCTGTCGGTGACGAACTTCGCCCGAGCGGACGCGTACCGCTCGCCGGTCCTCGCCATCCGTTCGCGGATACGTGCCTTGAGTTGCTTCTGTCCGGTCATGACCAGGTTCCCCGGTTGCCCTCGCGATCCTCGCCCGCGCTTCAGACCGTGCAACCGTTCTGTGTCGACGACCAGACCTGCTCCATCCCGAGGCTCACGAAGTCCCCTTTGCCTCCGCATCGCCGATCCGCGCGGGGAACCGGTCAGGAGGTTGGGCGTGGGATGCGCCTGGGCGACAGTGTACTGAACGCACGATGGGCGATCCACAGTCGGTGCCGACCGGGCCACTTTCCTGGGATGGGGCTCCGCGGGAGGTGCTTCGGTCGTTCCCGACCCGCGGGCATCAGACGTCATCGCCGGACGACGAGCAACCCCCCTGCCAGGCAGATGGCGGCCATGGAAAGACTCACCGCTTGGTAGGAGCCCCAGAGACCGGCGAGTACCGCAGCGGCGCCGGGGGCGAGGGCCGTGAGGGCGGAGATCGGCGCAGCCAGCATCCCGTTCAATCGCCCGTAAGCGGTCGTGCCCCAACGGTCCGAAACAGCTGACGCCTGAACAAGAGTGAATGCGCCGCGAACGGCACCGGCAAGGATGGCGGCGGCGAAAATCCATCCGGGTTCGCGGGCGACGGCATAGCCGGCGAGGGATGCAGCGCCCAGCGCACCAACGACCGCCGGTGCGATCCAAGGGGCGGACCGGTGCGGGACCGCCAGGTAGAGCACTCGCCCGAGGATTTGCCCTGCACCGATGAGCCCCAACACCCAGGATGCGGATGGGAGATCGAGCCCCTTCTCCACGGAAGCCGGGACCGCGGACAGTGTCGCCGCGCCCAGCGAGAACGAGAGCAGGGCGAGCGCGACCGTGAGCAGCCAGAACCTCGTCGATTGCAGCGCCCGTCGCGAAGCGCCGTTCGTCGCGGCCGACGCTTCCAGGTGGGGCCACACGCGCTCCACCGTGAGGAAGTACACCGGGACCAGCACGCCGGCGAGGATCACAGCCAGGATCGCAAACGCGACCCGCCAACCCACCTCGACGACGAGCCATCCCGTAAGCGGCGCAAAGATGGTCGATGCGAGTCCACCCGCGAGGGTTACCAGCGTGAGGGGTCCGCGACGGTCCGACCGGTAACGGTGGGTGATGACCGTGAAGGCGGCCTGGTAGAGCACCGCGGCTTGAGCCGCACCGCATACGATCCACGCTGCCGCGAAGGTCCAGATGTTCTGGGAGGCCGCTGCGCCAAGCATCGCAAGAGTGCCGAGCACGGCGCCCGAAACCATGACGCGACGCGGATGCCGATCCAGCCAGCGACCCACGGCGATCGCGCAGACGGCGGATGACAGGAGCCCCGCGGTGATCGCCAGGAACACTTCCCGATCAGTCCAACCGGTGTCGCCGGCGATCGCTGGCGCGGCTACGAGAACGGCGTAGTACAGCGCACCCCACGCGACGATCTGGGTGATCGCCATCGCGAGGAGCCCCGCGCCTTTCCCGCTGATCGACAACGAGGGGTGCGTCGACCGTGCGCACGATCTATCCACGAGATCGGTTACGGTCATCGCGCCACGCAACGAGGTCGCGGAGAGGTCCCAGATCCCAACGGGGCGCCTCGAGACCGACGGTGAACAAGCGGGTCCCAACGGTGAAGAGCGCTTCCGCGTTTGCGGGATAGTCGTCAACGTCCTCGGCGAACCGCCCGGGCTTGGGACTCACTCCCGCCGATCTCTCGATGTCAGCCGGATCGCGGCCAATCTGATGACACCAACCGTCCAGTACCGCGTGCTTGTGAGCGATCGCTCCCACGTCGCCGAATCCGTGCCAGACATCGGCGTGCCGCGCAGCGATCCGCAGGGTGACCTTCTCGCCGCCCCCACCGATCAGGACCGGGATCTGCCGAGTCGGCGCGGGGTTGAGCTTCCCCCACCGGTCCCGGATGGTGGCGACGTCAGCATCCAGCTTGCGCAGCCGATCTCCCGGGGTGCCGAAGGCGTAGCCGTACTCGACATGGTCCCGCTCTGCCCAGCCTGCGCCGATGCCGAGGATGAGACGCCCACCAGCACCGCGGTCGCTGATGTGGTCGACGGTGCGGGCCATGTCCGCCAACAACCGAGGATTTCGGTAGCTGTTGGACGAGACGAGTACGCCGAGCTCCGCGCGTTCGGTGGACTCGGCCCACGCTGCCAGCATCGTCCATGCCTCGAAGTGGGCGCCATCGGGGTCGCCGGATAGCGGAAAGAAGTGGTCCCAGGTGAACACCACATCCACGCCGGTCTCCTCGGCGGCGGCCAGCGCGCGACGAATCTCGTCGTACTCGGCATGTTGCGGCTTGACCTGAGCTGCGATTCGCACGCGTCGGTCCGCGCGAGGAACGTGCAGGGACTCGTTTCGCTCGTCCGGGATCACGGCTAGCCGCCGACTGGCACAAAATGCGAGTCCGTCGATCGAGTCGCCGATCGCGGCGGAATCCTTCGCCACGCCCACAGACACCCGCAGGCCAGAGCGACCACCACGCCCAGTTGAGCGAGCCCGCCGGCGAGATTCGCCTGCGGCAGCAGTGCGCCCGTCGCGTTACCGGCGAAGTGGAGAACGATCGCTGCCCATACTCCCCCAGACAGCCACTCGGACACGAAGAGAAACAACACCGATAACGGGACCATCGTCAGGAGGTACACGCCGGCGCGCGGCGTGAAGAGCCCCATCGCATGCTGACCGGTGCCGGCCAACAGGAAGAGCGGTAAGTGCCAGACGGCCCACGTCGCCCCCAACACGGCGGCGGTAGGCAGCACTCCCAGCCGCATGCGCAGGCGCGGCTGAACGTACCCGCGCCAACCGAACTCTTCGGCGATGGGCCCGGTGAGCAGGAAAATCGCGATGAACGGGAGCAAGCCGCCCATCGAGGTGATCGTCTCGCCGGCGTGCGCGCCGAGTCGACCGCCGGAGACGATCACCGCGCTGACGACTGCGGGGAGCGCGCCGAGCACCAAGGCGGCGGGCACCCACACCCATGGACGCCGGATGCGCCGGCGCGGCACGTCCCCTCGGCTGAGCAGGAGCACCGCAAGGAGCGCGGCCAATGACGGACCGCACGCACCGAGCGAGTACAGCCAGATCCCTGGCGACGTCGTCACGGCACCACCGACGAGAGGGAGAGCCATCCAGAATCCTCCGCTGATGACCGCACACGCCAGCGCGAAGAAGAGAAGCTGCCCACGCAGTGTCGCCGCACGCCGAGTGCTCGCCGGATTTTTTTGCATGGTCACCCGCGTCATTGTGCGGGCCCGCCCGGACGCTCGGCTTGGAAATACGCGACAACCTGGGCTGGAGCGCCGCCTGGGAAGCACCCTTGAGGGCTGTGTCAGTCACTGCGGCATGGGGCGTGCCGAGGTGGCGTCCGTCGTCGAATACGTGCCTGCGCCTGCGACGACCAGGCCATCCGAGCCGAACTCAAGCACCTCGCTGACGAGTTTCCCCGCGTGATTCCGGTAGTTGATGACGACGGTTTGTACGCCGAGGTAGATGGCTTCCAGATCGAAATGCAGATCGGGAATGCGCTCCAGGCCCAGTTGCCAGTATGCCCGTATCGCTTCCTTCCCACGCAGTACGCCCTCCGTGTGAGGGAGAAGCTGGCGAGCTACAGGCGAAGTGAAGATCGCGTCCTCAGCGAAGTGCGACAAGACCCCATCGAGGTCGTGTGCATTCCACGCCTCGACCCAGCGGCTGGCGAAATCCTGGGCTGCTTCGTGATCCATGGCCGCAAGGGTAGAGCTCCCGGGGCCGGAGATAGCCGCCTTCATTCGGCGTTTCACGCTGGGATGACGTCGGCTGGTTGCGTCTCCTACAATCGCCGCATGCCGAGCGCTGAATCGACGTTTCAGGTCCAGGATTATGAGTCGGTGGAGTGGTCTCCCGAGATCACCACAGGTTTGCCGACTGGTCACGCGCATATTCGGAAGGCTTTCACGGGGGCCCTGTCGGGCCGTGCAATCGCGCAGTTCAGCTACTCATACGACGGGGAATCCAACACCGGTACCTTCGTCGCTCTGGAGTCGATCGAGGCAACACTGGACGGCAGGCAGGGCAGCTTCAACGTGGTTCACTCCTCGACCGTGCAGGGGGGAGCGGTCGGGCCCTCACGCAGTGACTACTTGCGGATCGTGCCGGGCAGCGGCACTGGTGCTCTCAGGGGCATATCCGGGGACGGTGCCCTTTGGGTGGAGTCGGACGGGACTCATCGCATTCGGCTGGACTACGAGATTCCGGATCCACCGGCATGACCGAGCCGCATGACGCGCGGGTGGGTACGCTGCGTCCGTGATCGACCCGACGCGCGGTGTTCTCTTCCCGCACCAACTCCCCCGGTTCACGCGGCTGGCGCCGGACCCCGAGGCGTCCGAACTGATTGCGTGGCTATGGATCCCGCAGTGGAACCTGGCTCCGGGTGTGGAGTCGCATCAGAGTCTGCTCGCGTATCCCGCGGCGAACATCGTCGTTGAACCGACGGAAGTGAGGCTGTGGGGCGCGACGACGCGCGCATCGGAGCGCGTGCTCCGCGACAGCGGGTGGGCCGTGGGTGCGGTGCTGCGCCCTGCCGCGCTGATGAAGCTCAGCGAAGCGCCCGCTGAGCTGGTGGACGGCTTCGTCGAGGTCTGCGCACCTGACCTGCACGAGGCGGTCGCCGCGGCCATGCCCGACGAGCAGGCTGCGGCCAACGCCCTATCGCGGTGGCTCATCGCGCGTGTCGGCAAGACGACAGCTGAGGGGCGGCTGGCCAATGAAATGTCTGACTTGTTGCTCAGCGATTCCCGCATCCTCCGCGTCGAGGAAGCGTCGCGGCGGATGCTCGTGTCGACCCGGACATTTCAGCGGCTCACTCGCCGAACGGTGGGCGTGTCGCCCGCTGCGATGATTCGCCGCCGCCGTCTGCAGGAGGCAGCGCAGCGGGTGAGGGAGGGCCCGGCCGGTTCCTTGGCCGAGGTCGCTGCGGAACTGGGATACGCCGACCATGCTCATCTGGCCGCGGACTTCCGAGCCGAGCTGGGGCTGACCGCCTCCGAGTACCACCGGATCATCCGCTCGAGCAGCGACTCGGTCGCCTGGCGCCTACCGGCTGACGCACCGCGCAGGGCCCGATCGGGGATGTGACCGCTCAGGAAAGAGCGAGAAGGAGCACACTTCGAGCCTGCTCGCTGGACCTCACTCTCGCGTCCGGGCCGGACAACGCATCGAGGAGAAGACCGTCCATGATCGTGAGAAGAGCGGTCGACTTCGCGGCGGCATCCGAAATTCCGAGGGACACCAGACGCTCCGTGAGCGCTTCGTGTACTGCTCGGCCGGATTCACGCAACGCCGTTTGCAGCTCTGGCCGCCTCGTGCTTTCCAAGGTCAGTTCGAGCCGCGCGACATGCGACGGTCGATCGCTGCCTTCAGCGCTGACGGCGAAGGCCAGCGAGTCGATCAGCTGGTCTGCGGAGCCGGCAGGGATCCGCGCGATCTTCACGACGTCATCCTGCGCGAGGCGGTGAGCCGCGGCAGAAAGCAGGTCGCCGCGCGACCGGAAGTAGTACGACGTGGTGCCGTCTGGGACCCCGGCGGCCCGGTCGACCGCGCGGTGCGTCAGCCCCCGGCTGCCCTGGAGCGCGAGAGTGGCGACGGCAGCGGACGCGAGCAGTTGACGGCGTGGCGTGTTCAGCAACGGGTCCGTCCTCTTGACAGCGGCTTCTACAGCTGTAGAGTACCGCAATCCTCTACATCTGTAGAACCATATTGAAGGGCGGCCGATGCCATACGGTTATCTGATCACTCTCGCGTGCGCAGGTGTCATGGTGTGCCTCGCGATAGCTCCGCCGACGAGGCCGCGCTCTGTCGCCCGGTTGGGCTACCTGCTGGGCATGGTCGTGAACGAGATCCCGCTGCTGGCGATGCTGTACATCCTCATCGTCACCGCGTTCGCGGTTGCATGGGACGATCTTCTGGCGACATGGCAGGGCGCGGTCGCGCTGCTCGCCGCGGGCGCCATCGTGGTGGGGTGCGCGAGATTGCAGGCGCGGGTACTGCAGGCGCGACGAGCAGTCTTCCACGCGCTGGGAGAGCACCTCGGGCCACGGCGCCGGGTGTGGCGTTCTCGCTTGCTGCCGATCCCCATTCGTCCTGGGGCCGTACGTCGATTCAAGGACCTGCCCTACGGCGCAGGCGGGCGTGGGCAACGGCTCGACCTCTACGCATTGCGTACTCCCGCACAGAGACCATCGCCGGTCCTCCTGTATCTCCACGGTGGCGGCTACTTCGGAGGGGATAAGCGCTGGGAATCGCTCGCGTTGATGTACCGCCTGGCACTACGCGGCTGGGTTGTGGTGAGCGCCAACTATCGGCTGAGACCTCAGGTCGGGTACCCGGAACATCTCGTCGATGCGAAGCGCGCCATTGCGTGGGTGCACCGGAACTCGGTCAGGTATGGCCTTGACCCATCCTCGCTCGTCGTCTGCGGGAGCTCTGCCGGCGCGCATCTGGCGCTGATCGCCGCCCTGAGCCCCGGCGAACGTCGGTTCCAACCCGGCTTCGAGGACGTCGACACCCGCGTCGCCGTCGCGATCGGGCTCTATGGCTACTACGGGAGATACTACGGCCGGGGCGAATCTGAGGATCTCCCTTCGTCGCCCTTCGGGTTCGATGCCAGCGCAGCACCCCCCGTGCTTCTCGTGCACGGCGACCGGGACAGCTACACCTCCGTCGAGGGGGCGCGGGCGCTTGCCCACCAGTTGAAGTCCCGGTCGAAGAATCCGGTCGTTCTCGCGGAGCTCCCCGGTGCACAGCACGGCTTCGACCTCCTCGCATCCGAACGCTTCGAGGCAGTGGTCGACGGGATCGAAACATTCCTTGCGCGTGCACTCGCCCGCGTTCCCCAGGCGCAGCGCCCGTAGCAGGGTCGCGTCCGCGTCACCGAATCGCACATGGTTTCACGGTGCGGTGTGCCGCCGACGCAGGCAAGGGTGGCGGCACTCCTACGGGCGCCGCACCCCCGTCGCGCCCCTACGGACGGAGATAGGACGCGCCGTTGGCGTCGAGGATGGCTCCCGATGACCACGCTGCCTCCGGGGAGGCGAGCCAGAACACCGCGGCGGCGATCTCCTCCGGGGTCCCGACCCGGCCGAAGGGGCTCTGCGCGCGGAGGGCGTTGCCCTCGGCTCCGTCGAGCTTCGCCAGTTGGCGAGGCGTCGCCACGAATCCGGGCGCGATGGATGTCACCGAGATCCCATGCGGAGCCAGAGCGACCGCCAGCGACTGGCCGAGCGCGTGAAGGCCCGCTTTGCTGGCTGCGTACGCCGGGAATTCGGGTTCACCGCGGAAGGCGCCCCGCGACCCGACGTTGACGATGGCGCCAGGGGCGGGGCGACCGATGAGGTGATTCGCGAACGCCCACGCCAGATTTGCGGCACCCAGAAGGTTGACCGTCACCATCTGCTGAAAGGCAGCACTCCAGTCCTCGTACGAGGTTTCGCCGATCACGTGGCGATTGGTGGCGCCCGGAGCGACCGCCGCATTGCACACGAGGACATCGAGCGGGCCGACCGCCTCGATCGCGGCCGCGACGATGGCGCGCCCGCCGTCGGCGACCCCCACGTCGCCGGTCACGGCCGCATGGCCGGTGCCATGGAGGGAGCGGAGAGTCTCCTCGGCTCCGGCCTCATTGCTGGCGTAGTGCACTGCCACGCGATCGCCGGCCTCGGCGAATCGTCGTGCCACGGCGGCGCCGATCCCGCCGGAGCCTCCCGTGACGAGGACCGCCCTCATGGCGCGTCGCCTCCCACTCGCGCTTCGACGGCGAGAGTCGCTCCCGGGCGCTCGGCGGAACAGGTCATGTCTCCCCCTTCGGTCCGGCGCGGTAGCGCCACCACGACGCATCCGAACCTACCCAGTTCTTCGTGGGGCGCGGGCCGCTGGCGCTGAGGGCGGCCGGGCACCACGTCGGTGACATGAGGCAGGGTTGAGGGCATGACCTTGACGACGCCCACGCGGACAGAGGCACTCGATGTGCTGCGCGCTCTCGTCGGGCGCGACGACGCCGACTTCCACGACGGCCAGTTCGAGGCCATCGATGCCCTCGTCGACGGTCACCGCCGCGCGCTCGTCGTGCAGCGCACCGGGTGGGGGAAGTCGGCGGTCTACTTCGTCGCGACCCTGCTCCTGCGCCGGCGCGGCGCAGGGCCCACCGTGCTGGTCTCACCCCTCCTGGCGCTCATGCGCGACCAGATCGCCGCGGCGCAGCGAGCGGGTGTGCGGGCAGTCGCGATCAATTCGACGAACGCGCACGAGTGGACTGATGTGCTTGCGCAGCTCGACCGTGACGAGGTCGACGTGCTGCTGGTCTCTCCCGAGCGGCTCAACAACCCATCGTTCCGCGACGAGCAATTGCCGCAGCTGGTGGCGAGGATCGGGCTTCTCGTCGTCGACGAGGCACATTGCATCAGCGACTGGGGTCACGACTTCCGCCCCGACTATCGACGACTTCGCGACCTCATCGCGCGCATACCCGCGGGCGTCCCGGTGCTGGCGACGACCGCGACCGCCAACAGCCGCGTCGTGGCGGACGTCGCCGAGCAGCTCGGCGTGCCCGACGAGAGCACCGGCTCATCCGAGGTCCTCATCATCCGCGGGGCCCTCGCTCGCACGTCGCTGCGGCTCGGCGTGCTCCGCCTGCCGAACGCGCCGACCCGACTCGCGTGGCTTCTCAGCCATCTCGGCGAGCTCCCCGGCTCCGGAATCATCTACACGCTCACCGTTGCGGCGGCCAACGACACGGCCCGGCTGCTGCGCGACCGCGGGTACGAGGTGCGTGCGTATACCGGTCAGACCGATCCGGACGAACGCGAAGAGTCCGAGTCGCTCTTGAAGGACAACCGGGTCAAAGCCCTCGTCGCCACCAGCGCTCTGGGCATGGGATTCGACAAACCCGACCTCGGGTTCGTCATCCATCTCGGTGCTCCCTCATCGCCGGTGTCGTACTACCAGCAGGTCGGCCGCGCAGGGCGCGCGACCGCCTCCGCCGATGTGCTCCTCCTTCCCGGCGTCGAAGATCGCGACATCTGGCACTACTTCGCGACCGCGGCGATGCCCGACCGAGACCGGGCCGAGCGCGTGCTCTCGGCCCTTTCGGCCGCGGGAAGCCCGCTGTCGACGCCGTCCCTGGAGGCCATGGTCGACATCCGGCGCACGCCGCTGGAGCTGCTGCTGAAGGTGCTGGATGTCGACGGGGCGGTCGCCCGTGTGCGGGGCGGATGGATCGCGACCGGCCGACCGTGGACGTACGACGAGGACCGCTACCGACGGATCGCTGCGGAACGCGTCGCCGAGCAGCAGCACATGATCGAGTACGAGGAGACCACCTCGTGCCGCATGGAGTTTCTGCAGCGCTCCCTGGACGACGACACCGCGAGGCCGTGCGGACGCTGTGACAACTGCGCCGGAGCGTGGTTTCCCACCGCGATCGGCGACGACGCCACAGAAGCTGCATCCGCCGCCCTCGACCGTGTCGGCGTGCCGCTCGAACCGAGGCGACAGTGGCCGACCGGCGCCGACCGGCTCGGCGTGCCCGTTCGTGGCCGCATCCTCGCTGAGGAGCAGGCCGACGAAGGCAGGGCGCTTGCCCGGCTGACCGACCTCGGATGGGGTGGAACCCTGCGCGAGATGTTCGCGGCGGGCGCCGCGGACAGCCCGATCCCGCCGAACGTGCTCGCCGCCTGCGTCCGAGTGCTGGCCGACTGGGGGTGGGCCGAGCGTCCGGTCGCCGTGGTGGCGATGCCCTCCCGATCGAGGCCGCAGCTCGTGGACTCCCTGGCGCGCGGAATCGCCGACATTGGGCGGATGCCGATGCTGGGAGCCTTGGACGCGGTGGAGGGCGGGCCCAGCGGCGGGCCCGGCGGCAACAGCGCCTTCCGGCTTGCCGGGGTCTGGGAGCGGTTCAGCGCGGCCGCTCTGGCCGTTCCGACCGGTCCCGTGCTGCTCGTCGACGACCTCGTCGACAGCAGGTGGACGGTGACGGTCGCGGCGCGTGAGCTGCGCCGAGCCGGGGCGACCGGGGTCCTCCCGTTCACCCTCGCGCTCCGGGGCTGAGGCCTCCCGCGTCCGCACCGACCGAGGGCCAGTTCAGGTCTTCGGTCTCGGAGCGCTCGCCGGCGACGATGTCCGTGAAGATCTGGCCGAGTCTCTCCGCGCGCGTGACGATCGTGTCGCCGGGCTGCAGGTACACCCCGGCCGCGTGGGCGTCGCGAACGTAGACCTTCAAAGCGGAGTCGACGATGGAATCGGCGTTGGTGCCGAAGCTGGCGACGTATTCCATGAACCCCAGGACACGCTGGCGGGTGTCGGGGGCGCGATAGATCACGCCCTCCGGCGTCCCGCTCTGGATGATGGTGCCCCGGCTGATCACGCCGGGCGCCGCGGTGAGCGGAGTCTGCACGCCGTCGCTGTCCCACGTGCGGTCGCCGATGGCGAGGGTCCGCTCGATCAGAGTGGCCGCGTCCCAGACCATGTCGACGGGGTGGGCGCGCTGGCGCAGGTCGCCGTTGACGAAGAGGTCCAGCTCGAGCTCCCGGTAGAAGGTCTGCCAGTCGGCGGGGATCACGAACAGGTCGCCGGTGCTGAAGAAGCCGGGCTGGCTCTTCGCGTTGGTGAAGCCGGCCGCGTCGGTCAGGTTGTCAGGCTCGATCTGGCTGACGAGAAGCTCGCGGTCGGTCCAGTCGTTGGTGAGCATGAGGCCCATGTACTCGGGGATGCCGGTCTCCGCGGTGATGTCGTGCATCGCGACGAGGCCGAGTTCGACCTCATAGTCGAGCAGTCCCCCGACGCCGGCGGCCAGCGGCTCGTTCGAATCGGTGATCGCCCCCATCTTGGGGAAGAGGTAGGGCTCGTGGATGGTGGTCTCCTCCTGATGCTCGACGTAGTTGGTTCCGGTCCCGACATGGTGCTTGTGCGTCTCGATCGCCGTGAGCACCGCGGAGGCCTCCACCGTGACCGCGGGTTGCGACGCGTCGGTCGCGATGCCGTGGAGCGTCTCGTAGCCGAGCGCGTTGAAGGCGGTGATCGGCTCGGTGTGAGCGGTGCCGGTGGCGGCACTGATATCGATCCCGGTGATCTCGCCGCCGGAGTAGTCGGTGACGGCGAGGACGGCGGGACCGGCGGCCGTGGCTACCCGCGCGAAGGTGAGCGCGATCGCCGGGTCGGCCACCCTGACCCCCTCGGTCGCGCCCGGCTCGATGGTCTCGGAGTAGACGAGGGGGAACTCCGGCGGGATGGAGCGGAGCACGCCATACGAACCGAGGCTCCCGACGACCAGCCCGGCCGCAACGATGCCGGTGATCATGAGGCCTTTGCGGTGGCGGCGCCCGAACGTGTCGCGCCTGTCGTTCGTCGTGCTACCGGTCGTGCTGGTCATCATGCTCCCCCTGCTCGGGTCTTGGCCGCTCCCTGCGACAGTTCCCCGAAGGTACGAGCAGAATGCCGGGTGGGTCCTCACCCGACGGGTGGTCTTTCCCCGTACGCGGGTAGGGGCTCCGGCGATCGTCAGCCGGACGCACCGGGCCTGACGAGCCCGGTGTCGTAGGCGAGCATCACGGCGTGGATACGGTCGCGCAGGTGCAGCTTGGACAGGATGCGGCTGACATGGCTTTTCGCGGTCTGTTCCGCCATGAACAGCTCCTTGCCGATCTCGGCGTTCGACCGCCCGGTGGCGATCAGCAGGAACACCTCGCGCTCACGGTCGGTGAGGCTGTTGAAGACGGTCGTGGACTGCAATCCGGTCGGCTTGCTCGCGACGAAGTCCTCGATGAGTCGGCGGGTCACGCGCGGGGATAGGAGGGAATCGCCTCCCGCGACGATGTGCACCGCGGAGGTGAGCTCGTGGGCGTCGGCGTCCTTCAACAGGAAGCCGCTGGCGCCGGCCTCAAGCGCCGCGTAAACGTACTCGTCGATATCGAACGTCGTGAGCATGACCACGCGCGGAATGTTCGCGGTCCCCGCGGGGCGCGTCAACTGACGGGTTGCGTCGATTCCGTTCATCTTCGGCATGCGCACGTCCATCAGCACGACGTCGGGATGAAGCACGCGGTTCCGCACGAGCGCTTCCTCGCCGTCCCCCGCCTCGCCGACGACGGCGATGCCGTCCGCTGCCCCGAGGATGGCGGACATCCCCGCCCGGTACATCGGCTGGTCGTCCACGATGAGCACCCGGACGGTCATGGCGTCTCCACTCGGCTTTCGATCGCGGCGGGGAGGACGGCAGTCACCAGGTAGCCGCCGTCGGGCGTCGGCCCGGTCGTCACGTGTCCTCCTAGGAGGCTCACGCGTTCTCGCATGCCCCGCAATCCCTGGCCGCCTCGGTCGACGATCGGCATTCCGGCCGCGGCGCCGGTCACGCGTCCGGGTCCGACGTTGCGCACCTCGATGAGAACCGATTCCTCGCCGACGCTCACTCTCACCGTCGTCGGAGCGCCCGCAGCATGTCGCACGACATTGCTGAGGGCTTCTTGGACGATGCGGTATGCGGTCAGCTGCACGAGGGAGCTGGCTGTGAACGCGCGGGGATCCGTGACCATCTCGACATCGGTTCCGGCGCGCGACGCAGACTGCGCGAGTTCGGACAGCTCGGTGAGCTGGGGCTGCGGTAGCAGGTCGGCATCCTCGTCGCCCGAGCGGAGAGCGCCCAGGAGATGCCTCATCTCGGACAACGCCGTGCGCGCGGAGCGGGCGATGTCGGTGAACTCCTCCTCGATGGCAGACGGCGCGGCGTCCCGGAGGCGGAAGGGTGCGGAGATCGCCTGCATGTGGATGATGGACATGCTGTGGGCGACGACGTCGTGCAGCTCGCGCGCGATGCGCCCGCGTTCCTCGACGTACAGGCGCTGCGCGTGCTCGAGTTCGATATCGCGGCGTGCTCGTGCGAGATCACTGCGAATGCGGGCTCTCTGGCCCACGGCGATCGCCGCAGCCAGAACGGTGACCGTGTAGCTGCTGTAGATGATCAGATTGCTGCCCCACTGATCGGGTGAGGCATACTGCGCGGGGGACGCGGCGATCACCGCGGCGAGCACGACGATGCTCACCCACCACACGGTCAGCGACACGATCCAGCGTTCGCGGATCCCGAGAAGGAGGATGAGGGCGCCCAGCGAGATCAGTCCGGTGACGGGCAGCGGCCACGGCCCTTCGGAAAAGCCGCGCGTCGCGAGGGCGAGCGCGACGATGGAGGCGAGATGCACAGCGGCGCCGACGAGCGGCCGGAAGATCGTGAGAATCAGCGAGCCGGACTGAACGGTGCAGATCGCGAAGGCCACCAGAAGGGGAACGTCGTAGACCGCGGTCGTGATCGGAACCGCGGCGGTGAACAGTGTCGTGCAGAATGCGACAGCCGTGCACCAAGCCCAGAACGGCAGTTCCACATTCGATTGGTGCCCGGCCGCTCTCGTGTTCGTCGCGCTGGTCACGATCGCCCTCTCCGGCCGGCAGAGCGGCCTTCGCCGTTACGCTACGGCCGATCTCGTGCCGCGTCATCACCCGGTCGTGGGTCTCGGCCCCGTACCGCCGTATGGTGAGGCAGCTGCCGGCGGGACATTGCGCCTGCGAGTGGGCGCAATGTCTCGGCGGATCAGTGCAGGAAGGTCTCGGCGGCGATGATTCCGGCGCCGAAGCCCGCGGTCGTCACTGCCGCGAACAGCGAGCGCCGCATCGAAGCGTAGCGGTTACGCAGAGACAGGAAACCGACGATAGCGAGCGTGACAATCCCGGTTGTGAGGCTCAGTGCGTATGCCATCGGCGAGGGCAGCACCCCGATCACTGCGAGGACGAGGGGGATGGCGGGAGCGATGCACGCCTCGAGAAGGGGGATGTGACGCCTCATCTCATGCCACACCGTCGCGATGCCGGTCGGCACCGTGGCGCTGGGGGTGTGCTGGTCGGCGAGGACTGCCGAGTAGACGTGTGCGCACCAGAAGAGGACGACAGCGCTCGAGGAGTAGATCAGCATCTTCCACGCGGGATAGTCGGCGACGAACGTCGCACCGACGACGGCAACGAAGAGCACAAGACCGTGGACGGCGTACTCGAGAGCCTCGGGGCCGATGGCCCGGGCCGCCCGCAGCGGGCTCAGGAGCCGTGTCGAGGCATCGGAGCTCAGCGATGCTGGGGTGTCGGTCATGATTGTCATCCTTCGAGTCCGTCTCGGTCGCTGCGGCGTGATGTCGAAACGGTACGACCGCGCGGGCGCCGCGCACGTCACCCATCGGTACTGCGGAGGGGCATACCGCGGACCACGCTGATCGACACCACGGGTGGAGGCGCGGCTGCGATGCAGATGCCTAGTGTCCTGACACGGCCGGATGAGCCGGTCGAAAAAGAGAAGGGAACACTCTCATGAGCGAGAACAGCCACAAGGCGTACGAGGAGTTCGAAGTCGATGCCGAGGACGCGGTCACCCGCGTTCGCGAGATCGTTCGTGAGGGCAACGTCAGCCGCCTCTTCGTCAAGCGCGATACCGGGGAGACCATCCTCGAAGTGCCACTCACGGCCGGCGTCGCTGTGGCCACGGTCGGCCTCTTCCTGGCTCCGGTCCTCGTGGCCGTCGGTGCCGTCGCGGCCCTCGTGACCCGCGTCACGATCGGAGTCGAGCGCCACGTGATCACCGAGACCGTGGCTTGACGCCCCAGCACGGATATGCGAAGAAGCCCGGACCTGCAAGGGGTCCGGGCTTCTTCGTCCTGCGCGGTCATCCCGCCTCGGCAGCCTGCTCGATGTGGGCGATCTCTCGGCGGGTGATGCCCTCCATGTAGCGCTTCCACAGCGGCGCGCTCCCGCCATCGGCGACTCAACAGGACTTGACCCGCCCCGGTGCGCGACCCGGCGTTGGGTGTCCGCGCCGGCCCTGTGCGCCGGGTTCGCACCCACACCACCGCGGGCGCGAGGACAATCATGACGGCGGGCAGCAGCGTCGTCACCGTTCCGACGCCCGCCGAGCGATCGTACGCGGCGTTGACGTCCACGTGCAGCGCGGCGTCGAAGATGATCCCAACGTGTTGACCCACGGAGCGACCGTCAGCCGAGAATCCCGCCGAACAGCAGCGACACCATCATCGCGACGATCACAGTGTTGAACGTGAAGGCGAAGAGGACGTTGATACGGACGAGCGTCCACGCTCGACGTGAGCGGATCGTCGCCGACACCGTCGCCGCCATGGTGGAGACCAGGATCGCGAGGGTCAGATAGTCGGTGAAGCGCGCATCGCCGTCGACGTTGACAGCGACGGGGACGTCGTCGTCTTCGTGCGTTGAGGCCAGGCGAAGATACTCGAGCGCGAAGGAGTAGACCATCAGCGCCCATGAGCTGGCGACCGTGAGAAGACCGAGGAGGATGAACAGCCAATCCCCCTGGAACGCCGGGTTCTGAGCGACGACGATGGTCAGCATGACGGCGACCAGCGCGCCGATCAGGGCCCAGTTCGAGGCGCCACCGTACCCGAGGATGCGGGTCCACCAGCGTCGCAGGGATCGAGTCTCTTGGCGGGCCACCGTCGCGAGGCCCCTCGGACCGCGTTGAGCATAGACGACATGCGTCCACGCCAGATAGATCGCCACGAACGCCGGCCATGCCACGAGATAGAACGCGATGAGCACTGTTGCCGGGTCGCGCTCGGCGGGGTCGTTGCGCGAGAGCACGATGAGCACGGCTACAGCGACTCCCACCACGCCAGAGATGAGCGAGCTCCAATTCGCCCTCGCCAGATCGCTCACATACCGGACCGCCACGGCACCATGGTCGCACAGGGGCGTGCCCTTCCCGCCAGCGTGGATACGCGTTCTATCGACGCGGCGTGGTGACTCCCGGTCCTCCCCGGCGGGCAAGTGGCGCGTCGGCGACATCCGGCACACCGACGTTCGCGCGTGGGTCGCGGACTGTCCTCAATCGCCGGCGCCACGGTGACGATCAGGACGTTTGGCGTACTCGCCGCGATCCTGGACGACGCGGTGCAAGACGACCGCCTCCGCCACGATCCCGCACGAGCGGGTCGTACCGACCTGCCGAAGGAGTCACATTCGAAGCATGAGTACCTGTCGCACGAGGAGTTCCTCCGCCCGGCCGCCTCCGGTGACCGAAGCTGCTGGCGAAGGGCAAGCCATTCTGCGCTTTGTTCGTTGCAGTCCGCCGCAGAGCGAATTAGCGGCCCGGCCTGAAGTCCCGCAGTCGCTGTGCAGTCTGCGCGTTCTCCGAGGTGGCGTCTCCTCCGTGAGACATCGGGATTCTGTAGTCAATCTGCGGGCGATCGGTCTGCAGCAACTCATTGTCTCAACGATCCGGAGGTATTCCCTCAGTTTTCGTCGCCACGCGCTTCGCGACCACGCGGCGTCCCGTTGGCTGCGGCTTGGCACTCCCACACGAAGTCGCCGAGTACCTAGGAGACGATCCGCGGATTGTGCGCGCTGTCTATACGCATTTCCTCGGCGAGGGCCACGGCCGCGCCCATCTCCAGCGTCTCGCCGACGCAGAAGCGGCAGAATCGGCCGACGTCACCTGGGGCCTGCACGATCCATCTGACGGGGTCGACCGGTAACAACGCCAAATCCAAACCCCGCTTATCGGGGGATTTTCTGCGGACACGGAGGGATTTGAACCCCACCTCGCATCTGGCGTCGGGCTCAGCGATGTTCGCGTTGATTCGATGCAGCTCGCGGTCCCATTCTGTGACGTTCAGCTATGTCGGGAGTCGTTCAGGTTTACGCACTTCCTACGCAACGACATCGGCGATTTGGCCACGATCGCGCTTGTCGTACTCAGGCTAGGTCAGAGCGTGACCCCGAGCGAGAACGTCGTTGCTGCGGCTGCCGCACCGAGAACCGCTGACTGGGCGCCATTCTCATCGAAGCGGATCTCCGGAGCAGACTTCAGCGCAGGCATCGCGCGAATTGCGACCCGGGCGCGCAGCTGGGCGAGGAAGCGGTCACCGGCGCCCACAACGTCCCCATGCAGGATGAAGAGGGGCACGGAAAGCGTGTGGAACAGATTGACCACACCGACGGCGACATGGTCGGCGTACTCGTCGATGATCTGCCGCGCGACTTCGTCGCCGGACCGGTCGAGTTCCGCGAGGAGTCGCGGTGTCATTTCGTGTCCGACGCTCAACTCCGCGAACGCCGATCGACCGCGCAGCCACCGCAGGGAGGCGATCGTCTCCCAACACCCGATGAGACCGCAGTGGCAGCGCTCGCCGTTCAGGTCCACCACCGTGTGTCCGATCTCAGAGCCGATTAGCGGACCGCGGTGTAGCCGCCCGTCGAGCATGATGCCGGCGCCAATTCCTTCACCGATCTGCAGGGCCGTGAACTCCCGTTCTCCCCGAGCCTGACCGAACCAGCGCTGACCGAGGGCGAGTGCGCGTGCGTCGTCCTCCAGAACGACCGTCGTGTTGAAGGCATCCGCCAGCTGAGTGGGCAGCTGAGAGCCCACAAGAGGGGGCAGAGTCGTGGAGGCTACGATGTCGCCGTCGGGATTGAAGAAGGCGGGGATGGTGAGACCGATCGCGGCGAGTCCCGCCTCGGCCGTGGACAGCGTTGCGCTTATGACCTCCAAGGCCGCATCGTCGAACCCGTCCGATTGGGTGGGGAGTGGGCTGCACTCATGGGTAATGATGTTCCCTTGCATGTCTATGACTGCGACGTCGATCCCGCCCGGCTGGATGACCACGGCACCGAAGTGGCCCACGGCGCGGAACCACAGCGGGCGGGAGGGCTTACCAGCCCGACCAGGGGTGGACTTCACCGGCAGTTCCTCGAGACGCCCCTGCTCCAGGAGCCCCGCGACGACGCCACCGATGCTTGCGCGAGTCACGCCGCTGAGCCGAGCGAGTTCCGCGCGAGAGAGCGGGCCGTGGTCGGCCAGCGACTGGAGGACGACGGCCTGATTGGCCCCTGCCACGTCCGTCGTTGACAGAAGGCCGCTGCGCGTGCGCGGGCCGAGGGACACGACACGGCCGGGCAAGTCGGTTGCACTGGTCACAGTCCGCCTATCGTGTCACTCGTCGCCTCTGTTGGGGCGAACGCGAGCCGTACTGCGGCATCTGCGAGTCGCTCGACGGTGCCGAGGGCGTATCGCGTGCTCCCTACCTCGTAGCCGTGCTCGGCGAAGGCTTCCGCAGGGGGCAGATAGCTCGGCGCCGCGTTGGCATAACCCACGAGGAGGGCGGTGTCTCCCACCCTGGCGCGAAGACTACGTGCTGTGGAGATATGCGGTTCGCCCGGAAGCGCGATGATCTGCAGCATGGGTCCCACTCGGAACACCTGAACAGGCAGGGTATTGTGGCCTCCGCGTGGGAAGTCGATACCGAGTACCGGGCTGTGCGACGCCATCAGATCGTCGATCCAGCAGGCCTGTCTCACAGCAACTGCACGCTCCCGCTCCCCCTCGGAGCGGGCACTGATCTCTGCGGCTAGGGCCACCTCCAACGCACGCCGGCTGGCATCCGGGCCGACGATAGGCTTCGCGTCCACGTCAACATGTGCGATGGTCGCGCTCATCCGGTCTACCGGCAGCATTACCGATGGCGACCCGTCGCGCACCGGCAACACGGCGTCCCTGCTCAAGTTCATGGTGAAGGCGGGCTGGGCATAACGGAGGCCGGAAAGCGCGGCGGAAGCTGCAGCGGCCCCGATCTGCTTTCCGAATAGCTGCATGTCACGCGCCGAGTGATCTTGGAAGACGGGGTTCACGTCGCCGGCAAAGCCTTGAAGGAATATCGCGGTGCCGCCGCAGAACTCCTCGACGGTGTCGCGAACGACGCCCGGGTAGTCGCGCGAATACTCAAGATTGTCCGCTGTCAAGAGGGTGGGGTGACAGGCGAAGCTAACCAGAGTCGCGATGAGCTCGCCTGTCGGCGCGACGGCTGACAGGACGGAACCAGAATCGTCTACCGGTGCGGCGGGATCTCGACGGCTTCGCGCTAGGCCTGGTGCCGAGAATTCTCCGCGCACCAGCACCGCATGCAGCGCCCCGTCCCGGGCGCGCGCGGCTGAGAGCACAGCGGCATCCGAGACCCGCTCGTAGACTGCGGCGTTGTCGGGGTGGGGCCTATTGCCGGACCGCAGTGAGTGTGTGTGGCAGTCACCATCACCGCCTCGGGCGGTACGTTCAACCGCTCGGAAATGCCGTCCGCGATCAGCAGAGTCAGCGCGACAGGCACGTAGAGAAGATCCAACGCGACGATCACGAGTGTGTCGAGGTCCTTTTCTAGGACGACAACCCGGCACTCCAGGTCGTCGAGCGTTCCCGTCGCCCCTGAGGCGCGCGCGGCGTAGCCGCCCATGATACGCCCCGGTCCGGGGGTGATTACGGCGCTGGCTGCGCCGACGAGGAGAGGGGAGGTCATCGATCCCCTACCCAGTCTTCGCCGAGAGCTCGAACCACCTCAGAGTCACGCTCGCAGATCGCCGCCGCTCCATGAAGGACGCTGTGCTCACCGAAGAGCGACCTTTCGATTGATATGCGGCTGCCCGTCTCAACGAGGAGCCGCTGCCGAAGCGGCTCAAAGAGACCGGCATGGACCATAACTCCTCCCCCCAACACCAAGACGCTCGCCTCCGATTCTCGCGAGGCATTGGCGATGGCCGTGGTGAGATAGCCGAGCGCATCGCCGATCACCGTGCGCGCACGCACGTCTCCCGCATCGCAGGCTCTGACGACATCACTCACGGTCAGTTCGTCCGGCGAGGTGAGCGGAACAGCGTCGATCCGGCTGAGTTCCGCGTAGCGACGCACGATGCTCGAACCGGATCCATACGCCTCGAGGCAACCGCGTCTGCCACAGCCGCAGATCTCAGCATCGGGCGCCTGATCAACCCGGACATGGCCGAGTTCACGGTCGCCGTTTCCGGCTAACCAGTCCAGACGACGCTCCCGGACGACTCCCATGCCGATTCCGGTCGAGATCGTCACGTACAGGCCGTTCTCATGAGCGCGGCGCGAGCGGTGGGTCAACTCAGCGACGGTCGCGGCGGTGGCGTCCCCGACCAGCTCGACGCGGCAGCCGAGCAATTCGCGCAAGCGGTCACGCAGCGGGTAATCGATGAAAGGGAGGTTCGACGCCCGACGGACCCGCCCCAACCCGACGTCCAGGTACCCTGCGCTTGCGACCACTGCGCGTTCTCCTGCACGAATCTCCCAGAAGCGAAGAGCGTCGGAGATCTGGTCGGCCAACGCGTCGGCGCCGTGCTCCACGTCCGTCGCCCAACGTCGAGAGTTCTCGGGGCTCGCCGACGACGCGGAAACGACCTTCGTTCCCCCCACGTCAACGACCGCTCCTGCTCGCGTCATCCCGCGCTCGAGCGGTCAACGTTGGCACTCGGGATGATTCCCGGGTCCTGCCCGCGCAGGAGGAGCGCGCGGGCCGTCGCGACGGTCAGAAGTTGGGCGATGAGCGCGCCGGAGATGGTCGAGGCGGAGCCGGTGGCTGCGCCGTTCGGCAGACGTATCACGGCGTCACCGAGCGGCCCGTGATTATCTATGGTCTCATCCGAATAGTCGATGAGTCGTCCGCCCCCCGGATGACGGGACACCGACGCGTCGCTGTGGGCACGAGAAACAACGGCGACGACGTAAACCCCCCGCTCCCTCGCGACCCGTGCCATCTCGACGATGGCTCCGTTTCGGCCACTCTGGGATGCGATGAGCAGGCCATCTCCCGCACCGACTGCGAACAGTTCGAGCAGTGCCGGGCCGTTCGCAGGATCACGCTCGGGCATCGAGTCGGACAGCTGAAGGTGAGCCGGCCGCGGTTCCGTTCGCAGATCGTCGAGATTCATCGACGTGAAACCCGGGAGGCCTCCGGCCCGATAGCACAACTCATCGGCGACCGCCTTGGAGTGGCCAGCCCCGAATCCATAGACGCGACGGCCACGTTCGAAAATCTCGGCGAACCGGAGGGCGACTCGGGCGATCGTGTCGACCTCCTGCGCCGCGACCGCGCGAGCAGGAGACAGCAGATCGTCGGCGATGGCGGCAAGCGCAGGACCGTCGGAGGATGCAGAGGTCATCCCGTTCACCTCTCGCTCAACGTGGTCGGCAGCAACGCGTCGTCACGGTGGGCGACCGCAACGGCGCCACCAGTCTCGAGCGCTTCGTGCAGGGCGACGAGCAGGAGGGTGTTGTCAAGCGCCTCCCCCAGCGGGTCGTCTGGACGAGCGCTGCCTTCGACATGGTCGAGGAACTGGCTCAGACGAGCCTCGGTCCAATTGTTCGTGCCGGGCTTCGTGTAGCTCGTTCGTCCCGCTACGTGAACCATCTGGTCGGACGTGTCCACGTAGATGGCACCATCCGTGCCGAGGACTTCGAAGGTGAAATCGACCGCGGAGGGTAATGAGTCCGGGAGAGTCCAAGACGATTCGTACAGGCCACTCATTTCCCGGTCGTAACGCACCAGAGCGTGAATGAGGTCATAGGTGTCCACTCCCCGTGACTTGAGCACCCGCCGGATACCGGTGGCAGTGACCTCCGCGGCCCGCGCGCCCGTCAACCACGTGGTCAGATCGAAAACGTGGCTGAGCAGGAACCAGCCAGACGACGTGTCGGCGGCCCAGCGCAGAAGAGAAGTCGGGTACTGGATGGAATTGCTCAGACGAGAGTTGATCCCGATAACCTCGCCCACTTCCCCGCGATCGATTGCGCTCTTGACGGTGGTGAAAACGGGATTGGAACGGTTGGTGAAGTTGCATTCGGCGTACACGCCCGCATCTATCGACGCCGAGCGCATTGCTCTGGCCGTCCCGGGGTCCGTCGAAAGCGGCTTCTCTACGAGTACCGGGATACCGGCCTCTATGCAGGCGAAGAACGGATCCGCGTGAAGGTGATCCGGCACAGCGATGTACGCGGCCTCCGGCTCGGTGACTCTCAGCATCTCGGCGACATCGGTGAATGCCCGCGCACCCGTTTCACGCGCCAGCGCCTCAGCCGCTTCCGGATTGCTGTCGCAAACGCCGACAAGCCGAGTGCGCCAGCGGAGGTTGCTCCGCAAAAGGGTTTCCGCGTAGGCCCTTCCCATCACTCCGCAACCAACGATCACAAGTGTGGACATGGTGCATGCCTTTCCGTGAGGGTAAGCGGGATCACTTGATCGATCCTGCAGTGAGTCCGGCTACAAGATGCCGTTGCAGAAAGAGGACGACCGCGACGGCCGGAATCAGCACGATCATGACGGCCGCACAGAGCGGCCCCCACTCGATGTTCTGCTGACCCACGAAGGTGGACACATGCACTGTGAGCGTGCGCGTGTTTCGCCCGCTCATGATGATGGGGATTAGGAACTCGTTCCACGCGAAGAGCGCCGTGAAGACCATCGCGCTCGACAATCCTGCACGTGAGACCGGCAGCACGATGCGCAAGAGGAGCGAGAGCCTGTTGCACCCATCCACCATGGCTGCCTCCTCGATCTCCATGGGCACGCTCCGGATGAAGGAGGCGAGCACGAGTGTCGCAAAAGGCGTCAGGAAGGCGGCATAGGTGATCACCAGCAGGAGCGTCGTGTCGTAGAGCCCCGCGGCCGCGACGACCGAGTACAGCGGAATCAGGAAGACGATGCCCGGGACTGCCTGCGCCAATACGATGAGCAGCACGAGGAGGGGGCGGCCGCGCGGCCGCAGGCGCACGAGCGCGTACGCGCACGGAAACGCTGCTGCCATCGTCAGAAGGGTCGCAAGCAGCGTGACGACCGCGGAGGTGCCTAGCGAGTTCAAGAACGCGCCCGACGTGATCAGATCCGTGTAATTGCTCCAGATGGGCCGCTCGGGAAGCAGAGTGGGAGGGTACGACTGCGCCTCCCTGTTGGTCTTCAGCGAGGTCAGCGCTGTCCACAGCACGGGCGAGAGCGCGGCACACGCAGCGATCACGAGGGCGACGACCCGAAGCGCCTTGCCGACGCGAGTTCGCCTCGTCCCGGTCCGGCTCATTCCCGCATCATTCTGTTGAAGAACCAATAGAAGGGCATGGCGATCACGGCCATCGCTACTGCGATCGCGCACGCTCGTCCGATCTGGAAGTTGACCATGGATTCCTGGTACGCGAGCATCGAGAGATTCACCGTGCTACTGCCAGGCCCGCCGCGGGTAATCGTGAAGACGAGGTCGAACATCCGGAAGTCGGCGGCGACGCGAAGCGCTGCGCACACGGCGAGAACCGGCGCGATCGACGGCACGGTGATCTTCAGCAGCGTGCGCCACCAGCCCGCTCCGTCGATGGCTGCAGCTTCGTAGAGATCACCGGGAACCCCGAGCAGCGCCGCCAGCATGAGCAGCGTGACGAAGGGGATGTTGATCCACGAATTCACCGTGACAATGAGGCCGAGGGCGCCGACGGGATTTCCGAGGATATTGGGCTGCCACGTCTCGTCGACGAGGGAGGCGAACCATCGGATGGCGCCCAGGTCCGGGTCGACGAGAAAGCGCCACATCAGGCCGACTGCCATTGGGGTGAGCATCATCGGCAGAGTAATGAAGGTGCGAAGTGCTGCCTTTCCCATGAGCGGTCGAACGAGCAACAATGCGAGGCCGAGACCGATGGGCAACTGGATGACAACGCTGAGAACAATGACCCCGACCGTGACCATGAGCGCCGACACGAAGTCGGCCGTGAAGACTTCGGTCAGATAATTCAGGAAGCCGACGCCCTCGCGCGGTCGGGCCGACACGAGGTTCTCGTCGGTCAGCGAGGCCACGACGGCTAGTACGAGAGGTACGCCCACAGCGAAGAGCAGCAGAATCAGTGCAGGCGCGGTGAAGGCCAGTCCCGTCCACCGATCACGGGATTCGCGTGCCCTGCGTGGGCGCCCCTTTCCTGAAGGAACGCCCACGCCGGCGCGGGAATCAACGAGGGTCAGCCGCACTCGGTGAGGCCCGCCACGATGGACTCAACCTGGGCCTGTGCCGACGCAACAAGCTCGTTTGCGGACGTCTCGTCGGACGCGGCTTCGTTGAGGCTGACGGAGAGTGCGGTGATGATCTCGGGCATCTGAGTGATGTAGGGAAGGTGGCCGCCTCGCTCGGACGCCTCGATGAGGGTCGGAAGGTACGGCAGTTCGTCGAGGACAGCGGGGTCGTCAAGCAGAGACTGGCGTGCCGGCGGCGGGGCGCCCTCTTCGATGAGGCGGCGGGTGCCGTCCTTTCCGAGAGCGAACTCGAGGAACTCCCAGGCAGTATCCTTCGCCGCGGACTGCTCGCCGACTCCGATCAACCACCCGAACATCAGCGTGCTTCCGTCCTCCGTCATCGGGGGAATCGCCATCGCGCCCTTGCCGGCAACCGACGACTCGGCCGAGTCGTTGATCGTGGACCAGTAGCCCGTTGCGTTGATCTGCTGTGCGACCTGGTCCTGAGCGAACGCCGCAGTCATCTCATTACCGCCCCCGTTCACCACCGACGCGGGCGTCGTGTCGAGAAGGCCGAGGTACGCCTCCGTCGCAGCAAGCGCCTCCGGGGAGTCCAGCGTCGGCGAACAGGTCTCGGGGTCGAGCAGCGCTCCACCGTGCAGGTAGATCGACTCGAGCCAGTAGTACCCGCCGATCTGGGCTCCGAAGCCTGAGCCATTGCCGTCGATACCGGACGCTTCGAGTGCGCGGGCATTTGCGGTGTAGGTCTCCCAGTTCGGCTCGGGCGTCAGGCCGAGTTCCTCAAAGAGGTCACTTCGGTACCAGAGCACGTATGGCTCGGTGGAGAGCGGAACACCAAAGCTCTTACCGCCGTACTGCCCGTACTCGTTCACCTGCTCGGAGAAGTCTGCAGCATCGTATTCGCTCGACGAGTCGATCCGGTCGGAGATGTCTGCCAACGCGCCCGCTTCCGCCAGAGCCGCGAGCATGGGGCTGTCGTACTGAACGATGTCGAAACCCTGTCCCGACTGTCTCGCACCCAGGAGGACCTGCGATGCGAGCTGGTCGTACGGGATGTCCACGAACTCGATCGCGACGCCGGTCTCGGCCTCGAAGTCCTTCGCAATGGACTGGAGCGCGTCCGCGCTCGGGCTCGACGAAATCGCAATGGTCAGCGCGTCAGCGTCGGCACTCTCGCCCGTTTCGCCAGAGCCACCGCAGGCAGTGAGCACGAACATGAGCCCGGTCGCAGCAGCGACTGGACCCGTGATGCGCCGACGTTTATTCAGTTGGTTCATCGCTGCTACTCCTTGGGTGGGAAATGTAAGAGACCGCTACAAATGCACATTACGCATCCACGCGAGCCGAACGCAACCCTTTTTCCGAGCCGGACCGTGCTGCACCACGCAGCCGAACCGGGCCGTTGTTCAGCAGCGCGCCCGCTTGGTCGATCAGGTCGGGACCGATCTGAGCGGCGAGGTCGGCAGACATGCCCCTCCACGCAATCGCTTCCAACCTCGTGTGCTTGCGCATCAGACCGGTGGCGATGCCCAGCTACCATGGACGCGCCTTGAGAGCGGCTGGGTCGCACGAGGCTCGCCGCTCGAAAGCGATTAAGAACGTTTCGGACATGACGTCGTCAGCGGCATCGTCCCCGAGTCGCTGCGCGACGTAGCGATAGACAGCTGTGGCGTGACGGTCGTACAAAGCCGAGAACACAGCGGGTTCCCGGGCAGAGTTCTCCATCAGCTCGTTATCGGGGCCCACATCCTCGATTCCCGACCGTACGAGGAAGCGGCGCGGGCATACGGAGCACTCACGAGCCCGGCTGATTTCGACTGCATCTACGCCTATAAGCTCCCTCTCCCCTAGGGAGGCTCTGGAGGCGTGGAAAATCTGAGCAGGGCCCGGCTCTTCGAAAGCATCGCCCTCACGGAACAGCTCGCCGGTCCCCTCCCATTCGCTGGTTGACCGCCGGTTGTCTGGGAACCGCTTCTGAAGGGATCGGCCAGCGAGGCAAGTGATGGGATGGCGCGCGCCGTCCACCCTGCGTTCACCGCTATGTGACGGTTATCCGACCACAAGTTTGCGGTTGCCTGTGTGCCGTCCTCGTTAGCGACGGTGCCCGGAGAACGCCCCGCGCACCGTCACTACGAGAGCGCTCTTGCGGCGTGCGTGCACCGTTCCGGGTTCGTCCGCGCTGGCTGCGACGAGCGCGCTGGCCGGGGACCATGCCATCGACATGGCTGTAACGATCGAGAGGATGTCATCGGCGTCGAGCTCGGGGTCGATGTTGCCGGACCTCTGGCCTTCCCGGATCGCGTCGGTCTTTCCCCGGTTGTGGTCGTTGCCGTCGTTGTAGAGGTCGCCGACTGGGTGGCGTTCAAGGCGTGCCCAGGTGGTGAGTCGGACGATTTCCGGGTGGGCGAGGTACGCGTCGTACAACTCAGCCGCATAGCCCGGCAGGTCGTCTCCGCGAAGCGGAACGGAATTGATCATCCAACCGATGTGCTCGGCATAGACCGCGTCGAAGAGCGCGTCCTTGTTGCCGAAGTAGCTGTACATCTGGGCCTTGTTGGAGTTCGCGGCGGCAGCGATCCGGTCCACCCGCGCTCCGGCGATCCCATAGCGGGCGAATTCCGTGGAGGCGGCGTCGAGGATTCGCCGCATCGTGGCTTCACCCTTGGTCGTCGTCGTCATCCGCTCAGCATAACTACTAACTAGTCCGTTGACATGATGGCCGGCGAGAGCTACGTTCGCATACGAACCAGTTAGTAGTTTTTGAGGGTTGAGGAACATCATGGAGACCGTTCTTATTACCGGAGCAGGCAGCGGCTTCGGCCGCCTGACCGCACTCGATCTCGCGCGCCTCGGATATCGGGTGATCGCTGGCGTGCAGATCTGGCCGCAGGCCTGGCAGCTGCGTCAGGAGATCGCGGCAGCAGGTCTGGAAAACATCGAGGTCATCAAGCTCGACCTGTTCGACGAGATTGATGTCGCTCACGCCCTCCGTTACGACATCGACGTCTTGTTCAACAACGCCGGCGTCGCCCACAGCGGAACGCTGACGGACCTCCCGATGTCCCGCCTTCGGGCGAATTTCGAGTCGAACGTGTTCGCCCCGATGGAACTGACTAAGGGCTTCATCCGACGGATGGCCGCGCGGGGCAGTGGAAAGATCGTGTTCAACTCCTCGGACGCCGGCCTGCAGACTCCACCCTTCGGCGGCGCGTACAGCGCGACGAAATACGCCATTGAAGCAATTGCCGCGACTCTGCGCGAGGAGCTGAAGCCCAAGGGGATCAGTGTGGCTACGGTGCAGCCCGGGTTCTACCTGACCGGCTTCAACGACACCGCGCTCGAGGCATCCACCTATTGGTATGACCCAGAGACGGCCATCCTGCCGGGTTGGGAACCGCCGTTCACCCTGGTCGGGCAGGAAGACCCGCAGAACATGGTCGACGTGATCGTCAAGGTCATCACCGGCGAGATCACCACATACCGCAACGTGTTCCCGCCGTCGATGGAGCACGAGACCCGTGAAGCGCAGGCCGCCGAATGGGACCTCACGGTCTAACCACACACCATCCTCCGCCCTGGATCGGTCCACGGCGGAGGATGCGAGGCACGAGGGGAAATCATGCCCACCACCACCGAGATCCTGAGCGCGCTGAACATCAGCCGTGATTCCACGGCCTGGCAGCGCACCGTCGACATCACCACCATCGGTGCCCGGTCAGGGAAGCCTCGCCGGATCGAGATTTGGTTCCATCGCGTCTATGGCCGGTGGTACCTCAGCAGCACCCCCGCACGCCGCGACTGGTACTCGAACCTGCTGGCCAACCCCGAGTTCCTCTTCCATCTCAAACACGGCATCCGTGCCGACCTTCGGGCGACCGCCCTGCCAGTCACCGATCCCGCGCAGAGGCAGCCAATCTTCGAGTACATCGTCGACGACTTCAACCAACCCCACAATCCCGCCATCGTTCGACAGCCCCAGCACGTCGAGGACTGGATGGCCGGGAGCCCGCTCATGGAGATTGTCTTCTCCGACATCCCCACATCCACGAAAACCCTCACGTGAGCGTGAAGTTGCGCTGGGTTGGGCGGCCGCTTGCGGTAGTCGAACACTGCCGATCTCGCCCGATCGCTCACTACGTCCTGCTTTAGTGCAGACGCCAGCAGCCCCTTAGCCGGTCGACTACCGCGCAGTCTCGAACACCGCCACACTGGGGCGATGGTGGGCACGCGGCTCGTTTCGACGAGCGCAGGGGCGGTGGAGATCCTGCACGTGCCCGGGGACAGGTCAGCGGTGCTGTTCTTCCCCGGTGGTCATTGCCGCGCGGCCACGGACTGCGGGCGGAGCTTGTATGCCGGGTTGGGCCACGAGGTGGTCTCGTTCTCACGTCCCGGCTATGGCGGTACCCGGGTTGGCCGGCTCACCGCTGCGGAGTTCACCCCTCTGGTGGGGGAGGTGTGTGAACAGCTCGGGATTTCATCGGTCGCTGCCTCTGTGGGGGTTTCGTTCGGGGGACTGCAGGCGGTGCACGTCGCTGCTGGCGGCGGGCCGAGCGTGCAGCGCCTGATTCTTCACAGTTGCGCGCCCTCGACCAAGCAATACCCCGACACCCGCGCAGAGGCGCTCCTCGGCCCGGTGGTGTTCTCGCCTCTCTTTCAGGGTGCGGTCTGGGGCTTGGTGCGAAGTGTCGTGCGGTCCGACGCCGGGTTACGAATGATGTTGTCCCAGCTATCGAACCTCCCCACCAGCCAGTGGTGGGATCAGATGAGTGTGGCCGACAAGGATGAGGCCCAGAGCCTGTTCCGTGCCATGCGCTCGGATTCCGGCTTCACGAATGACCTGCGCCAAGCGCATCCCCGCGGGGCTGACGCGCGGCGTAAGGCGATGTCAGCCGTAAAGTGCCCGACCATGGTGACGGCCTCCAGAAGCGACGGTGGGGTGTCGTTCACCCATGCGGAGGACTTCGCGCGCGTCATCCCCGACGCCGACCTCGTCGAACTCAGTTCCCCAAGTCACCTCTTCTGGATCGGCTCGCAGAAGACCCAACTGATGTCGACTCTGCATTCCTTCATCCAAGATTGACGGCTGGCACCCAGCGTCCCCTTCGCGATTAAACCGCGCCGGCGTCCCGCCCGGAAGCCGGTCGCTGATCGAGCGACGGTTCCGATACCAACGAGCTATCCGTTGACGACCATCAGCGCGCGCGGAAGTGCTCGCGGACGTCGTTGGCTTGCTCGGCCGTCAGGAGCCAGCGTGAGTTCGGCTTGTGATCCGGGTAGCGTCTGCGCAGGTACTGACGCACCCTGCGGCCTGGTCGCTGGCCGTCGTCGTGGCCCAGCTCCGCACCGAGCTCAACCGCCGTGATGAGTGAGGGCTCTCGCACGTGTCCGATGATGACGGGAGTTGCGGAGTTGCCGCCTTCGTACATGACCCACACGCCATCGCCTTCTCCCGGAGCCACGGCGCCTGCGCCGCCCAAGGGGATTAGCAGCTCCGCCCACTGCGCATGGGTACTCACGTCGGGGATCCGGACGTTGACTCTTCCTCGCCCGGTGGGATCCTGACCTGGCCTGACGATTCCACGGTGAAGCGACATGCGCTCAGTATGGCGTGACCCCACGAGCACGAAACCAGGGTCAGTGACCGCTACGAGCGAGTAGCGGGTTCGAGCCCGTTGTTCGATAAGGCCTGCCCGAAGCCCGGTCCGCTTCCGCGCGCCCCACTTCTCATGGGGTGACTCATAACAATCGCGACCGAGGTGCTCGGATACCGTGCCCGCAGACGCGCCCGATGAGGGTGCCAAACCGGCCGCTTCATAGCTGCGTCGCAGCGGACGCCACCCGGGGCCAGCAACCGCGCCTATTCGCGTCTCACTCCGGACTCAAAAGGGACGCAAGGCGCTACAAAAATAGCAATCCATCTGGGATTCTTGGCGGAGACGGAGGGATTCGAACCCGGCCCAGGGACGAGCGCCCAGGGTCGCTCATGGTGATCCACCTTGATTCGACGCGGTTCGCAGTCACGTTCGACGACGTTCAGAGAGAGTCAGAATCGCTCAGGCTTACGCGATTCTTACGCACACCGTGGGGCCGAGACGCGGCGCACGGGACGTACGTTCGAGGCATCCGCCTATGCACCCTACCGCGCGAGCTTTGTGGGCATACAAGAGTTCTCGCGGGATGACTGCGGGCCGCAAACGTGGTCCGTATCGAAACCGGGTTTCGGGCGATCAGGTTCCGGGAGTGAGTTCGGGACGGCCATCGTCTGCAAGAGCCGCAGGCGGCTCGCCATGCGGAAAGCATCGGGGCGCTGGGAGGCGTCTTCAAGGAAGCCGTCGAGGTCGACGGCGGCGAAGAAGTCGACCGGCATGTTCGCGTCGACGAGGACGTCGACGAGGTTGATGAATCACTGTTGCGCTTCTGGGTCGGCGGCGCTGAATCGAGGGATGTCGGCCACCGCCCAGCGGGTGAAGTCGCGAGCCCATTGCAGGTATTCCACCGTCGACGTGGGGGTGCGGCAGGGCTGATCGAAAGTCGCCGTCAGCTCGCCGCCGCCTGTTGACGTCACCACGAAGGAGCGCCCGTGGACAGTGACGCTGTGCGGCGCGAACGACGTGAACGGGTGTAGGCCCCTCGACCAGATGCCCGCAGCGAAGCCGCGTGAATGGTCGTCATGGGTCGTCCGGTAGTCAGTAGGGCCGTGAAGCGGCAAGACGTCCATGTTGGCCTTGATGAGGGCGATACCGGGCTCGAAGATGTGATGCCAGCTCGGGTTGGGCAGGAGGTCATCGGGTGCGTAGTTGGACGTGGCCAGCACCGTCAGTTCTCGTGCGAAGACGTGATCGAGCAGTCTGGTCAAGAGCCGAGCGTCGCCCGAGTCGTGCACGTGCAGCTCGTCGAAGAAGAGAAATCGGCTGCTGCCGGTGACGTCATCGATCGCGCGCTCAACGGCGTCGCGCTCGCTCCTATGTAACTGTGGATGCTGCGATGCAGAAGAACGAGCGGTCCCACCATACCCAGTCCGGCTACCTCGTACGCGCCAGCAACGGTTGACGGCATTCTCCGACGCTGCGCGGTCGGAACGCTGGAGCCGGTCGCCTGATGCTAGGTTGTCGGCAGCGTCGCGTGCTGGTGACAGACCGTGTCAGGCATGGAGGCGTGGGACACGTAGGAGGAAGACATGATGATGTCGACCCCTCCGCCCTCACGTGGCTGAGGGCGAGAACGCCGGGCAGCAGGCCCGAACCGATGAGTCGGATGCAGGCGTGCGCGAGCGTGCGCGATTGATCGCCTGGGCGGATGAGCTACGACGGGTCCATGACCGGTTGCGCAGAGCTCTCCAGGTTGCACAGAAGGCGGCTGCGGCCGGGCGCGGTGCCGAAGCCGCAGGACGTGAACTCCTGCTCTTCTGCCATGGGTTCTGTGTGGCGCTGACCGGGCATCACGAAGGCGAGGACCGGGAGCTATTTCCCGCCATTGCCGCAGCACACCCGGAGTTGGGCGACACACTTCGGTACCTGCAGCAGGACCATTCGATGATCGCCCACCTGGTGACTGGACTCGAGTTGTCCCTCGTCCGGCCGGGGACGCCAGCGGACCTGGCCCTGCACCTGGAAGGGGTCGGCGCGATCATGGAGAGCCACTTCCGCTACGAGGAACGGCAGCTCCTCGAGGTGCTGGATGCCCTGGTGCTGGAGGCGGATCCCACGCAGGTGCTCGGACCGCTATGACCCCGCACGGTGGGGCAGCGCCCTCCGGGACTCATGTCCATCTGAACACCTTCACCGCACCGACCGCTGTGATCAATGCCCACAGGGCCATGACCAGGAACGGGGTGAGGGAGCCGGAACCCGAGTACCAGGCCCCGGTGAGCGCCTGCGTGATCGCCCCCATCGGCGTCAGGGCCGAGACCACTCGGATCGGTTCCGGCATGAGCGGTCCTGGCGTCCACATCCCTAGCGTGAACATGCACGCCATGACCACGAGCAGCCCCAGACCGGCGATCACAGATCCCACCCGCCATCATCGCCCCCACGCCGGCACCCAGGACCATCGCCGCGAGCGCCGGGTTCGCGGGCTGCAGGGCATCGAACGCGACCAGCGCAAAAAGCAGAGCAATCACAACTGCCCCGACAAGCGACAGCCCGCTGACCACCCGCTGCCCAAACAGCAGACGCTGGGCTCCGACCGGGGTGACAGCGAGTCGACGAAGCACGCCGGTCTCCCGGTATGTACCGACGGCCGACGGGTAGTTCGTGATCGCGACGCTCGCCACCGCCACCGCGATGGCCACTGGAACGAAGAGTCGATGGGGCGAGGATCAGCGACCGTGCGTTGTTACCGCCGATGGGCTCCATGGCGCCTGGGACCACGAAGGGCTTGCAGCAACAGAGCAGAGAGGGAAGCAGCAGCGCCATGAACACGCCCGTCGGATTCCCTCAGGAACAGCAGAACCTCGACTCTGGTCCGCGCATTCAATGCGCGCATGTCAGCGACTTCCTTGTCGTCGGTGGGCTCGAGAAGCGTCATTTCTTCGATCGCAGACAGCGAAGGATTGTCGTCATCCCCCGCGTTACACGATGTGATCCGAGTGAGTGCCGCTCGTGCGGCGCATCGGGTGGCTCAGTGTAAATACAGGGGTGACAGCCGGGGGGACCATGGTCTACGATCGACCTCTGGGCGCGCAGTCCGCACAACGGGGAGATGCGTCGATGAACGATACCCTTCTCCTCGCTGCCGCGGCGGGCCTGGCTGCCGGATTCGGCGTCGCGATCCCGCTCGGGGCGATCGGGGTGCTGATCCTCCGCGAGGGGATCGTCTCAGGATTCGCCCGGGCTTCTGCGGGAGCAACGGCGGTAGCGCTGGTGGATGCGTTGTATTGCGCTGCGGCTGTCGGCGGGGGGAGCGCGATCGCGGCATCTCTGCGATCGTGGGGCGACACTCCGATCTACGTGTCGAGCGTGGCGCTCGTCGCATTCGGCGGCTGGCAGCTCTGGCTCACAGCACGGCAGCGCGGCGGTCGGCGAGCGTCCTCTCAGCCGCCCCGTCCCGATATCCGTCCGGCCCGGTCCGTGAGCATCTTCGTTCGCTTCTTCCTGCTCACGGCCGTCAATCCGCTGACGCTGGCCTACTTCCTTGCACTCGCCGGCGCGCAGTCGGCGAAGTGGTCGGGAGTCGAGCCCCCGCTCGTTTTCATCGGGGCGGTCGCCGCCGCGTCGGTTGCATGGCAGTTGATCCTCGCCGCCGTAGGCGCCCTCTTCGGCGGAAGCATATCCCCACGTGTCGTGGAGGTTCTCGGCGTCGTCGGCTCCCTCATCGTCATCGTCCTGGGGTGCAGCCTGATCCTCGCCGAAGCCATCCGGCCGGCAAGGAGCGGTTCCTGATCAGCGCCTCACGTCGGCTGCGATTCGCGGCCGTCGATGTAGGCGGCGATCATCTCGCCCCAGCCATCGATCATCGCCTCGAAATCCTCCTCCGACATAGCCTCAATGGCAGCATTGCCGACGGAGGTCAGCCCGGTGAACTCATAAGCGACTTCCACCTCGCACGTCCCCGCCCCAACGGGCTGGACGGCGACCTCGACGATCCCGGATCGTGATGCAGGCGTCACCCTGATGTAGCGGGCGCGCCCACCGACGCGGTCGAAATCCGCAACCGTCCAATACGTCTTCTCCAGGTCCGCGCCCGTGGTGAAGACCAGCCCGGGACGCGTCACGCCATCGACCGGATGAAGGAACGTCGGATCCCAACCCTCGGCCCAGAGCAACTCGCCCTGCGGCGTGAAGAGCTCCACGGCGTCGATGGCGGCCAGAGGGAGAGCGATCCGGTGTGCGAATCGGCGGTGCGAGGCAACGAACGGCGCACCATCTTCCGGGACGGAGTTTGCGTCCGCGAGTCGGTGGCTATGTGAGGCATCCAGGTCGAGGCCATAGATCATCTTGAGGCGGGCGACTGCCTCCAGGGTCTCCTCCGAGAAAGGTTGCACCCCATCGAAGGCGTGCAGGGCGAGCCCCTCGATGAGATCGCCGAGCGTGATATCGCGAAGTTCCGCCACCGCCTTCATGACCTTTACGAGTCTCTTCTCGAGCCGCACGCCGGTCTGGACGCGTTCAACATCAATGTTTTTCATGATCCTCCCTTGCTCCCTTGCTACCTTAGTACCAAGGTACTCAGGTACGATAACACACTAGCGCGCGGTGACTCTGATATTCGATGTGGCTGTCGGATGGCGTATCTGGCCGAGAACCGAGCCAATGTGCGCAGGGATTCACGGCAGATCGCTGACAACGACGAAGGGACGCACCGATGGTGCAAACAAGAACGAAGGACCGGGTGATCTCGTCGCGGGGGTACCGATGGATCATGGTTGCGGGGGCGGTCCTCACCGGCGGCGCGCTGTTGCTTATGTCGCTGCTCCCGGGTGCACCATCGAACGCGAGCGAGATGGCAGCGTGGGTCGAGAGCGGCGACTCACTGCTTTCGTGGAGCGACGAACTGCTGTTCTTCGCGATCATCTGCTGGGGAACCGCCGCCCGCGGCCTCTTCCGCATCAACAACGTCGGTTCCTCCGTGCGGACGACGGTCGGTACAACGGGTCTCGCGGTCGCGCTCGTCGCACTCGTCGTCCTGCTTCTCGAATTGGGGCGCCTGGTTTACCCGGTGTATCGAATCCGCCTATCCGGAGAGGCTATGGCGCTGGTCGTCAGCGAGGCGTTCGGCGCCCTGCACCTGGCGGTCCTGGGGTTCACCGTTGCCGCGGTGGCGCTCAGCTGGTCGACACCCGCCGGACGCATCGGCCGAGCATTCGGCATCCTCACCGGGGTCGCATTCGCCCTCGGCTCGTTCCCGTGGCTGACACCGAACTGGTGGAACTCAGTGGTCGCTGCAGTTGTCGCCGCGTGGGGCGTCTTCCTCGCGTTTGCGACCGTGACCGGTACGCAGCACGCCCGCCCCGCAAAGGATCCCAGGAGCAGCAGCAGCGCGTCTCGTCATTAAGAACCAAACCCCGCGTCCCGCGGGGTTCTTCTAATCAGGGTGGACGACACGGGACGTCACGCCACGCTCATACCCGCCGATCGAACGGCGTGATCCGCCTCCGATGCCGGGCATCGAGACCTAGGAAGGACCTTGGAGATGATTCTCGCGCTTGCCATCGCGGCGCTGTGCCTCGCCGGCTTCATCGGAAGCATCGCGGCCTGGGTACGCGGGTCGCCAAGTCGCCTACCCACCGTCCCCCATTACGACACCCGTCGCCCGCTGCCTTGATGCCTTACATCGCGGAGCCCAAGACTTCCGGATCCCGACAAAGATGAAGCCCCCGACCTGGCGAGCCGCTATCGACCACGTGCGCGGCCCCGTTGCCTAGTGGTGAGCCATTGGATGCGGGGCTCGATCGTCGGGAGAGCGCCGTGCCGGTGCGATGGCACCCTGGCTTCCGTCTTCAGCTGGCGGAATTGGCTCGGCACGCCAGTTTCACGGCCGACAAGTGATCGAGGAAGGCATTGCCATCGCGCAGGAGGGCGAGCTCACGCCGAGGATCATCGGCGACGCCGCCCGCTGAGGAAGACCGGATCCTCAGGTGCTGAAGGCGCTCTGGGACCGTTTCGCGCGTTTCGGCCCCCCTGGGAGCGATCCGCAACCGCCAGTGCAGATGTAGCGCGCGCCAGGCGTTGATCACCATTCGTGCGCCACCGACGTATGGCTACGCTCTGCGCATGGATATCGAGGAGTTACAGGGTGGCGTTGCGAACTTTGGCCAGGTGATTCGCGTAGGCCCGCATGTGCGGCGCCCGCTTCCCCCGAACGCCGCGACGCTCCACGCATTGCTGCGCTACCTACGCACCCACAGCCGCGTCGAGGCACCCGTCCCGGTCGCGATCGACGGGTCCGTCGAGGTGGTCGAGTACCTGGTGGGGGATGTCGCATTGTCGCCGCGCCCGAGTTGGGCAGGTACCGAGGGCGCGCTGGTTTCCGTCGCCCGGCTGCTGCGCATGTTCCACGACGCCACCGTGGCGTGGCGAATCCCTGCCAACGCGACCTGGTCCAGTGCGCTTGCTGACCCGGCAGGCGGTCCCGTCGTGTGCCACAACGATGTCTGCATCGAGAACGTTGTCTTCCGTCGGGGGAAGGCCTCCGCGCTACTGGACTTCGACTTCGCCGCTCCCGGCCGACGTGTATGGGATGTCGCGCAAACTGCCCGCTATTGGGTTCCCATCACCAACCCGGATCACCCAGCTGCCGCGAGCCTCGGCGTGCGCGATCCGATTGGCCGACTGCGACAGTTCGTAAATGCCTACGGCCTCGACTCTGACGATCGCCGCGAGTTCGTCGGTGTGCTGCTGGACGCTGAGCTCGGGGCGCGCCGCTTCGTCGAGAGTCAGGTCGCCACTGGGGCCCCGGGCTTCGTCGATCCGTGGACCGAAGACGCCGCCCGTCGGTATGACGGAAAAATCGCATGGATCCAACGGCATTCGGACGCGATCACTGACGCCATGATGAGGCCTCACTGAGCGCGACCCTCCTGACTATTCGCGCAGGGGGTGCACAAATCCTCGCTATCGCTGCCCACCGTCAGCGGGCACCGGTTGGGATGCTTCAGCAGGAGTTGCGCGACCGCCGACCTGATCCGTGTCAGCGTAGAACTCAACCAACGGCCCTGGAGACGCTCGACTGGCAGGCCGCACGCCATTTCGCTACCTCTCAGGCCACGGCCTGTAACGACGATCACTGGAATCCGACCACCAGAACTGGGGAAATTCTCGCTGAGCGCCGTCAGCAGCTCGAGCGCCAGAAATGAGCCCCACCGAAAGTCGGACCACCCGTAACGGGTGCCGTTCTTGCTTGACATTGCCCCCGCGTCATGGGCGATCGCGAGTGAACGCAGCCGACCGCCACCAACCCGCCCGCTGGATGGGAGAATCCGATTGACGCCTTGGACGAGGAGATGCTCTTCCTCCCCTTCCCCGTTCCCTTCGTCGAAGTGCGAGCGCCGCTGCTCGTCGTTGAGGAACTACTCAACTCCCCGTCGATGAATGGGCAGAGCTTGCGGCAGGCGTCGGGGACGAACAACAGCGCGCCAACGCATTGAACGCGACACTCCGCCACCACGTCGCATCCCTCGTCATCCCTGCTGTTGATTCCCATCGTCGCCAGTCCGTGCGCTAACGGTGGAGACCGAGGGATAAGCTCCCCCGGTCTCCGCAGGGAGGATCCGCGGAATCACGCGGCCCAGCAGCCACTCGAACCGGGTGCAGCCGCAAAATGCGTAAGAACCTTTTCGCAGATCTTGCGCAAATCGGCATCCTGGTCGACCCTAAAGTACATCTGACCAGGGGTTTATTTGGCGGAGACGGAGGGATTTGAACCCTCGGTCCCCTTACGGGGACTCCACCTTAGCAGGGTGGTGCACTAGGCCTGACTATGCGACGTCTCCAGGCATCCGACGCCGAAGCGGCGGACACACCCGTCCATACTAACCGGCGCAACACCCGTCGTTGAACGCCGGATGCGTCTACCGGAGGTTTCCGTTGGAACAGGTGTCCTGCGCAGCCGTCTGACCCGTGATCGTCGACGGCAGCGCGACGGCGCTCTCCTGCGGGCTCGGGGTCTCGGCCGCGCCCTCGGTGGGCTCGACCGGATCGGCCGGCTCCGTCGGCTCGACGGGAGTGCCGTCTTCCGGCGCCCCCGCCTCGATGACGCCGTCGCCACCGCTGATCTCGCCCGTCAGCTGCAGCGGCTGGTTCGCCTCCAGGGCGGCCCACAGCTGCTCGGCGGCGTCGTAGTCGGGCACGACGCGATTGGCGTCGTAGGGGTCGGTGAGCGTGGGGTACTGGACGAAGACGATCTCCTCGAACGGCACGTTCTTCACCGCGAGGGCGATCTGCACCAGGAGCAGCGGGTTGGTCAGGCTCGTGGACGGGTCGACGTTCTGGAGGGCCGTGGATGCGAGCTTGTACAGAGTGCCCGGATCGGACAGCACATCCTCGCTCACGAGCTTGCGGGCGAGCTTGGACATGTACTGCTGCTGATTGCTGATGCGGCCGAGATCGCCCCCGTCACCCACACCGTGCCGCGTGCGGAGGAACTGCAGCGCCTCGATGCCCTGGATGTTGCGGTTTCCGGCGGGCCAGTCGATGCCGGTGTGCCGGTCGCGGATGCCGTTGGCGATGCAGACATCGACCCCGCCGATGGCGTCGGTGATGTTGATGACCCCACCGAAGCTCACCTTCGCTGCGAAGGGGATGCTCTGCCCGCTCAGCTCCGACACGGTCTTGACCACGCACGACAGGCCGCCGTAGGAGAACGCGCTGTTGATCTGCTGCTTGCTCATCGCCGACGTCGTGCGGCCGTCCTCATCCGTGCACGAGGGGATCGGAAGCATCAGGTCGCGCGGGAAAGACACCACCGTGACCCGTCGCGGGTTGTCGGAGATGTGCACGAGCATGTTGACGTCGTTGAGGGTGCCCTCGGAGTCCGGGCCCTTGCAGCGATCGCCGAAGTAGGCCGCGAACTCCGGCTCGCACTCGTCGGTGCCGGCGAGGAACAGGTTGACGCCACCCTCGATCGCCCCGATGTCGGGGGGCACTGGCCCCTGCCCCTCGAGCTCGACGGCGTCGGCGGTGAAGCTGGAGGAGAGGTCGTAGGCGACGTAGGCGGCGACGCCTGCCCCGGCCACCAGCACGACGGCGAGGGCCACCGCGATGATCCGCATGACCTGCGCGAACGGATGCGGCGAGGTCAGCCGACCGTGACGGGCCACCGTACGGCGGCCGCGCTTCACGGGCTTGATCGAGCTCACGGCTTCCTTCCGGGTGGTCTCGCGGCGCCCATCTTATGGTCGCGCACCTGAGAACCCCGTGAGGACGGGCTGCAGAGAGCTGTTCTCGTCGATGAGCCTGCGGGACACCCGCCGGTATCCCGGGCTCCGTGATGCCGCGACAGCGGGGTGCGGATATGTGCGGAGGGTGTGGGATTCGAACCCACGGGACATTGCTGCCCACTGGTTTTCAAGACCAGGTCCATCGGCCGCTCGGACAACCCTCCCGACGATGCCTTGCGGCATCCGTCGACGGGCCGAGTCTAGTCGAGCGCCGTCGTGAGGCGCGGAGCTACAGCGCGCGGAGGATGGCGGCGACGCCGCCCTCGGTGACCGAGAGCCCGACCTCGCCGGCGGCCGTGCGCACCTCTTCGGGACCCTGCCCCATCGCAACCGCCCGACCGCCGTTGCGCAGCGCCCACTCGAACATCTCGAGGTCGTTGCGCCCGTCGCCCATCACGAGCACATTGGCGGGGTCGATGCCGAGCCGCCCGCGGACCAGCTCCAGGCCCGTGGCCTTGTTGACGCCCTGCGGCGCGATGTCCAGCCACGCCGTCCAGCCGATCGCGTACGAGACCTGGGTCAGCCCGATGCGGGAGACGAGCTCGAGGAAATCGGTGTCGGTCTGACCGGGCGAGACGACCACGACGCGGCAGACCGGCTGGTGCGAGAGCGCCTCGAACTCGACGCGGTCGGCGCCGCGGAGGTTCCAGTCCTCCAGGTACTCGGTGTACAGGCGCTTGCCGTCGGGAAGCTCCACGAGGTAGCGGGCGTCGGAGAGGTGCTCCTGCAGGAGGCTGAGCACTTCGGCGGGATCGAAGGTCTCCACGTGCACGCGGTCGTACTCCGCGGCCAGTGAATCCGCCGCCCCCGGTCCCTGAGCGCCCGTTGCCGGTGCCTCCGGTCCCTGAGCCTGTCGCCCCATCACGATCGCCCCGTTGGAGCACACGGCGTACTCCGGACGGATGTCCAGCAGCTCCATGATGCGGTGCGTGCTCTCCCAGCTGCGGCCGGTGGCGAGCATCACCTCGTGTCCGCGCTGCTGGGCGTGCGCCACCGCTTCGACGACCCCGGGGCTCGGGGTCTCGTCCTCGAGGATGACGGTGCCGTCGATGTCGAGCGCGATGAGCAGGCGACCGGCGGATGCGTCGTCGACCGCGTCGACCACATCGGCGGCGTCGTCCTGATCGACGACCTGCACGCTTCCGGTGTCGGGGAGCTTCGCGTCGCCGGGCGTCACGCGACCGGCTCCAGCACGGCGAGGCCGCCGAGGTAGGGCTGCAGCACCTCGGGCACGCGCACCGATCCGTCGGCCTGCTGGTGGGTCTCGAGCAGGGCGACGATCCAGCGGGTGGTCGCCAGGGTGCCGTTGAGGGTCGCCACCGGCTGCGTCTTCCCGCCGTCGGGGCGGTAGCGGATGTCGAGGCGGCGCGCCTGGTAGGTCGTGCAGTTGGAGGTGCTCGTGAGCTCGCGGTACGCCTGCTGGGTGGGCACCCACGCCTCGACGTCGTACTTGCGTGCGGCGCTGGAGCCGAGGTCGCCGGCGGCGACATCGATGACCCGGTACGCCAGGCCGAGGTCCTGCAGCATCCCCTCCTGCATCTCCACGAGGCGCAGGTGCTCCGCCTCCGCGGTCTCGGGATCGGCGTACACGAACATCTCGAGCTTGTTGAACTGGTGCACGCGGATGATGCCGCGGGTGTCCTTGCCGTACGACCCCGCCTCGCGCCGGTAGCACGTCGACCATCCGGCGTAGCGCTTCGGGCCGCGCTCGAAGTCGAGGATCTCGCCCATGTGGTAGCCGGCCAGCGGCACCTCGCTCGTGCCGACCAGATACAGGTCTTCACCGTCGAGGTGGTACACCTCGTCGGCGTGCTCGCCGAGGAAGCCGGTACCGCGCATCACTTCGGGGCGGACGAGGGTGGGCGGGATCATCGGGGTGAACCCGGCGGCGAGCGCGCGGTCGAGGCCCAGCGTCATGAGGGCCAGCTCGAGACGAGCTCCGATGCCGGTGAGGAAGTAGAAGCGGCTGCCGGAGACCTTCGTGCCGCGCTCCATGTCGATCGCGCCGAGCTTCTCCCCCAGGGCCAGGTGGTCGAGCGGCTCGAAGTCGAACTGGGGCACGTCGCCGTGCGTGCGCAGGGTGACGAAGTTCTCCTCGCCACCTTCGGGAACGCCGTCGATCACGATGTTCTCGATCTTCGCCAGGGCGGCGTCGGCTGCCTCCTCGGCGGCGGTCACCGCGTGCTGTGCCGCCTTCACGCGCTCGCTGAGGTCCTTGGCCTCGGCGACCAGAGCCGGCTTGTCGTCCTTGGCGGCCTGCGCGACGCGCTTGCCGTGCGCGTTCTGGGCGGCGCGGAGTTCTTCGAACGTGGTGATGGCGGCACGACGGTCACGGTCGGCGGCGAGCGCAGCATCCACGGTTTCCGGTGAGACACCCCGGGCCGTCTGCGAGCGCTTCACCCGCTCGGGATCTTCGCGCAGCAGGGTCAGGTCGATCACGGCTCAATCCTAGGCCAGCGGTTTTCCGTTCCGGCCCGGGGTTGACCGTCCTACCACGTGCCGCGCAAACGGGCTAGCAGGTCCCGTGGCGGCCCTAGTGTGTACCCATGGCGCCTGATGCGGACACCCCGGAAACGGACGAGACGATTCCGCGGAAGGACGAAGCGGCGGCGTTCAAGTCCGATCCGCTGCGCGATGACGAACCGCGTCCGGCGACCGATGCTCCCGGCCCGCGCGGTGCGAACACCGACGCCCCCGACCCGGCCGAGGCGGCCGCGCCCGACGACGTCATCCGCGAGCCCGACGACGTCGAGCCCGACACGACCGACGGCGAGGTCGGCGAGGCACGTCAGGTCACCGCCGACGGCGAGCAGACAACGATGGATGCTCCGCCCACCGAGCTCAAGCGCGCGGCCCTGGTGTACAACCCCACGAAGGTCGACCCCGCGCAGCTGCGCGACCTCGTGGCGCGCCTGGCGCGGGAGGCCGAGTGGGCCGAGCCGCTCTTCTTCGAGACGACCGTCGATGATCTGGGCGACGACGCTGCGCGCGCGGCGCTGGACGAAGGCGCCGACGCGATCCTCGTGGCCGGCGGCGACGGCACCGTGCGGGCCGTGAGTGAGGCGCTCACCGACACCGGGGTGCCGCTGACGATCGTGCCCAGCGGAACCGGGAACCTGCTCGCCCGCAACCTCAATCTCCCCCTGACCGACCCCGAGACGATGGTGCAGGCCACCTTCGACGGCGACGTCCTCGCGGTCGACGCCGGCGTGGCGCGCCTGCGCCGCACCGACGGCTCGACCGAGGAGCACGGGTTCGTCGTGATGGCCGGCATGGGGCTGGATGCGGCGATGATCGCCAACACGCGGCCGGAACTGAAGAAGACCGTGGGATGGGTGGCGTACGTCGACGGCGCCGCGCGCTCACTGGTGACGGCCAAGCCGTTCCGCATCGTCTACCAGCTCGACGAGCACCGCCTGCACTCGGCGCGGGTGCAGAGCATCCTGTTCGCCAACTGCGGCTCGCTGCCGGCGGGCATCGCCCTGATCCCCGACGCCTCGATCGCCGACGGCAAGCTCGACGTCGCCGTCATCCAGCCGGCCGGGCCGTTCGGCTGGCTGGGCGTGTGGCGCAAGATCTGGTGGGACAACTCGTTCCTGCGGCGCTTCCGCGCCGGGCGCCGGGTGCTCGAGCGGCGGGGGCGTGACGCGTCGGTGCACTTCCGCAGCGGGAGTGAGATCGAGGCGGCGACGAGTCCGGCCCAGCCGGTCGAGCTCGACGGCGACGAGTTCGGCGAGGCCACGCGCATCTACTGCCGCATCGTTCCCGGTGGGCTGCAGATCGTCGTCCCCCGCGGTCACGACACCTCTTCGCTCTGACCCGCTGTCAAGCCCGCGATGCGGGGGCTGGGCCTGCGTAGCGTGACGGGATGACGAGCCCGTCCCTCGTGTGGTTCCGCGACGACCTGCGCCTGGCCGACAACCCCGCGCTGCAGGCGGCGCTCGAACGTGGCGGCCCCGTCGTGGGCCTGTATGTGCTGGAGGAGTCCCCCGGCATCCGGCCCCTCGGCGGCGCCGCGCGCTGGTGGCTGCACGCCTCTCTCGCCTCGCTCGCCGGCCGGCTGCGCGAACGCGGGTCGACCCTCGTGCTGCGCCGGGGGGAGGCCGCCGCCGTGCTGCCGGCGGTGGTCGCTGAGCTCGAGGCCGGCGCGGTCTTCTGGAACCGCCGTTACGGCGGCGCCGAGCGCGGCATCGACGCCGCCATCAAGGCCGCCCTGCGGGAGCAGGGGACGGAGGTCGCCTCGTTCTCGGCATCACTGCTGTTCGAGCCGTGGACCGTGCGGACCGGGTCGGACACGCCGTACGCGGTGTTCACGCCTTTCTGGCGCGCCTGCCAGAACCTGCCCGCTCCGCGTGCGCCGCTGCCGGCGCCGGTCGTGATCCCCGGGATGCGGACGACCCCGCGCTCCGACGACCTCGAGGCGTGGGAGCTGCGGCCCACGCACCCGGATTGGGCGGACGGCCTCGCGGAACACTGGACGCCGGGCGAACCGGCCGCCGCCGCACGCCTGGCGGACTTCCTCGCCGACGACCTCTCCCGCTACGACCGCGCCCGCGACGAGCCGGCGGCAGAGTCGACCTCGCGCCTGTCTCCCCGGCTGCGGTGGGGCGAGCTGAGCCCGCACCAGGTGTGGCACGCCGCCGTGCAGCAGCGTGAAGCCGATGCCTCCCGGTTCCTCTCCGAACTCGGATGGCGCGAGTTCGCGTGGCACACGCTGTTCCACTTCCCCGACCTCGCCACCCGGAACTGGCGCGCCGAGTTCGACGCCTTCCCGTGGCCGCCGCCGAACCGCGACCACCTGTCGGCATGGCAGCGTGGGCGCACGGGTGTCGCTCTCGTGGACGCCGGCATGCACGAACTGTGGCGCACCGGCTTCATGCACAACCGCGTGCGCATGGTGACGGCATCCTTTCTCGTGAAGAACCTGCTGATCGACTGGCGGCTCGGGGAGGAATGGTTCTGGGACACCCTGGTCGACGCGGATGCGGCCAGCAACGCGTTCAACTGGCAGTGGGTCGCCGGATCCGGCGCCGACGCCGCCCCGTACTTCCGGATCTTCAACCCCGAACGCCAGCGGGAGAAGTTCGACCCGAACTCCGAGTACATCCGCCGCTGGGCGCCCGAGCACCTCGCCGCCGATCCGCCCGCGCCCCTCGTCGACCTCGCCGCCACCCGCCGTCAGGCACTCGACGCGTACGACGTCGTCAAACGCGCCCGCTGAGCCGGCCGACCGCCTACGCTCGGACCCAGCGCCCGCGGTCAGGCGAGCGCCCGCGCTCGGACCAGCGCCCATGTCAGGAGAACGCATGTCTCAGCCGCCCTACCCCAACCGGCAGCCGTATGCCGATGTCAGCGAGAAGTCGTGGCTGGCGACCCTGCTGCTGTCGATCTTCCTCGGCGAATTCGGCATCGACCGCTTCTACCTCGGCAAGATCGGCACCGGCATCCTCAAGCTCATCACGGTGGGCGGCTTCGGCGTGTGGTGGCTCATCGACCTCATCCTCGTCATCGCCGGGGTCATGAAGGACAAGCGCGGGCTCCCGGTCAAGTACGTTCCCGGCCGCTGAGCGGGAATGGCTGACCGGCGACCACGGTTGGCATCAGGGATGAACGATCTGGCTCTGTCTGTCCTTGACCTGGTGCCCGTCCGCGACGGGCAGACGAGCGCGCAAGCGGTCGCCTCCTCCCTCGACTCCGCCGTGCACGCCGACCGCCTGGGCTACCGCCGGTACTGGTTCGCCGAGCATCACAACATGCCCGCGGTCGCCTCCACGACGCCGCCGGTACTGATCGCGGCCGCCGCATCCCGCACCGAGCGCATCCGCGTCGGCTCCGGCGGTGTCATGCTGCCCAACCACTCCCCGCTCGTGGTGGCCGAGCAGTTCGCGGCGCTGGAGGCCATCGCCCCCGGCCGGATCGACCTCGGCCTCGGACGCGCCCCCGGATCCGACGCGGTCATCACGCAGCTGCTGCACCGCTCGGGCGCCACCAGCGACGTGGAGCGCTTCCCCGACCACGTCACCGACATCATCGCCCTGTCCTCCCCGGAGGGCGCGACGGTGCGGTTCGCCTCCGGTGGCGAGTACACCGTGCACGCGACCCCGGCCGCCACCGGCTCTCCGGAGGTGTGGCTCCTGGGCTCCAGCGACTACTCCGCGCAGCTGGCTGCGCGCTTCGGACTGCCCTACGTGTTCGCCAACCACTTCTCCGGCGAAGGCCTGGAGCGGGCGCTCGAGCTGTACCGCACGCAGTACCAGCCGAGCCCGCAGCATCCGGAGCCCCGCACGTTCCTCACGGTCAACGTCATCGCCGCCCCCACCGCCGAGGAGGCCGAGGCGCGCGCGCTGCCGCAGCTGCGGATGATGGCGCGGCTGCGCACGAACCGTCCCCTCGTCCCGCTCGAGACCGTCGAGCAGGCCCAGGCCGACCCGTGGGACGGCCTGGCCCAGAGCCTCATGGATGCGGCGCGGTCGAAGTGGTTCGTCGGCACCGGCGACCAGGTGTCGGCGGAGCTGTCGGCCTTCGCCGCCCGGTTCGGCGTGGACGAAGTCATGATCTCCCCCGTCGCCGGCTCGTACGACGGTGAGCCCCGCGACACCGCACCCGGCCGCATCCGCACGCTCGAGCTGCTCGCCACCCCCGCGCGCGTGGCCTGACGCGCCCCGGATCCGAGGACATCACGCCCTCGTTCTCCGTGCGACGGCGCGGTGTAACGGCCCCGCGACGTGCCCGCAAGGCCCGGCACGATGCCGCACGCAGGCGTACCCTCGACCACGTGAACGCAGCTCCCGCGCCGGCCGGCCCGACGCGCGCGCCGGTGAGCACCGGCCGCGCCATCCTCAACACCGTGAAGGGCTCGGCGGGCAACCTCGTCGAGTGGTACGACGTGTACGTCTACACGGTGTTCGCGACGTACTTCGAAGCGCAGTTCTTCGCTCCGGACGACCGCAACTCGACCTTCTACATCTACGCGATCTTCGCCGTGACCTTCATCATGCGGCCGATCGGATCGTGGTTCTTCGGCCGGTTCGCCGACCGCCGCGGCCGCCGCGCCGCCCTCACCGTCAGCATCACGATCATGTCGGCGTGCTCGTTCCTGGTGTCGGTGATGCCGACGCGTGAGGCGATCGGCATGTGGGCGGCGGTGATCCTCATCGGCGCGCGGCTCGTGCAGGGCTTCGCCACCGGCGGCGAGTACGGCACGTCGGCCACCTACATGTCGGAGGCCGCCACCGCCCGCCGCCGCGGGTTCTTCTCCTCCTTCCAGTACGTCACCCTGATCGGCGGACACGTGCTCGCGCAGCTGACGCTGCTCATCGTGCTCGCGGTCATGCCGGTCGAAGCGGTCGAGGACTGGGGCTGGCGCATCGGGTTCTTCATCGGCGGCATCGCGGCCCTCGTGGTGCTGTGGCTGCGGCGGACGATGGACGAATCGCTCAGCGAGGAGCATCTGGAGGCGGTGCGCTCGGGCACCGACCGCGACTCGGGATCGCTGAAGTCGCTCCTCACGTCGTACTGGCGGCCGCTGGTGTGGGTGTTCCTCGTGACGGCGGGCGGCACGATCGCCTTCTACACCTACAGCGTCAACGCCCCCACGATCGTCAAGACGGCGTTCGGCGAGGAAGGCGCCGTCGCAGCGACGTGGACCAACCTCCTCGGCCTCATCTTCCTCATGCTGCTCCAGCCCCTCGGCGGACTGCTCAGCGACCGCATCGGCCGCAAGCCCCTGCTGGTCTTCTTCGGAATCGGCGGCGTCCTCTACACGTGGGTGCTCATCACGTTCCTCCCGCAGACGCAGTCGCCGCTCGACGCATTCGCCCTGACGGCGGTCGGATACGTCATCCTCACCGGGTACACCTCCGTGAACGCGATCGTGAAGGCGGAGGTGTTCCCCGCGCGCGTACGGGCGCTGGGCGTGGGCCTGGGCTACGCCCTGGCCAACTCGGTGTTCGGCGGCACGGCGCCCGCGGTGTACCAGGCCTCGCTCACCGGCGGCGGGGTGACGTGGTTCATCGTCTACGTCACCGCGGTGATCGCGGTGAGCCTCACGGTCTACATCTTCTTCATGCGCAACCGGGCCGAGACGCCGCTGGACCGCGAGCAGGGCAGCGCCTGGACGACCCTCCAGGACGCCCCGCACCGCTGACCGCGCTGACCGCGACCCTCGCCGCCCCGCGGATCAGAGCGGGCCGGCGGTTCCGGAGACGGTGACGCCGCCGGTGGAGGGGATGTCGACCACGAGCAGACTCGGCCGTCCCACGTGCCGGCCCTGCCGGATCGCGATGCGCGCGGGGGTGTCCACGGCGTCGATCGCGCGCAGGTAGCCGCCGAAGGATGCCGCGGCCGAACCGGTCGCCGGGTCCTCCGTGATCGCCGCGACCGGGAAGAGGTTGCGGGCCTCCCACATCGTGTCGGCCACGCGCAGCATGACCGTCACCGTGCCCGCCCACCCCTCCGCATCCATCAGCGAGCGCACGGCCGCCGGGTCGAAGGCGAAGCCGTCGAACACACCGGCGTCGTGCAGAACCAGCACCGGGTGCCGGTTGCCGGCGTACGCGATACGCGGCGGGAAGGCGGGGTCGAGGTCCTCCCCCGGATGCCCAGCAGGTGCAGGAGCTGCCGCAGCACGGCGGGAGCGAACTCCTCGATCCGCGGCTCGACGCTCGTGAACGATGCCCGCAGCACACCGTCGGCCCCGCGCGAGGTCTCGAGTTCGACCTCGCCCACCGGGGTCGCGAAGGTGAGCGGCCCGGCGCCGTCGCGGGCGGCGAGCGCCACCGCCGTCGCGACCGTGGCGTGCCCGCAGAAGGGCACCTCCGCCACCGGCGAGAAGAAGCGGATGCTGCCGTCCGCGTACAGGAACGCCGTCTCGGAGAATCCCACCTCGGCGGCGATGCGCTGTATCTCGGCGTCGGTGAGGCCGTCCGCATCCAGCACCACTCCGGCCGGATTGCCGCCGCCGGGCCGATCCGGATCGGTGAACGCCGCGTACCGCAGCACCGCGGGCATCAGGTCTCCGGTTCTCCGCTCAGCAGTCCGCGCAGCCAGTCGCGGGCCTCGGCGAACACGTCGTCGGAGTATCGCGGCGGGTAGCGCACGATCGCGCGGTCGGCTCGCGCGTACGAGCCGAGGAAGATCACCTTGGGGCTGAAGCGGCGCAGCCCCAGAAGCGCATCGGCCATCCGCTCGTCGTGGACGTGGCCGTCCGCGTCGATGACGAAGCGGTAGCGCCCGAGCGCGTCGCCGATGGGCCGCGAGGCGAGCAGGCTCAGGTTGATGCCGCGCGTGGCGAACTGCTCCAGCAGCTCCAGCAGCGCGCCCGGGTGGTCTTCGGGCAGCTCGACGATGAGCGAGGTCTTGTCCGCGCCGGTGGGCGGGGCCGGGGCCACGGTGCGGCTGACCAGGACGAAGCGCGTGACGGCACTGGGGTTGTCGCCGATCCCCTCGGCGAGCACCGTCAGATCGTGATGGGCCACGATGCCCGGCGCCGCCACCGCGGCATCCGCATCCGACGTTCCGTCCAGGATCCCGAGGGCGCTGGCGACGTTGCTGGCGGCGGGGATGTGCGCGTGGGCGGGAAGGGTCGTCGTGAGCCACTGCAGGCATTGCGCATAGGCGACCGGGTGCGCCGCGACGAGGGAGACCTCCTCCATGCGCGTGCCGGGGCGAGCCACGAGCACGAAGTTCACCGGCACGAGGTACTCGCCGATGATGCGCAGGCCGGGCATGGTCGCCAGGGCGTCCTGGGCGGTGGACACGCCGCCGTCCACGGAATTCTCGATCGCGATCATGGCCGCGTCCGACCGGCCCTCCACGACGTCGGCGAGCGCCTCGCCGACGTTGCGCACGGGCCGCCAGATCTGGTCGCGGGCCTCCGGGACCTGCGCCAGAGCGGCCTCCGTGAAGGTTCCGGCCGGGCCCAGGTAGCTGTACGTACGGCGGGCGGGCGGGTTCTCGTGCTCGGGCGTCACGGCGATCAGCCTAGACCCGCCCCGGCGCCCGGCTCGCCCCGGGGGTCGCCGCCCTCGGGGCGGCAGAACGCGGCGGATCGTGTCAAACCGGTGCCGCGAACCCCGCGCGCGAGGCAGACTGGGAGGATGAGCAGTCGCGCAGGAATCCCCGCCGAAGCATCCGATCTGATCGACGTCGACGAACTGATCAACGCCTATTACGACCGCAAGCCGGATGCCTCCGTGCCCGAGCAGCGCGTGGCGTTCGGCACGAGCGGCCACCGTGGATCGTCGCTGGCGACGAGCTTCAACGAGGACCACATCCTCGCCACCACCCAGGCGATCGTGGACTACCGCGCCGGTCAGGGCATCGCCGGACCGCTGTTCCTCGGGCGCGACACGCACGGCCTGTCGCTGCCGGCCGAGCACACCGCGATCGAGGTGCTGGTGGCCAACGGCGTCGACGTGCGCACCGACTCCCGCGACTCCTGGGTGCCGACCCCGGCCCTCAGCCACGCGATCCTCACCCACAACCGCGATCTCGGCGCGGATGACCCGGCTCGGGCCGACGGCATCGTCGTCACCCCGTCGCACAACCCGCCGCGCGACGGCGGATTCAAGTACAACCCCCCGCACGGCGGACCGGCCGACACGGATGCCACCAGCTGGATCGCCGACCGCGCCAACGAGCTCATCGCCGGCGGCCTGGCCGGGGTCAAGCGCACCCGGCACGCCGACATCGACCTCGATTCGCTCGGCGAGTACGACTTCCGCGACGCATACGTGCGCGACCTCGCGAGCATCATCGACATCGACGCCATCCGGTCGGCGGGCGTTCGCATCGGCGCCGACCCGCTGGGCGGGGCATCCGTGGAGTACTGGGCGCTCATCGCCGAGGTGTACGGGCTCGACCTCACCGTCGTGAACCCCGATGTCGACCCGACGTGGCGGTTCATGACGCTGGACTGGGACGAGAAGATCCGGATGGACCCGTCCTCGCCCTCGGCGATGGCGGCACTGGTCGCCCGCCGCGACGAGTACGACATCCTCACCGGCAACGACGCCGACGCCGACCGGCACGGCATCGTCACCCCCGACGCCGGCCTGATGAACCCCAACCACTACCTCGCGGTCGCGATCGACTACCTGTTCTCGCATCGGCCGGGCTGGCCCGCGGATGCGGCGGTCGGCAAGACCCTGGTGTCGTCGATGATCATCGACAAGGTCGTCGCCTCGCTCGGCCGGCCGCTGTACGAGGTGCCCGTCGGATTCAAGTGGTTCGTGCCGGGCCTCCTGGACGGCTCGGTCGCCTTCGGTGGCGAGGAATCGGCGGGTGCGTCGTTCCTGCGCACCGACGGGAGCGTCTGGACGACGGACAAGGACGGGATCCTCCTGTGCCTGCTCGCCGCCGAGATCCTCGCCGTCACCGGCAAGACGCCCTCGCAGCGGTATGCCGAGCTCGAGACCGAGTTCGGCTCCTCGGCCTACCAGCGCGTGGACGCCCCCGCGACGCCCGCGCAGAAGGCTCAGCTGGCGAAGCTGTCGCCGGATGCGGTGACCGCGACCGAGCTCGCCGGCGAACCGATCACCGCCAAGCTCTCGCACGCGCCCGGCAACGGGGCCGCGATCGGCGGGGTCAAGGTGCAGACCGCCGACGCGTGGTTCGCCGCCCGCCCCTCCGGCACCGAGGACGTCTACAAGCTCTACGCCGAGAGCCTGCGCGGCGAGGAGCACCTGCGCGAGGTGCAGGCCGAGGCCCGCGCCGTGGTCACCGCCGCCCTCGGCGACGCCTGAGCCGACCGGCCCGCTCGTCGGCGGTGCGACGTGGGCTCAGCCCGCGAGGGTGCGCGCGAGACGCACCCCGGCCTCGTGCAGCCAGCGCGCGGGGTCGGCGAGGGCGGCGGCGGATGACCCGGCCAGGTCGGTGAGCGAGAGGGATGCCGCGAAGGCCGACGTGTCGGCATCCGCGGCGACGCGTCCGGCCACCAGTGCCGTGCGGCCGGGCGCGAGCGAGGCGACGAACGCGGGCACCTTGCCCGCCGCCGACTGCGCGTCGTAGGCGCCCTCGCCGGTCACGACGACATCGGCGGTCGCCGCGGCCGCGGGCAGGCCCGTGAGGTCGGCGACGTGCCGCGCACCGGGGACGAGCTGCGCGCCCCACGCCGCCAGCGCCCAGCCCGTCCCGCCGGCGGCGCCCATCCCCGGCGCGGCGGGGTCGACCGACGGCACGAGCGCGGACAGGCGCGCCAGGCCGGCATCGGCGCGGGCGACCCCGGCGTCGTCGAGGCCCTTCTGCGGGCCGAACACCGCCGCGGCGCCCTGCGCACCCAGCAGCGGATTCGTCACGTCCGTGAGCACGACGGCCCCGGCGGCGGGAAGCGCCCGCAGGCCCGTGAGGTCGGCGGCGGCCACGGTGTCCAGGCCCGCCGCGCCGGGGGCGACCGGATCGCCCGACGCATCCGTGAACCGCGCACCCAGCGCCGTGAGCATCCCGACGCCGCCGTCGGTGGAGGCGCTCGACCCGATCCCGAGGATCAGCCGGGTGACCCCGGCGTCCAGCGCCGCGGCGATGGCCTGCCCGAATCCGGCCGTCGACGCCGACCACGGCAGCCGCCGCGCGCCGAGGAGCTCGATTCCCGACGTGTTCGCCAGCTCGACCACCGCGGTGCCCACCGGCGCATCCGGTGCCGGCGGAAGCAGGAGCCAGGATGCCGCGACCCGCTCCCCGTCGGGACCGGTCACGGCGACGGGGATGCGCTCGGCGCCGCGCACCGAGGTGGCCACCGCGTCGAGCGTGCCTTCGCCGCCGTCGGCCATGGGGCGCAGCACGAGCTCATCGTGGGGGCGTGCTTCGCGCCATCCCTCGGCCAGCGCCCGAGCCGCGGCCGCGGCGGGCAGCGTGCCCTTGAAACTGTCGGGGGCCAGGACGACGCGACTCACCGCTCGATGCTATCGGTGGCCCGGCGGCGGCCCTGAGCTGTCGCGCACGACGAGTTCGGCCGCGACGGTGATCGCCGCCGGCGGAGCATCCTCCTCGATCATCGCCACCAGCGCCGTGAGCGCACGGGCTCCGAGGGCGTCGAAGTCCTGCCGCATCGTCGTCAGCGGCGGCCGGTACTCGGCGGCGTCGACGACGTCGTCGAACCCGACGACGGCGACGTCTTCGGGGATGCGGAGGCCGGCGTCGGCGAGCGCGCGCATCGCCCCGAGCGCCATCTGGTCGTTGGCGGCGAAGACGGCGGTCGCGCCGGGCAGCGCGGATGCGGCGGCGTACCCCGAGCGCGAGGTCCAATCCCCGCGCGCCACCGGCGGCACCGGCGCCCCCGCGCGCTGCAGCGCGAGGAGCCATCCGCGCTCGCGCTCGGACGCGGCGTAGGACTCCCCCGGTCCGGTCAGGTGATGCACCGTGCGGTGCCCCCGCGCGAGGAGGTGTGCGACGGCTGCCGCCGCGGCGTTGGCGTGGTCGGTCTGGACGATCGTGAACCGGTCGTCGGGAGGCGAGTCCACGACCACCAGGCGCATGCCGGCGGGCGGCTGCACCCCCCGCAGGAGCGTCGTGGCCTCGTTCAGCACGATCGCCCCGTCCACGCCCTGGTGCCGCAGCCGCGCCAGCGCCTCGGCGATGGGATGCTGCGGCGTGAGGGTCACCACCGCGAGGGCGTAGTCGCGCTGGGCGGCCGCGTCGGAGATGGCCTGCAGCATCCGCGAGTTGCCGACCGAGGCCAGCGTCGACACGACGACGCCGATGGTCTGGGACCGACCGGTCCGCAGAGCGCGGGCCGCCGCGTGCGGGCGGTAGCCGAGGTCGCGCAGAGCCTGCTCGACGCGGGCTCGGGTGGCGGGATCGACGCGAGGACTGCCGTTGACGACACGCGACACGGTCTGGCCCGACACCCCGGCGCGGGCGGCAACATCCGACATCGACACGCGCCGCGGCTGCACCATCCGCCCTCCGCTCAGAATTCAGGAATGTTGACGTTACCACGGGCCCGGGATACCGTGTTGACGTGAACACGCCTGAGTTTTGGACGCCGCCCGCGGATGCCGAGACGGTCGAGCTCGGCGCCGGCGTCGTGAAGCGACCGACGCGCCTGGCCGACGGGCGGGAGCTGATCTACTACGACGACGCCGGCACCACCCTCCCCGCCGAGCGAGCGGTCGACGCGCGGGCCCTCGACGCGCGGCCGGCCACCGCGACGATGCGCCAGGACGTGCTCACGGGCGACTGGATCTCCATCGCCGCGGCGCGGCAGAACCGGGCCTTCCTGCCGCCGGCGCACCTGGATCCGCTCGCGCCGCAGACGCCGGAGAACCCCTCCGAGATCCCCGACCGGTACGACGTCGCGGTCTTCGAGAACCGCTCGCCCTCCTTCGGCCCGGCACTGGCCGCCGCCACCGCAGACGCCCCCGCGGCCGAGAACGCCCCGCACGGGCTCGACGACCTCGCCGAGCCGGGCCTGGGGCGCACGCGCACCTCGGTGGGCCGGTGCGAGGTCGTGTGCTTCAGTCCCGAGCACACCGGGTCCTTCGGCACGCAGACACCCACCCGCGCCCGCACCGTGATCGAGGCGTGGGCCGATCGCACGGCCGCGCTGTCGGCGCTGCCGGGGGTCGAGCAGGTCTTCCCGTTCGAGAACCGCGGCGAGGCGATCGGGGTGACCCTGCCGCATCCGCACGGGCAGATCTACGCCTACCCGTACATCACGCCCCGCACCCAGCGGATGCTGGATGCCGCGGCCCGCACGTCGGACGACCTGTTCGCGCGCATCCTGGAATTCGAACGGGGCGCGGAGCGCATGGTGCTGCAGGGGGAGCACTGGAGCGCGTTCGTCCCCTTCGCCGCCCGCTGGCCCATCGAGGTGCACCTGCTCCCCCACCGGCACGTGCCGGATCTGGCCGCGACCAGCGACGCCGAGCGCGCCGAACTCGCCCCGCTGTACCTGCGGCTGCTGCGCGGGATCGACGCGCTGTACGACTCCCCCACGCCCTACATCGCGGCCTGGCATCAGGCACCCGTGCACGCTGGGCGCGAGGCCGTGCGCCTGCACCTGCAGCTGACCTCCCCGCGGCGCGCCGCCGACAGGCTGAAGTTCCTCGCCGGGTCCGAATCCGCCATGGGGGCGTGGATCGCCGACATCCCGCCGGAGGCGCAGGCCGAGCGCCTGCGCGAGGCTCTCACGACCGTGGCGGACCCGGCATGAGCGCCGCCACCGATCTCCTCGCCACCCTCACCGACCGCCCGGTCGCCGGGGAGTGGTCGGCGCCGGGACGCGTCAATCTCATCGGCGAGCACACCGACTACAACGACGGCTTCGTGCTGCCCTTCGCGATCGAGCACCGCACGTCGGCGGCCCTCGCCCCGCGCGAGGACGACACCCTGCGGGTGGCGACGACGTTCACCGACGAGCCGGCGGAGGTCGCCCTCACGGACCTCGACCGTGCCATCGCCGAGGGCGGGCTGGAGTGGGCGGCGTACCCTCTCGGGGTGGCGTGGGCCCTGCGCGCCGCCGCGCCCGGCTCCACCCCGCGCGGGCTCGACATCGCCATCGCCTCGGACGTGCCGGTGGGCGCGGGGCTGTCGTCCTCCGCCGCCATCGAGGGCGCCGTGGCGGTCGCTCTCAACGACGTGTGGGCCGCGGGCCTTGACCGCGTGGCGCTGGCGCGGGTGGGCCGCACCGCCGAGAACGACGCCGTCGGCGCCCCGACCGGCATCATGGACCAGATGGCGTCGATGCTCGGCGAGGCGGACGCCGCGACCTTCCTCGACTGCCGGTCGCTCGAGGCCCGCTCGGTCGACCTCGGCTTCAGCCGCGAGGAGCTGCACCTCCTCGTCATCGACACGCTCGTCACCCACGCGCACTCCTCCGGCGGCTACGGCGAGCGCCGCGCGTCGTGCGAGGCCGGCGCCCGCGCGATGGGCGTCACGGCGCTGCGCGACCTCACGGTCGACGACCTCCCCAAGGCCGAGCGGCAGCTGGACGAGGTGACCTTCCGCCGGGTGCGCCACATCGTCACCGAGAACCAGCGCGTGCTCGACACCGTCGCGGCCCTGGAGAAGGACGGTCCGCGCGCGATCGGCGATCTCCTGACGGCGTCGCACGCGTCGATGCGCGACGACTTCGAGATCTCGGTGCCCGAGCTCGACCTCGCCGTCGAGACGGCGCTGGGCGCCGGCGCGCTGGGCGCGCGCATGACGGGGGGCGGCTTCGGCGGCGCGGCGATCGCGCTGCTGGATGCCGGCCGCGTCGACTCCGCCGCATCCGCCGTGGCCGCCGCGTTCGAGGCCGCCGGCTTCCGCGCTCCTCGGATCTTCACCGTCACCCCCTCGGCCGGCGCCCGCCGCGACGCCTGACGGCCCTCCGGAGGCGGAAGGTACGAGCCAGGCGCGCCGGGTGCAAACCCTGGGGTGCGGCGGCAGCGGTCTTCGACAACCTCGACGACACCCTCGGCACCCGCATCTCGCAGAGGCGCTGGACGCGAGCATCCAGGTGGCCAACGCCGCCGGCAACACCGCCATCGCCGCGGCTGACCGGCTACCGCTTCGCCGTGGCGATCACGGGGCGGCGGCGACGAGTTCGCTCAGCAGCGCCGGATCGGGGCGCACCCCCGCGCGCTCGATCCGGTGGGCCAGGCTCACCACGGCGTCGTTCACCGGCGTGGCGACGCCCCGACGCCGGCCCTCCTCGGCGACCAGACCGTTGAGATCGTCCACCTCGGCGTGACGGCCCTTCGTCCAGTCCTGCAGCACCGTGGTGGTGGCACCGGGGACGACGAAACCCTCGAAGAGCCTGTCGGTCATGGTGTCCACGACGCTCGAGCGGTCGGCGACCTCGTCGGGGGTGAGCCCGAAGATCGGCAGGACGGGGTACCCGGCAGCGCCGCCGACGGCGAGCGCCTCGTTGCCGGCGGCGACCATGACGGCGCGGAACCCCGGGGTGTGCAGCGCGTCGAGCATCGGCAGCCCCAGGATCGCGGAGGTCGCCAGCAGCGTGGCGTTGCTGACGAGCTTCATCCACTTCGCCGCCTCGATGTCGTCCACGGTCGCGACCGTCCCGGCGCACCTGAGCAGCGCGGCGATCTCCGCCACCCGATCGGCCGGGCCGCCCGGCAGGGCGCCCACCGCGAACCATGAGCGCGACACCGGTGTGTGCCGGTGCACGATGCCGGGTTCGTCCATCGTGGCGGAGCACTCGATGACCGCGCCGATCGTGCGCGAGGCGCCGACGGCGTCCTGGACCGTCCGTGTGGTCATCCCGTTCTGCACGCCCGCCATCAGGCCGCCGCCGGCGAGATAGGGGGCGAGCATCCGCGCCGCCCACGGGGTGTCGTAGGCCTTCATCAGCACCAGGACGACATCGAACGGTCGGGTGAGCTCGGCCACCTCGCACAGGTGGATCACGTGCGGCCGCACGTGCAGGTCGCCGTCGGGAGAGAGCACGTGCAGGCCCTCCGCGCGCATGACCTCCACGTGCGCGGGCCACTGCTCGATCAGGGTGACGTCGTGCCCCGCGGCGATCAGGTCGGCCCCCACCGAAGCCCCGTTGGCGCCGGCCCCCAGCACCGCGATCCGCGGACGACCCATGACGACCTCTTCCCACGCTGGACAGCGGCACTTTACATCACGGCATCGTGGTTCCGGGATACCCTGAGCACGGCGCATCCTCGCGTCGCGGATGTAAACCTCCGCTGAACAGCTCGACCCGGCTCGAAGAAGAGAAGAGAAGGGACAGGACGCGCATGATCCTGCACATCGCCGCCTTCCGGTGGAAGGACGACGTCACCGAGGCCGACGTCACCGCACTCACCGACGCGCTCATGACCATGGCCGCCGGCATCCCGGAGCTCCGCTCCTACGTCGCCGCCCCCAACCTGCACCTGCGCCCGGCCGGCTTCGACTACGGCGTGGCCGCGGTCCTCGACGACCAGGCCGGGCTCGACGCCTATCTGGATCACCCCGAGCACCTCGCGGCGTACGAGAGCTTCATCGGCCGGATGCTCGCCGAGCGCGCCGCCGTCCAACTGCCGATCGCGGAGGGCTCCTTCCGGTGACCGACATGCTCGCCGCCGTGCTGCACGGCGTGGGCGACCTGCGGATCGAGACGAGATCGGTCCCCGTGCCCGGCGCCGGGGAGGTGCTGGTTCGGATCGACGCGTGCGGGGTGTGCGGCAGCGACGCGACGGAGTTCGGCCGCCACCTCGTCCTCGCCGCCCCTCCCGTCACGCTCGGCCACGAGTTCGTCGGCACGGTCGAGAGCGTGGGCGCGGGTGTGGACGACCTCTCCGCCGGGGCCGTCGTCGTCTGCGGCGCCGGCATCGCGTGCGGTGAGTGCAAGCCCTGCAGCGAGGGCCGCACGAACCTGTGCCGGTCGTACACGACGATCGGCTTCCACCACGACGGCGGCCTGGCCGGATACGTCCTCGCCCCCGCCGGCATCCTCCTCGACGTCACCGACGCCGGGCTGGCCACCGACACGCTCGCCCTCGCGCAGCCGATGGCGATCGGCGTGCACGCCGTCCGCCGCAGCGGACTGCGGGCGGGCCAGGATGCGGTGATCGTGGGCGCGGGCGGCATCGGCACGTTCATCACGATCGCCGCCGCCGCCACCGGCGCACGGGTGCTGGTGGTCGACCCGAATCAAGACCGCCTGGACCTCGCGCAGAAGCTCGGCGCGAGCGCGGGGCTGCGCGCCGGCGGCAGCACCCTGGCCGACACGCTGGAGGAGCTCGGCATGGACGCCGACATCTTCTTCGAAGTGAGCGGATCCGCGTCGGGGCTCGCCGCCATCCTGGAGGCGGCCAAGCCCGGATCCACGATCGTGCCGGTCGGGATCCAGCGGGGCGAGCCCGCGCTCGCGCTGGGCTCGTGGACGCTGCGGGAGTACACGATCGTCGGCACCGTCGCCCACGTGTTCGCCTCCGACTTCCCCGAGGCCGTCCGGCTGCTGGGCACGCGCGAGGACTGGTCCGACATCGCCGGCGAGGTCATCCCGCTCTCCGACGTCGCCGAACTCGCGCTGACGCCGCTCCTGGAGGGCCGCTCCACGCGCATCAAGTCGCTCGTCGACCCGTGGGCCACCGACGCGCGCCCGGCCCGTCACGGCCGTCGCTGAGTCAGCCCAGGTCGTCCATCGCCCGCAGGACGTCCACCGCAGAAGCCGGGCCCACCGAGTCGAGGACCTCGCCTCCCCCGTCCGGAGCATCCGGCAGGGCACGGTTCTGCTGCCGACGGCCCACGACGAACCACACGCCCCGGGCGACCGCGTCGGAGCGGTTGGAGTACAGGTGGGGGCGCACCGAGTCGAACTGCAGCGAGTCGCCGGCGCGCAGCACGTGCGTCTCGAAATCGAGGTGGAGCGTGAGCTCGCCCTCGAGGAGGTAGGCGTACTCGATGCCGGCGTGGCGCATCAGCTTGCCCTCCACCGAGCTGCTGGCCCCCGGCTCGTAGGTGACCAGGAGCGCGTCGGCCGGTCCGCCGGCGCCGGCGGCGAGGCGCTCCCAGCGCACGCCGTTCTCCATCTCGATCACGGGGTTCTCCGCGGCCCGCTGCACGTCGGGGAGGGGAGGACCGGCGTGGCCGAACATCGGCGCGGCCGGTGGCCGGGTCGACGGGATGCCGAGGAGATCGTCGAGCGAGACGCCGAGGTGACTGGCGAGGGCGTACAGCGTCGCCACCGACGGCTGGGTCTTGCCGATCTCGACCTGGGAGATGAGGCTCGCCGAGACCCCCACGGCCTGGGCGACGCTGCGCAGGCTCACTCCGCGTTCGGTCCGAGCCGCCCGGATGCGTTCACCCAGATGTTCGGGCATGGCGCCGCCTTCCGTGTCGGTTCGCCGTGGAGGCGGCGAGCACTGGGGTCATTGTAGAGCGATCGCCTTCCGCGCCTGTGCAGTCACGGTCGATGGCGGCCCGCCCGCGCCGGCCAGACGACCAGGCAGCGCCGGAGTTCCGGGCGTCGAGCTTCGCCTGCTGTTAAGCTCGGCTTCACGCGCGTGCAGCCTCACCGCCACCGCCTGCGACCGAGGAGGACTCGATGAAGAGCACCGGCACGACCGGCACGAACGGCGTCGATTGGGAGGAGCGGGTCGATTTCGACCGGCTGCGCGACGCGCGCCTGGCCCGGCTGAAGGCGCAGCTGGACACCTCCGATCTCGGCGCGGTGCTCGCCTTCGACTTCTCGAACATCCGGTACATGAGCGCCACCCACATCGGCACGTGGGCGATGGACAAGCTCATCCGCTTCGCGCTGCTCACACGCAACACCGACCCCATCGTGTGGGACTTCGGTTCGGCCGCCAAGCACCACCAGCTGTACAACCCGTGGCTGGACACCACCACCGCCGAGATGGACGCGAACCCCAGCGCCCCGCACGAGGGCGCCAAGCGCCCCCGCATGGAGTCCGGCGCCCGCGCGGGCATCTCGACGCTGCGCGGCGCCTTCCCGCCCGACGCGGGCATCGCCGAGGGCGTGGCGAAGAAGATCAAGCGCGAACTGGAGAAGTTCGGTGTGGCCGATCAGCCCCTGGGCGTCGACGTCATCGAGCTGCCGATCCTGTTCGCGCTGCAGAAGGAGGGCATCCAGGTCGTCGACGGGCAGCAGGTGTTCATGGAGGCCCGCCGCGTGAAGACGCACGACGAGATCCGCCTGCTCACCCAGGCCGCGTCGATGGTGGATGCCGCGTACGAGGAGCTGTACCGGTTCCTCCGTCCCGGCGTGCGCGAGAACGAGGCGGTGGGCCTGGTCGCCAAGACGCTGTACGACCTGGGCTCCGAATACGTCGAGGGAGTCAACGCGATCTCCGGTGAGCGCTGCTCGCCGCATCCGCACGTCTTCTCCGACCGCCTCATCCGCCCCGGCGACCCGGCGTTCTTCGACATCCTGCACAGCTGGAACGGCTACCGCACGTGCTACTACCGCACCTTCGCGGTCGGGTCGGCAAGCTCCGCCCAGCGCGACGCGTACACGCGCGCCCGGGAGTACATGGACCGCGCGATCGCGCTGGTGAAGCCCGGCGCGACCACCGCCGACATCGTCAAGGTGTGGCCCACGGCGCAGGAGTTCGGCTTCGCCGACGAGGAGGCCGCGTTCGCGCTGCAGTACGGCCACGGCGTGGGCCTGTCGATCTGGGAGAAGCCGATCTTCTCCCGGCTGACCTCGCTGGATCACCCCGAGGTGCTGCAGGAGGGCAACGTGTTCGCCCTGGAGACGTACTGGCCGTCGGCCGACGGGTGGGGTGCCGCGCGCATCGAGGAGGAGCTCGTCGTGACCGCCGACGGGTGCGAGGTCATCACGAAGTTCCCCGCCGAGGAGCTCATCGTCGCCGGACGCCGGTACTACACGATCGACGGCCCGCTGAACCTCGAGCGCGACGCGCAGTCGCACAAGAACACGGTGTGGGGGCGCGGAGAAGCGTGAGCACCGTCGGATTCCTCGGTCTCGGGTCGATGGGGCGCGGCATGGCCGCGCGCCTGGTGGACGCCGGCCACGACGTGCGCGTGTGGAACCGGTCGGAGGCGCCGGTGACGGCACTCGTGGAGCGTGGGGCGACGGCGGCCACCGTCGAGGAGGCGCTCGCAGCGGACGTGTCGTTCTCGATGCTGGCCGACGACGACGCGGTGCAGGAGGTGCTGACTCCGGCCACGCTGACGGCGGCATCCGGCCGCATCCACGTCGTCATGGCCTCCATCTCGCCCGCACTGGCCGATCGCCTCGAACACCACCTCACCGAAGCCGGCGCGGGCTACGTCGCCGCGCCCGTGCTGGGCCGACCGGAAGTCGCCGCCGCCGGGCAGCTCAACATCCTCGCAGCCGGGCCCGCCGGCACGGTCGAGACCGTCATGCCGTACCTGGAGGCGATGGGCAAGCGCGTGTGGCGACTGGGTGAGACCGCCTCGGCGGCGAACGCCGTCAAGGTGGCGGTCAACTACAACATCATCCACGCGCTCCAGGCCATCGGCGAGTCGGTCGCGATGACCGAGCGGCTGGGTGTGCCGGCCGAGGACTTCACCGAGCTGCTGTCCCAGACGCTGTTCGGGGGCGTGGTCTACGGCGGATACGGCAGGATCATCGCCGCGGAGTCGTACCACCCGCCGGGGTTCCACATGAGTCTCGGCCGCAAGGACCTCGCGCTCGCGGAGGAGGTGGCCGCCTCCGTCGGGGTGACTCCCGCGACGCTGCCCGGCCTCATCCGTGTCTTCGAGACGGCGCTGGCGGATCCGGATCTGAAGTCCGCCGACTGGAGCGCGATCGCCGAGGTCTCCCGCCGCGACCTCCTCTGACCCTTCGAGACGCGCCGTCGAAAGCACCACTGGACAAGCTGTCCAGTGGTGCTTACTGTGAACCCCAGGTCGACCCGCACGACGGCAGTCGAGCAGCGGTGCGCGATGTCGCACACCGCGGGGCGGGCCACCCGACGGCAATCAAGGAGGATGAACGTCTCATGCCCGGTACTCCCGCACCACAGCCCGGTCAGCCCATCGTGATCCGCGACGCCATCGTGCTGACGATGGATGACGCGCACACCGTGATCCCCGAAGGCGACGTGCTCGTCGTCGACGGCAGGATCGCCGAGGTCGGCGTCGACCTCGCCGCGCCCGAGGGCGTCTTCGAGATCGCCGCGAAGGGCGGCATCGTCATGCCCGGCATGGTGGACACCCACCGCCACATGTGGCAGTCCGCCATGCGCGCGTACGGTGCGGACTGGACCCTCACGCAGTACTTCGTCTGGTACTACCTCGAGCACGGCATGAAGTTCCGCCCCCAGGACGTGGCGGCGGGAAACCGCATCTCGGCGCTGGACGCCGTCGAGTCCGGCATCACCACGAGCCTGGACTGGTCGCACGGCCTGCGCACCCCCGACCACGGCGAGGCCGCCCTGGAGGCGCTGGCCGGATCGCCCGGGCGCTTCGTGCTGGCCTACGGCAACCTCGCCGGCGCCCCGTGGGAGTGGACGCAGGACCCCGCCGTGCGCCGGGTCATCGAGAAGGCACGGGATGACTCCCGCATGTTCGGCGCCCAGCTGGCCTTCGACGTGCCCGGCGACGAGGGCTTCCCCGAGCGTGCGGCGTTCCAGGCGGCGCGCGACCTGGGGATCTCCGTCACGACGCACGCGGGGGTGTGGGGGGCCACCGGCGACAACGGCATCCGCCTCATGTACGAAAACGGTGCGATGGTGCCCGGGACGGTGTACGTCCACGCCGCCACGCTCAGCGACGAGTCGTACCAGATGATCGCCGCCACCGGCGGCACGGTGTCACTCGCGACCGAGAGCGAGCAGACGTGCGGCCAGGGCTACCCGCCGGCCCACGCGCTGCGCCGGCACGGCATCGGCGCGTCGCTCTCGGTGGACACCAGCGTGTGGTTCAGCGCCGACATGTTCTCCGCGATGCGCACCACGATCGGCGCCGACCGGGCCCTCGAGCACTACATCGCCCATGAGAAGGGCGACACCGTCACCCACGCCACCATCCGCGTCGAGGAGGTCGTGGACTGGGCCACCCGGGGCGGGGCGAAGGCGCTGGGCAAGTGGGATGAGATCGGGAGCCTGGAGGCGGGCAAGCTCGCCGACGTCGTCCTCATCCACAATCCCGACTCCCCCACGATGGTGCCGATCGTCAACCCCTACGGTCACCTCGTCTACCAGGCAGGGCGCGGCGACGTGCACACGGTGCTCGTGGGAGGCGAGGCGGTGAAGTTCGATGGGAAGCTCGTCGCGGGCGACCTGGCCGGTGTGCGTACGCAGCTGGCGGACACCATCGAGTACCTGCGCAGCGAACTGGGCGACGAGGCATGGCGCGAGGGCATGAATCCGGACATCCCCGAGAAGGAGATCCTGTCCAACCCCTACCAGTACCGGCGCGAGACCGAGCCGTCCCACTGAGCTCCGGGCCGGCGCGTCAGGGGGCGAAGGCCCGCTCCACGAGTGCCCGCACGCGCCGGGCCACCTCGACGCGCGCGGCCGGCTCGGCGCGCGAAAGCTCCGTCGCCAGCATCCCGGCGACCAGGACGACGTCCTCGGTCTCCACGTGGCTTCCGATGCGGCCGGCGGTGCGCTCGCGTTCGATGAGACGGTCCACGAGGGTGCGGAACCGCTCCCCCAGATGCAGGACCGTCGGATCCTGTCGATGGGACGTGGTCAGTTCGATGAAGGCGGAGGAAGGCAGAGCCTGCGTCACGATGGCGTCGAACAGATCGGAGAGCCGGGCATCCCCGGGCGCGGCGATCGCTTCCAGTTCGGCGACGTTCTCCTCGAACACGGCAGCCGCGAGGGCGACCCGATCGGGGAAGTGGCGGTACAGGCTCCCCTGGCCGACGCCGGCACGGCGCGCGACGGCGGAGAAGGGGGCGCCGGGACCGCGCTCGGAGTACACCTCGCGCGCGGCGGCGAGCAGGGCCCGCCGGTTCTCGGGGCCCGCCGCGGGCCCGCGATTGTGCTTCGGCGGGACTTCCGGACTGCGCGACACCGGCGTAATCTTAATACCGGACACCGTTGTCCGGTAGTCCGATACGGAGGAGAACAAGCATGGGATACACCGGAGCCCCGCTCAGCGGCGACTCATCCATCGCGACCTGGCTCGACGACCCGGTGGGCGGCGCCATCCTGCGCGACCTGCTGGCCCAGGGCGGCCAGACACCCGAGGTCTTCAAGCCCGTGCGGCGCCTCGCCATCAAGCGCCTCGTGAAGATGAGCCGCGGCAGCTTCACGCAGGAGATGCTCGACGACCTCATCCGCCGGGCCGCCGCGGGAGAGGTCCCGGAGGGCGCGGTCGCGCCCACTCCGGCCACCGCCGACGGCGGTGCTGTCACGGAGGCCGCCACCCAGGGCGGTGACGCCGTGTCGCTGCGCGAGTGGACCGAGCGGATCGACCAGGGCCGCTTCTCCGGCCGGACCGTCATCGTCACCGGCGCCGGCTCCGGCATCGGCCGCGCCGCCGCATCCCGGATCGCCCGCGAGGGCGGCCGAGTGATCGCGGTGGACGTCTCGCAGGAGCGCCTGGACGAGGTCGTCGCCGAGCACCCCGGAACCGGCATGGAGGCCCTCGTGGCCGACATCACCGATGACGCCGCCGTCGCGCGCATCGTCGCCGCCGCTGGCGACACGATCGACGGACTGGCGAACATCGCCGGGATCATGGACGACATGACCCCCGTCGCCGAGATGAGCGACGCGGTGTGGCAGCGCGTGTTCCGCGTGAACGTCGACGGCACCATGAAGCTCATGCGCGCGGTCATCCCGATCATGCTCGCCCAGGGCGGCGGGTCGATCGTCAACACCGCGTCCGAGGCGGCGCTGCGCGGTTCTGCCGCCGGCGCCGCGTACACGGCGTCCAAGCACGCCGTGGTGGGCCTGACCAAGAGCTCGGCGTTCATGTACGGGCCTTCCGGGCTGCGCGTGAACGCGGTGGCGCCAGGCGCGACGATCACCAACATCCAGGCCACGTTCGCCTCCCCACTGGGCGCCGAGCGCGTGCAGACCGCGATGGCCGCCATGCCGGATGCGGCGGATGCCGAGGCGGTCGCCGCATCCATCACGTTCCTGCTCAGCGATGACGGCGTCAACGTCAACGGCGTCGTGCTCGCCAGTGACGGAGGCTGGTCGGCGGCGTGACAGCGAGGAGAATGCGCACATGACCACATCCGGCGAACCCGTCGTCCGCACCCGCAAGGGCGTCGTGCGCGGGATCGCGCGGGACGGTTCCACGGCGTTCCTGGGCATCCCGTACGCCCAGGCGCCCGTGGGCGCGCTTCGCTTCGCCGCGCCCGTGCCTCCCGAGCCGTGGGCGGGCGTGCTCGACGCCACGGCATTCGGACCCACGCCGCAGCGCGGCGACGCCGGCACCACGCTCATCCCCGAGCCCAGTGTGCCGGGCGAGGCGACCCTGAACGTCAACGTCTTCACCCCCAGAGTCGACGAGGACGCCGCGCTGCCCGTGCTGGTCTACCTGCACGGCGGCGGCTACGTCTCCGGGTCGCCGGCGAGCCCGTGGTACGACGGCGCCGCCTTCGCCCGCGACGGCGTCGTGACGGTCACCGTGTCGTACCGGCTGGGTTTCGACGGATTCGGCGAGATCGAAGATGCCCCCTCCAACCGGGCGGTGCGCGACTGGCTGGCGGCGCTGCGGTGGGTGCAGGACGAGATCCGCGCGTTCGGCGGCGACCCGGCGAAGGTGACCCTCGCCGGGCAGAGCGCCGGCGGCGGCGCGGCGCTCACCCTCCTGTCGATGCCCGCCGCACGGGGACTATTCCGCGCCGTGCTCGCGATCTCCCCCGCCCTCACCGAGATCGGCTCCGAACGCGCCCGGGCGATCACGCGGCGTCTGGCGGCGGCCGCCGGCGTCCCCGCCACCCGCGAAGGATTCGCCTCCGTGCCGGAGGAGCGGCTGTTCGCGCTGCAGGAGAAGGCCGGGCAACCCGAGACCGGCGGCCGGCTCGGCATCCTCACCTCCCTGCTGAACGAGGGCCTCCCGTGGGGGCCGGTGATCGACGGCGACCTGGTCCCGGAGCCGGTGCTCCCCGCTCTCGCGCACGGGGAGGGGAGCGCGGTCCCGCTCGTGCTCGGCACGACCGACGACGAGTTCACGATGGCCACCGCCCGCGCCCGCGGCATCCTGGGGTTCCTGCCGGTCGAGCTCGTGCTGGCCGCTCTGGGCCTCCGCGGGGCGCGACAGCGCGCGTACCTGCGGGCCAACCGCGCCCAGCGCCGCAAGGGCAACGCGGCCGTGCTCGGCCGATACGCGACCGACCTGGTCTTCCGCGCCGACATCCCGCGGGTCGCGGCGGCACGCGGGACATCCCCGACCTGGGTGTACCGGTTCGGGTGGACCTCGCCGGTGATCGGCTGGGCGTGCCACTGCCTGGACGTGCCCTTCTGGTTCGACTGCCTCGACGCTCCCGGCGTGGCCGCGATCGCGGGAGACGCCCCGCCCCGCGGTCTGGCCGACGCCCTGCACTCCAGCGCCGTGGCGTTCGTGCGCGACGGCGCACCCGGGTGGGAGGCGTGGTCCGAGCGCCCCGGCACCACCCGCGTGTTCGGCGGCCCGCCGTCCGAGCCCGACGTCCTCCACGACGGGTACGCCTCCGTCATGGCCCTGCACTGAGCCCCCTCACCCGGTCGGTACCGCGCGCCGCGGCCCGCCCGGTACGGCGGCCCTGACCGGCCACCGAAGACGGGAGGTGCCGCGATGCCGCAGGACCCGGGCCGCGCGCCCTCGTGGCACAGATCCGCCTCCCGCCTCGTGGTGACCTTCATCGTTCTGGTGGTGGTCACGGTCGTGACCGGGGCGACGTGGTCGTGGCTGATCGCGCCGGCCGTGGGCTGGACCGTGGCATCGGGGACATACTGCCTGTGGGTGGCGGTTTTCGTCCTGCGCATGGATGCCGTCGCCACGGCCGAGCACGCCACCCGTGAAGACCCGACGCGGCCGGTGGCGCACACCCTCCTGATCCTCGCGAGCGTCGCGAGTTTCGGCGCTATCGGTCTCCTGCTGCTCGAGTCGGGGCAGGTGCGGGGCCCCACGGCCGTGGCGCTCGGGGCAGCGGCCCTGATCACCGTCGCCGCATCCTGGTTCCTCATCCAGATCCTGTTCACCCTGAGGTATGCGGAGACCTACTACGCCGCCGGGAGCACCGGCATCGACTTCAATCAGACCGACCCGCCGCGCTACCACGACTTCGCGTACCTCGCCTTCACACTCGGGATGACCTACCAGGTGTCGGACACGGCGCTGACGAGCACCCGGATGCGCCGCCAGGCCCTCCGGCACGCGCTGCTGTCGTTCGTGTGGGGCGTCGTGGTGCTCGCGACCAGTCTCAACCTGGTGGTGAACCTGGCCTCCTGACGGCGGCGGGCTCGCGCGGGCGTTCCCCCGTAGGCGGGGCGCGTCAAGGCCCCTCGGGGCGCCTCCCGCACGCGTCATGATCGGGAGAGTCCGATACTCCCGCGCTCAGCGCGACCGAGAGGAGCCTTCACATGACTGACGGATTCGATGGCAGAGTGGCCCTCGTCACCGGCGCGGCATCCGGAATCGGCCGGGCCGTGGCGCTCGAACTCGCCGGCAACGGCGCGAAGGTGGTCGCCGTCGACCTCAAGGACGGCCCGACCCGGAGCATCGTCGACGAGATCGTCGCCGCCGGCGGATCGGCCATCGCCGCACCGGCCGACGTCGCGGACGCCCGGCAGGTGAAGTCGGGCGTGGATGCCGCGGTCGAGGCGTTCGGCGGGCTCCATCTGGCCTTCAACAACGCCGGCATCGGCGGACCGCAGGGCCTCCTCGGCGACTACGACGACAGCGACGGCTTCGCCGCCTACCAGCGCCTCATCGACATCAACCTCAACTCCGTCTACTACGGCATGCGGTACGAGATCCCCGCGATCATCGCCGCGGGCGGGGGCGCGATCGTCAACACGTCCTCCATCCTCGGGATCGTCGGCGAACCCGGCGCGGCGCCCTACACCGCCGCCAAGCACGGCGTCGCCGGCATGACGAAGTCGGCGGGTGCCGCATACGCCGCGCAGGGCGTGCGCATCAACTCGGTGCATCCGGGCTACATCGACACCCCGCTCCTGGATGCGCTCCCGAGAGAGGCGTACGAGGCACTCGTGCAGAAGCATCCGATCGGGCGCCTGGGCACGGCCGAGGAGGTGGCCCACCTCGTGGTCTTCCTGCTCAGCGACCGCGCGTCGTTCATCAACGGCTCGCAGTACCTGATCGACGGCGGCTACACCGCCGTCTGACCGTGGTGCGCGTCGGCGGCTACACCGCCGTCTGACCGGTGGTGCGCGTCGGCGGCCGGCGCTATCGTCCGGGGATGACCGACGACGACATCGCCGCGTGGCTCCGTGACAGTGATCCGAGCCTGCGCTGGCAGGTCGAGCGCGACCTCGATCACGCGCCCGAGGCGGTGTGGCGCGAGAGCCGGTCGCGCGTCGTGACGGAGGGTCACGGCGCCGCGCTCCTGGCGCTGCAGGACGAGGACGGGCAGTGGGCGGGCGGTGCGTACTTCCCCGCCGACGCGTCACCCGACGAGCCCGGCCAGCCCTGGACGGCGACGACGTGGTCGCTCAACTCCCTCCGGGAGTGGGGCGTCCCGCCGGATGCGCTGCGTCCGGACACCGCGGGGCTGCTCCACCGCAACGCCCGGTGGGAGTACGACGACCTTCCCTATTGGGGCGGCGAGGTCGACGCGTGCATCAACGGGTACACCCTCGCCAACGGCGGATGGCTCGGGGCCGACGTGAGCCCGATCGCGGGGTGGCTCGTCGGGCATCGCCTGAGCGACGGCGGCTGGAACTGCGACTGGGTCGAGGGCGCCACCCGGTCCTCCTTCCACTCAACACTCAACGCGCTCACAGGCATCCTCGATTTCGAGGAGCGCACCGGCGGGACCCCGGAGCTGACGGCGGCGCGCCGCGGCGCGCAGGAGTACCTCCTCGAGCGCGGCCTGATGCGGCGGCGCTCGACCGGCGAGGTCCATGCTCCGTGGGCCACGCACTTCGCCTACCCGTACCGCTGGTTCTACAGCGTCCTGCGGGCGGCGGACTACTTCCGCGCTGCGTCGCTGCACGACGGCGTCGGGGCGGACGAGCGCATGGCCGAGGCGATCTCCCTCATCCGCGACGCCCGCGATGCCGACGGCACGTGGCACCAGCAGCTGCGCCACGAGGGGCGCAGCTGGTTCGAGGTCGACGCCCCGCCCGGTGAGCCGTCACGGTGGCTCACCTTCCACGCCCTGCGGGTCCTGGAGTGGTGGGATGAGGCGCGACGGCCCGCACCGGCGTGAGGACGTGCGACGCTGAGACATGCGCATCGCACTGACCGGCTCATCCGGCAAGCTGGGCACCGTCGTCGAACGTGAACTCCGCGCGGCCGGGCACGACATCGTCGCTCTCGACGCAGTCGGGCGCCGCCGGCCCGGCTTCGTGCAGGTCGACCTCACCGACTACGGGCAGGTCATCGACGCCCTCGGCGGCGCCGGAGACGACCGTGGGCCGATCGACGCCGTCGTGCACCTCGCCGCCATCCCCGCGCCCGGTCTCCGCCCCGACGTGACGACCTTCCACAACAACATCACGGCGACCTTCAACGTGTTCTGGGCCGCCGTGCGCTCCGGTGTGCGGCGCATCGTGTACGCCTCGAGCGAGACGGTGCTGGGCCTGCCCTTCGACGTCCCGCCGCCCTACATCCCGGTGGACGAGGAGTACCCCGCGCGCCCGGAATCGGTGTACTCCCTCGTCAAGCACCTCGAGGAGCAGCTCGCGATCGAGCTCGTGCGGTGGCATCCCGACCTCTCGATCACCGCCCTGCGCTTCTCGAACGTCATGGTGCCCCAGGACTACGCCGAGTTCCCGTCCTTCGACGCCGACCCACGCTCGCGCAAGTGGAACCTGTGGGGCTACATCGACGCGCGGGACGGCGCGCAGGCGATCGAGCGTGCGCTGGAGGCGGCCCCCGCCGGCTTCGACCGGTTCATCATCGCCGCCGCCGACACCGTGATGAGCCGCCCGAACGCCGAGCTGGTCGCCGAGGTCTTCCCCGACGTGCCGGTGCACGGAGACCTCGGCGAGCACGACACGCTGCTGTCGATCGGCAAGGCCCGGCGCCTGCTCGGGTACGCCCCGCGCCACTCGTGGCGCGACGCCTGACCGCTCTTCGCTGCCGCCGCATCCCCCGTCTGCGCCACCCCGTCTGCGCGGGCACGACCTCGCGCACGATCACCGCGGCGCTCCGCCGCATCCCGCCGTCTGCGCCACTTCCGTGCAACCGCGCCACTTCTTACTGCCGCGATTGCACCGAACAGGCGCGAACGTGGGGAACCGGCGACGTCGACGGCGGGATGCGGTTGCGGGATGCCGAGGCGCGGTACTCGCGCTCGATCACCGCGGCGCTTCCGCCGCATCCCCCGTCTGCGCCACTTCCGTGCAACCGCGCCACTTCTTACTGCCGCGATTGCACCGAAGTGGCGCGAACGTGGGAACCGACGCCGGCGCCGGCAGTGGGGGCCTCGATGATCGCGTGCGGCATCCGCTTCCGCATGACCGCGATCGCGTCGGGGTTGTCGTCCACGAGCACCGCGTGGCGGCCGAGCGCGGAAGCGACGGCTCCCGTCGTGCCGCTGCCGGCGAAGAGGTCGAGCACGAGGTCGCCGGGGCGGCTCGACGCCTGCACGATGCGCCGCAGGATCCCCTCGGGCTTCTGCGTCGGGTACCCGGTCTTCTCGCGGCCCGAAGTGGGGACGATCGTGTGCCACCACACGTCGGTGGGGAGCTTCCCCCGCGCCGCCTTCTCGGGCGTCACGAGCCCTGGGGCCATGTACGGCTCGCGGTCCACGGCATCCGAATCGAACCAGTACCGCTGCGGATCCTTCACGTACACCAGGATCGTGTCGTGCTTGGTGGGCCAGCGGCGCCGCGACTTGGCGCCGTAGTCGTACGCCCACACGATCTCGTTGAGGAACCTCTCCCGGCCGAACAGGGCGTCCAGCAGCACCTTCGCGTAATGCGCCTCGCGATAGTCCAGGTGCACGTAGAGCGTGCCGTCGGGTGCGAGAAGCCGCCACGCCTCCAGAAGTCGCGGCTCGAGGAAGCCCCAGTAGTCGTCGAACCGGTCGTCGTACACGCGCAGGTCGCCCCGCAGCTTCGCGTACTCCTGTCCGCGGAACCCGAACCGCGGCCCCATCGGCGTCAGCCCGTCCTCCGCCGGACCCGGACCGGATGCCGCGGACTCATCCGCGAGCGGGAGCATGGTCTCCACCGCGCGGGCCCGCGAGCGGCCGGTGTTGAACGGCGGATCGAGGTAGATCAGCGTGAAGGCGGCGTCCGGCAGCGACCTTGCGACGTGGAGGTTGTCGCCGGCGTGGATGCGGACCGACCCGACGGGCGCGTCTGCCCCGCCGTCGCGAGTGGTCACGGGACGCGCTGCAGCCACGCGTCGGTGGCGAACTTCGAGGCCACCAGGGCCTCGGCCTCGGCGTATTCCTCTTCGGTGATATGGCCGGGAACCGCGCCGTACAGCTTCGTGAAGGTCTCGATGAACCGCTCGATGATGGCCTCACGCGGCAGGCCGGTCTGGCTGCGCAGCGGATCCACGCGCTTGGCGGCCGACTGGGTGCCCTTGTCGCTGAGCTTCTCACGGCCGATGCGCAGCACCTCGGTGAGCACCTGCCCGTCCATGTCGTAGCTGAGCGTCGCGTGGTGCAGCACGCCGCCGTTGGCCAGGCGCTTCTGGGCCGCGCCGCCGATCTTGCCGTGCGGGGAGGCGATGTCGTTGAGCGGCTGGTAGGTCGCCTCGATCCCGAGCGAGCGCAGTGCCTGCAGCACCCAGTCGTCGAGGAAGGCGTACGAGTCGGCGAAGGTCATCCCGGCCACGAGGGATGCGGGGACGTAGAGGGAGTACGTCACGATCGAGTTCGCCGCCATGAGCATCGCTCCGCCGCCGGAGATGCGCCGTACGACGTCGAATCCGTGACGGGCGGCGCCGGCGGGGTCGACCTCGTTGCGCACCGACTGGAACGACCCGATCACGACGGCGTTCTCATTCCACTCCCACAGCCGCAGCGTCGGGTTGCGCCGCCCGTCGCCCACGCGCGTGGTGAGCACTTCGTCCAGGGCCAGGTTCATGAGGGGCGAGACCGGCTGGTCGTGCACGACCTCCCAGGAGAAATCGCGCCACCCGGGGGCGGTGATGAGCGCGCGGCGCACCGCCGTGCCCACCGCTTCCGGCGTGAACCCCAGCAGCTGCGCGCCCTCCGGCAGCGCCGAGCGGATCGCCGCCGCGATCGTGGCCACGTCGGATTCGACGGGCAGGCCGTTGACGGCCGCGTCGATGTCGCCGAGCGCCGAGTCGGGCTCGAGGAAGAAGTCGCCGGCCAGGTGGAAGCCTGCGATGCGTCCGTCGTGGTCTTCGAGGTCGACGACGACGAGCTTGCCGCCGGGCACCTTGTATTCGCCGTGCATGGCCCTCAGCCTACGTCCGGCTGCGGCCTCACGCGGTGACGATGCGGTGCAGCGTCTCGGGTGCGAGGGCGTGCTGGAGGGCGAGGATCCCCGCCCCGATGACGGCCGCGTCCTCCGCCGCGGCGGAGTGCACGATCGCGAGGCGCTCTGTGGCCAGCGGCATCGAGCGGGTGTAGACCACTTCGCGCACGCCCGCGATCAGGTGCTCGCCCACCCGCGCCATCGAGCCGCCGATCGCGATGACCGACGGATTGAGCAGGCTCACACTCGTCGTCAGCACTTCGCCGATGTCGCGGCCGGCCTGGCGGACGGCCTGGATCGCCTCGAGGTTGTTGTGCTTGACCAGGTCGATCACGTCATCGCCGCCGTCGGCGGGGATGCCCTGTGCACGAAGCACGCGGGCGATGGCCGGCCCCGACGCCAGCGCCTCGAGGCATCCGCGGCTGCCGCAGTGGCAGGGCACGTCGGCGCCGCGCGCCACCCGCACGTGTCCGAGGTCGCCGGCGACCCCCTGTGCGCCGCGCAGCAGCCGGCCGCCCGAGATCACGCCCGCCCCGACCCCGGTGGCCACCTTCACGAACATCAGGTGCTCGGCACCGTTCCACGCGACGGCGCGTTCGCCGAGGGCCATCAGGTTGACATCGTTGTCGACCAGAGCCGGCGCCGACAGGTGCTGCAGCATCCACCCCGGTACGTCGAAACGGTCCCACCCCGGCATGATCGGGGGGTTCACCGGCTGCCCCGTGGAGTGCTGCACGGGGCCGGGCACCCCCATCCCGATGGCAGCGAGGTCGCTTTCGGAGCGGCCGGTGCGCTCCAGCAGCGACGTCAACGCCGCCACGACACGTGTCAGCACCGGCTCCGGCCCGGATGCGACGTCCAGCGGTTCGGTGCTCTTGACCAGGATCGCGCCGGTCAGGTCGATGAGCGCCACGGTGGCGTGCGAGGCCCCGAGGTCGACGGCGCCCATGACACGACCGCCCGGGTTGAGGGCGAACTGCGACGACGGGCGCCCGCCCGTGGACGCGGCATCCGCCACCGGCGACACGAGCCCCAGGCGCATGAGCTCCTCCACGCGTGCGGCCACCGTCGAGCGGGCCAGCCCCGTCGCCTTGGCCAGCTGGGCGCGCGTGCGGGGGACGCCGTCGCGCAGCAGCTGGAACAGCTCGGCGACACCGCCGGAGCCCACCGACGATTCTTCGCTCATGAGTGCCACGAAGTCAGTGAATCACAGCCGCCGCAGCGGTCTGCACCCGCGCGTGCGGCGCCACCGCCGGCCGTCACGTCCCGCGGGTGTTCGTGCGGGCGAACCGCTGCTGCAGCAGCACGGCGACCACGATGATGATGCCCTTCGCCACGTTCTGCACGGAGGAGGACAGATTGTTCTGCACGAACACGTTCTGCAGCGTCGCGAAGATCAGGACGCCCAGCACGGTGCCCGTGATGGTCCCCCGGCCGCCGGCGAGGAGCGTGCCGCCGACGACGACGGCGGCGATCGCATCCAGTTCCAGCAGCGTGCCGTGCGTGGACGTGCCCGAGGTGGTGCGCCCGAGGATCATGATCGCGCCGATGCCGGCGGTCAGCCCCGACAGGGCGTACAGCCAGGTGATGTGCCGCTTGACGTCGATGCCCGCGAGGCGCGCGGCCTCACGGTTGCCTCCGATGGCGACCGTGCGACGACCGAACGTCGTGCGGTTCAGCAGGATCCAGCCGCCGAGGGCGACGAGGACGAAGATCCAGATGAGCATGTCCACGCCCAGGAAGTCGGCGTTGAGGGCGGAGACGAACGCCCTCGAGTCGACGATGAGGGTGCGGCGCTCGGCGAGGATCTCCGCGAGACCGCGGGCCGCGACGAGCATCGCGAGCGTCGCCATGAAGGCCACGACCTTCCCGTAGGCGATGATGACGCCGTTGATCAGTCCCGCGGCCACGCCGACGGCCAGCGCCACGACGACCATGACGATCCAGTGCGTGCTGTCGACGAGATCCTGCACGGCGCTGAGGGTCGCCACGATCGAGGCGAGCCCGAGGACCGATCCGACCGACAGGTCGATGCCGCCGGAGATGATGACGAACGTCATGCCGATGCTGACGACCCCGATGATCGAGGCCTGCCGCAGGATCACGAGGACGTTGTTGATGCTCGTGAAGGTGTCGCCGGCGGTGATGGTCCCCACCACGAAGAGCACGAGGAGGGCCACGATGAGACCGAGGTTGCGGCCGAACGAGCCGCGCAGCATGCGGCGCAGGACCGGTTCGCGGGCGGACGGCCCGGAGGGCGACGGCGATGTCGCTGCCGGGCGGGATGCGGTCTGCTCGCTCACGCGGCAGCTCCTTTCATGACGAGGTCGAGCACACCGTGCTCGTCGATGTGGGACGCCGGTACGGTCTGGAGCACGCGCCCCTCGGCGATGACGAGCACGGTGTCGGCGAGTCCGAGCACCTCTTCGATCTCGCTGGAGACCACGACGATGGCGTTGCCGGCTGCGGAGAGCGCCCGGATGAGCGCGTAGATCTCGGCGCGCGCTCCGACGTCGACGCCGCGCGTCGGCTCGTCCAGCAGCAGCACCTGTGTGCCGTGGACGAGCCAGCGGGCCAGCAGGATCTTCTGCTGGTTGCCGCCGGAGAGGGTCGCCGCCGGGCGGTCGGGGTCGGCGGGGCGCAGTTCGAGCGCCTCGATCTGCTCGCGCGCCGCCCGGCGCTCCGCCCGCTCATCGAGGAAGCCGGCCCGCGCGTACCGGCTGAGGGAGGAGAGGGTCACGTTGACGAAGAGCGGCTGGTCCAGGAGCAGCCCCTGGCTCTTGCGCTCTTCCGGCGCCAGGCCGACGCCCGCCCTCACGGCGGCGGTCACCGACCCCGCACGCAGCGTCCGGCCCGCCACCTGCACACTGCCGGCGGTGGCCCGCCTCGCCCCGTACACGGTCTCCAGGATCTCCGAGCGGCCCGAGCCGACGAGGCCCGCGAGCCCCACCACCTCCCCGGCACGCACCGAGAACGACACGTCCTCGAAGACGCCCGCCAGGGCGAGCTCGCTCACCTGCAGCACCGTGGGGGCATCCGGCGGTACCGGGACGCGCGCGGGGAAGACGTTCGCCACCGCGCGTCCGGTCATGAGGCGGATGAGTTCGGTCGTCGGCGTATCGGCCACCGGGAGACCGGATGCGGTGGACCGGCCGTCCTTGAGCACCGTGATGCGATCGCCGATCTGCCGGATCTCCTCGAGCCGGTGCGTGATGTAGATCACCGCGATGCCCGCGGAGGTCAGCTCGCGCACGACGTGGAAGAGGTTCTTGACCTCCTCGGTGTCGAGCACCGCCGAGGGCTCGTCCATCACGATGAGCCGGATGTCATGCGACAGCGCCCGCGCCATGCTCACGATCTGCTTGCCGGCGGCGCTGAGCTCGCCGGCCTCGGTGTGCGGCGACATGTTCGGGTGCCCGAGCCGGGCCAGCAGCTCGCGCGTGCGCGCGGCGGCGTCGGCACGGCGCGTGAAGCCCGCGCGCCCGATCTCGTGGCCGAGGAAGACGTTCTCGGCGACCGTCAGGCCGTCGACGATGTCGAGTTCCTGGTACATCGTCGCGATGCCCAGGCGCAGTGCGGCTTCGGGGTCGGGGATCTCGACGTCTTCGCCCTGCCACACGATCGTGCCGTCGTCGGGTCGGTGCACTCCGGCGAGCAGCTTGATGAGGGTGGACTTGCCGGCGCCGTTCTGGCCGAGGATGCAGTGCACCTCCCCGGGGCGGACGTTCAGGTCGACCCCTTTCAGCGCCGCGACGCCGGCGAACGACTTGGTCGCCCCCCGCACTTCGAGTAATGCCGATGGGTGGTCATCTTTGATCACGTCGCAGACAATACACGTGACCCGGCGAGAACACGATGCCCCCGCATCCCCTATTCCGGACCCTGGCGGACCACCCGCACCCGCGCGAGGTGGCGTTGCGGCACGGCCGGCCTGTGGCGCGAGGCTTATGACGGGTTGCGAACAAAAGCTGTTCGCCATCGGGCGCCTCTGCTACCGTGACGCTGTCAGCGCGGCCTACCAGGGGAGCACCACAGCACCGGCTCGCGGCCCTGACCCTGCATCGCATTCAAGGAGGAAGTCATGCATTCACTGCGCACTGCGCGCTCCCGCGCACTGCTGTTCGGCGGCGCCGCCCTCGCGGTCGTCGCACTTCTGGCCGGCTGCACCCAGGGTGCCGAGGAGGCCGATGTCGTCGACCAGGGCACCACGAGCGAGGAGAACGCCGAAGAGGGCGACACCGTCACGATCGGTTTCTCCGGACCCGCCGCCGACCACGGCTGGCTCGGCGCCATCAACTCCGGCGCGCTGGCGGCGGCGGAGAGTTTCCCCGACGTGGATCTGCAGGTGGCCGAGGGGACGAACGACGTCACGGCCCAGATCGCGGCGGTGGAGACGTTCATCAACGACGGCGTGGACGCCATCGTGCTGCTGCCCAGCGACGGTGCGGCGCTCACCGAAGTGGCCATCAAGGCCATGGAGGCGGGGATCCCGGTCGTCAACGTCGACCGGGAGTTCTCCAGCCCGTTCGCCGCGCGGACGACGGTGCTCGGGGACAACTACGGCATGGGGGTCAGCGCCGGCACCTACATCTGCGAACAGCTCGACGGAAACACCGACGCCGTCGTCGCCGAGATCGCCGGCATCGACTCGCTGCCGCTGACGCAGGACCGCTCCCAAGGATTCGCGGACGCGCTGGAGGACTGCGGCCTCGAGGTCGGCCCCCGCGTCGCCGCCGACTTCACGGTGCAGGGCGGTGAGAGCGCGGCATCCCAGCTGCTGTCGGCCAACCCGCAGATCGACGCCATCTGGAACCACGACGACGACCAGGGGATCGGTGTGCTGGCGGCGATCGATTCGGCCGGCCGGGACGAGTTCTTCATGATCGGCGGCGCCGGCTCCCGCAACGCGATGGAGGCCATCGAGGCGGACGACACCGTGCTGAAGGCGACGGTCATCTACCCCTCGACGCAGGCTGCGGACGGTATCGCCCTCGCCCGGCTGATCGCGCAGGGGAAGACCGCGGGCGACCTGATCACCCCGAGCGTGCCCAACCGGGTCGTGCTGGATGCCCCGGTGGTGACCAAGGACAACGTGTCGGAGTTCATCGACCTCGCGTTCGAATCCTGAGCCCGTGGGGCGTCCGGTAACCTCGGACGCCCCACATCACTTCCGTTCCGCCCCAGACAGGACACCTCTGTGAGCACATCTCTCCGCGTCGCGATGATCGGTCACGGCTTCATGGGCGCCGCCCATTCGCAGGGATGGCGCGTCGCGCCGCGCTTCTTCGATCTGCCGGCGGCGGTCGAGATGGCGGTCGTGGTCGGGCGCAGCGAGGAGAGCACGCGTGCGGCGGCAGAGAAGTGGGGCTGGGCCGAGGCGGCCACCGACTGGCGCGAGGTGATCGCCCGCGACGACATCGACATCGTCGACATCGTCACCCCCGGCGACTCGCACGCAGAGATCGCCATCGCCGCGCTGGAGGCCGGCAAGCACGTGATGTGCGAGAAGCCGCTGGCCAACACCGTCGCCGAGGCGGAGGCGATGACCGCCGCCGCCGAACGCGCCGCCGCGCAGGGGGTCCGCTCCATGGTGGGCTTCACCTATCGGCGCGTGCCCGCGGCGACCTTCGCCCGCGACCTGGTCGCGGCCGGCCGCATCGGCGAGGTGCGTCAGGTGCGGGCGGAATACCTGCAGGACTGGCTCTCCGACGCCGACGCCCCGCTCACGTGGCGCCTGCAGAAGGAGCGGGCCGGCTCCGGTGCCCTCGGCGACATCGGCGCGCATGCGATCGACCTCACCGAGTTCATCACCGGGGAGCACGTCACGCGCGTCTCCGGCGTGGTGGAGACCATCGTCACCGAGCGCCCGCTGCTGGGCGAAGGCATCGGCCTGTCGGGCACCGCCTCCGCCGAGCGCGGCGCGGTCACCGTCGACGACCTCGCGCTGTTCACCGGACGGCTGGAAAGCGGCGCGCTGGCGTCGTTCGAAGCATCCCGGTTCCGCACCGGGCGCAAGAACGCGCTGCGCATCGAGGTCTCCGGGTCCGCCGGCGCCCTCTCCTTCGACCTCGAGCGCATGAACGAGCTGGAGTTCTACGACGCCACGGCGGCCGAGACAGAGCTCGGGTTCCGCCGCATCCTCGTCACCGAGCACGACCATCCGTACGTGTCGGCATGGTGGCCCACCGGGCACATGCTGGGCTACGAGCACGGGTTCAGCCACCAGGTCGTGGACTTCGTCGCCGCGATCGCCGACGGCTCGCAGCCGCACCCCTCGTTTGCCGAGGGGCTGCACGTGCAGCGCGTGCTGGACGCCGTCCAGCAGAGCTCGGCCCAGGGCAGCGCCTGGCTCGACGTCGGCTGATCCACCTCCCGTTCCCTCCGCGAAAGGACACCCGCAATGGCGCGACCGATCACCCTCTTCACCGGCCAGTGGGCCGACCTGCCCTTCGAGGAGGTCGCCCGCCTCGCCGGGGAGTGGGGCTATGACGGATTGGAGATCGCCTGCTGGGGCGATCACCTCGACCCCTGGCGCTGGGACGACGACGCCTACGTGCAGGGCAAGCTCGACGTGCTCGAGCGCAACGGCCTGAAGGTGTGGACGATCTCCAACCACCTGAAGGGCCAGGCCGTCTGCGACGACCCCATCGACCAGCGGCACCGCGACATCCTGCCCGACGTGGTGTGGGGCGACGGCGACCCCGAGGGTGTCCGCACGCGCGCGGCGGAGGAGCTGAAGAACACCGCGCGGCTCGCGGCGAAGCTCGGCGTGAAGACCGTCACCGGGTTCACCGGCTCGTCGATCTGGAAGTACGTCGCGATGTTCCCGCCCGCCTCGGCCGAGCTGGTCGATGCCGGCTACCAGGACTTCGCCGACCGGTGGAACCCGATCCTCGATGTGTTCGACGAGGTGGGCGTGCGCTTCGCCCACGAGGTGCACCCCTCCGAGATCGCCTACGACTACTGGACGACCGTGCGGACGCTGGAGGCCATCGGGCACCGCGAGGCCTTCGGGCTGAACTGGGACCCCTCGCACATGGTGTGGCAGGACATCGACCCGGTCGCGTTCCTGTGGGACTTCCAGGACCGCATCTACCACGTGCACTGCAAGGACACGAAGAAGCGCCTCACCAACGGGCGCAACGGACGGCTGTCGTCGCACCTGGCATGGGCCGATCCGCGGCGCGGATGGGACTTCATCTCCACCGGCCACGGCGATGTGCCGTGGGAGGACGCGTTCCGCATGCTCAACGCGATCGGGTACCAGGGGCCGCTGTCGGTGGAGTGGGAGGACGCCGGGATGGATCGCCTCGTCGGCGCCCCCGAGGCGCTGGGCTTCGTGCGGCGGATGTCGTCGTACGAGCCGTCCGGCGCGGCCTTCGACGCGGCCTTCAGCACGAAATAGCCCTGGGGGGCGGCGCTTCCCCGCGCGTCAGTCCCGCGCGGGGAAGCGCGGGTCCAGCCACGCGAGGAGGTCGGCGCGCACGTCGGCCTGAGCCACCTCGTTGAAGATCTCGTGGCGCGCGCCGGGGTAGACGAGCGTCGTCACGTCGGTGAGCTTCGAGCGGCTGCGGTAGGCGTCGGCCAGGCGGTGGACGCTGCGCGGACCGGCCACAGTGTCGTCACGTCCGACCATCAGCAGCACCGGGATGTCGCGACCCAGATCGCGTCGCGGAAGCCCGTACAGCCGGACGCCCTCGGCGACGCCGAACAGGCGGGCGATCGGCACGGAGGTGGTCAGCGGGTCTTCCACGAACGCGACGCCGACGGCGTCGTCCGACGACAGCCACTGCATCCCGTGGCCCTTGGCGCTGCGCCACGGCTTGTTCAGGTCGCCGGCGTTGAGCGAGCGCGGGGTGCGCAGCCCCGATCCGCTCAGCACGAGCGCGTCATAGGCGTCGGGGTGATCGTTCAGCAGGATCTGCGCGAGGAACGACCCCCACGAGTGCCCGAAGAGGATCAGCGGCAGATCCGGATGCTGCGCCCGGATGCGCTGCGTCAGCATCCACACCGCGTCGACCGCCGCGCGGTGCCCGCCCCGGCCCAGACGGCCGAGCTTGCGCGCATCGCCGCCGTGCTGGCGCAGGCCCGTCCGGCCGTGGCCGCGGTGGTCGTCGGCGTAGACGGTGTAACCGGCGCCCACGAGGGCCGCGGTGAGGGCGCCGTAGCGGCCGGCGTGCTCACCGACGCCGTGGAGCAGCTGGACGACGGCCCGGGGGCGTGCGGCGGCCTCGGCGACGTCGTAGACGATGGCGACCCCGTGCGCATCGACGAACTCGGGCATGCGCCGAGTCTAGGGGCGCCCGTCGACCTTTTCTTAGCAAGACTAATGAGCTAAGCTAAACAACGGCATGACAGAGTCGAACACTTCCCCCTCCGACCTCAGCGCCGCCGCATCCGATGTCCGCATGGCCACCTTCCGGCTGGCCCGCCGACTTCGCGCCGAACGTGCCGTCGACTCGATGAGCGACGGACAGTTCGCGGTGCTCGCGGTGCTCAAGGTGCACGGCCCGCACACCCTGGGCGAGCTCGCCGAGCGCGAGCGCGTCACCGCGCCGTCGATGAACCGGACCGTGAACTGCCTGCAGGAGTCCGGCTTCATCACGCGCACTCCCATGGACGATGATCGCCGCAAGGTGCTCGTGGACCTGACCCTTGCCGGCCGTGACGTCGTCGAGGAGACGGTACGCCGCCGGGATGCGTGGCTGGAGACCGCGCTGGGCGAGCTGACCGAGACGGAGCGCGCGGCCCTGTCCGACGCCGCGGCGGTCCTGCGGAAGCTGGCCGACCGATGACCGCCATGTTCCGGTCGTTCGCGATCTTCAACTACCGCGTGTGGTTCATCGGCGCGGTGGTCTCCAACATCGGCGCGTGGATGCAGGCCACGGCGCAGAACTGGGTCGTCCTCACCGAGCTGACCGCCAACGACGCGGGCGCCATGGGCATCACGATGGCGCTGCAGTTCGCCCCGCCGCTGCTCCTGGTGAGCGTCACGGGATGGGTCGCCGACCGCTTCGACCGGCGCAGGCTCATCATGGTGACGCAGACCCTCATGCTGCTGCTGGCGGTGGCACTGGGCGTGCTCGTGCTCACCGGCGTCATGACGCTCCCCCTCATGTACGTGTTCGCCTTCGCGCTGGGCATCATCACGGCCTTCGACAATCCGGCTCGGCAGGCGTTCGTGTCCGACCTGGTCACGCGCGAGAACGCCTCCAACGCCGTCGCTCTCAACGCCGCGTCGTTCAACACCGCCCGCCTCATCGGCCCCGCGGTGGCCGGCGTCATGATCGTGCTGATCGGCAGCGGGTGGGTGTTCCTGGTCAACGCGACCACGTTCATCGCGATGCTCGTGGCCCTCGCCCTCATGCGACCGCACGAGTTCATCCCGCGGGCGGTGGGATCGGGCCGATCGCGCCTGGCCGACGGCTTCCGCTACGTCGGCGGACGGCCCGACCTGCTCGTGATCTTCTCGATGGTCTTCCTGCTGGGCGCGTTCGGCATGAACTTCCCGATCTTCGCCTCCACGATGGCGCTGGAATTCGGCCACGGCGCCGACGGGTTCGGCCTGCTCAGCTCCATCCTCGCCATCGGCTCGCTGGCGGGGGCGCTGCTGGCGGCCCGCCGAGACCGGGCGCGCATGCGCGTCGTGATCTTCGCCGTCGGCGGCTTCGGCCTCGCGATGATGGCGTCATCGTTCGCGCCGACCTACCTGACCTACGCCCTCGCGCTGGTGTTCGTGGGCTTCGCGGCGGTCACGACCCTCACGACCGCGAACGGCTACGTCCAGACGACGACCGATCCGGTGCTGCGCGGCCGCGTGCTGGCGCTGTACATGGCGATCCTCCTCGGCGGAACGCCCGTCGGCGCCCCCATCGTGGGGTGGATGGTCGACGCCTTCGGCACGCGTGTGGCGATCTTCGTCGCGGCGATCATGGCGCTCGTCGCGTGCGCCATCGGCGTCACCTGGACGCTCGCATCCGGCCGCCTGCGCCGGCACGAGAGCCGCCGGTTCCGCCTCACCCTGGACGAGACCCTCCCCATCACGGTCATCGCGCCGGTGCCGGAGGAGTTCAGCGACGAAGTCGCCGGCACGACCCCCATCCCACTGCCGCATGCCACGAGCGCGGCACGCTCGAAGAACTCGCGCGCCGACCGTCCTGACCTCGAGAAATCTCTGGACAGGAAGTTTTAGCTAGATAAGCTAGCGATATGGCATCGTCATCCCGCCGTTGGGTGGGGCTCGTCTTCATCAGCATCGCCGTGTCGCTGATCATCGTCGACTCGACGATCGTGAACGTCGCGATCCCCTCGATCGTCGACGAACTCGGGATCACCTCCACCGAGGTGCAGTGGGTGCAGGAGTCCTACACCCTCGTCTTCGCCTCCCTGCTGCTGGTGTTCGGCAGCCTTGCCGACCGCCTGGGCAGACGGCGGATGATGCTGACCGGCGTCGTGATCTTCGCCGTCGCGTCCGTGGCCGCTGCCCTCGCCCCCACGGGCGGCCTCCTGATCCTTTCGCGGCTGATCCAGGGCGTGGGCGGCGCGATGATCCTGCCCACGACCCTTTCGCTCATCAACGCGACGTTCCGCGGTCGCGAACGCGGCATCGCGTTCGCGGTGTGGGGGTCGACGATCGGCGGCATGGCGGCGCTCGGCCCCCTGCTGGGCGGCTGGCTGACGACGGCGTTCTCGTGGCGCTGGGCGTTCGGGATCAACATCCCGCTGGGACTGATCATCCTCGTCGGTGTATCGCTGACGGTCGCGGAGTCGCGCGGCGAGCGCACGCAGCGCATCGACGTCGTCGGCGCGGTGCTGTCGGTGGTGACGATGGCCTCCCTCGTCTTCGGGCTCATCGAAGGCCGCACGTACGGCTGGTGGCTCACCGAGACCCGGCCGCAGGTCGGCGAGTGGGAGTGGCCGTGGGATCTCTCCCCCGTGCCGATCGCATTCCTCATCGCCCTCGTGGGACTTGCCGCCTTCATCCTGTGGGGCCTGCGGCGCGAGCGAGCGGGGAAGTCGACGCTGCTGGCCTTCCGCCTGTTCACGATCGCGTCGTTCCGCAACGGCAACATCGCCGCGATGGTCGTCTCCCTCGGCGAGTTCGGCATCATCCTGGCCCTCCCCCTGTGGCTGCAGTTCGTGCTGGGTCTGGATGCGCTGCAGACCGGTCTCGTTCTCCTCGCCCTCGCGGGCGGGTCGTTCGTGGCCAGCGGTGTCGCCGGGGCGCTGGCCAACCGGGCCGCACCGGTGTGGATCGTCCGCGTCGGACTCCTCGCCGAAGTCGTGGGTGTGGCCGGCATCGCGTTCATGATCGGCCCGGAGTCCTCACCGCTGGTGCTTCTGCCCTTCCTCTTCGTCTACGGTCTCGGCGTCGGGCTGGCCACCGCGCAGCTGACCGGCGTCGTCCTGGCCGATGTCCCCGTCGCCGAGAGCGGGCAGGCGTCGGGCACGCAGTCCACGTCGCGGCAGCTCGGCGCAGCTCTCGGGGTCGCGGTGCTGGGCACGGTGCTGTTCAGCAGCACCGCCGGGCTCCTCGACGCCAAGCTCGCCGATCGCGGCGTGCCCGACGACCAGCGGGAGCAGACGGTGTCGGCGGTCGTCGACAGCGCCGGCGGCGCGATCGCCGGGCTCGCCGCGTCCCCGCAGACCGCGGACTTCGCCGACGACGCGAAGGCCGCGTTCTCCGAGGGCACGCGGGCCGCCGCCTTCACCGCGGCCGGGTTCCTGGCGCTGGGCCTGCTGTCGACGCTGTCGCTGGGCTCCGCCGCATCCACACCCCGCGGAGGGCGGCCGGAGGCGGTCGCGGACGGAGCAGCCGCCGCGCCGTCCGCGTGACCCTGCTCCCCGTGGCGGGTGCGACGGCGGGGGCGGCGGCGCGGGCGGCCCTATGCTCGGTCGCATGAGCGTCAGCGGAACCGTCGAGTCGCAGAACCGCCGCGCGGCGCTGCTCGAGCTGGCCGACAGCGGCGCGACGGTGCGGATCGACGAGGCGGCCGAGCGCTTCGGGGTGTCGCCGATGACGATCCGGCGCGATCTCGCCGACCTGGAGTCCTCCGGACGGCTGCGGCGCGTCCGGGGCGGCGCCATCGCCGCACCGACCCCCCAGCCGTTCCACCGCCGCCGCACCCTCAACGTCGCAGCCAAGCGCGTCATCGCCCGCAAGGCGCTCACCCTCGTGCCCGCCAGTGGCACCATCGCTCTCGACGCGTCGTCCACGATCGGCCTCGTCGCCGCGACGCTCGGGGCGCGCTCGGGCCTCACGGCCTTCACGAACTCCGTCGACACGTTCGCTGTCCTGGCGGAGACGGCGGGAGTCTCGCCGCTGCTGGCCGGAGGCAGCCCCGAGCCCACGACCGGCAGTCTCACCGGTCCCCTCGCCGTCGGCAGCATCCGCTCGCTCTTCTTCGATCTGGCTCTCACATCGGCGGATGCGGTCGACCCGGGCGCGGGGACCTCCGAAGTCTCGCTGGCCGAGGCGGAGGTCAAACGCGCGCTGGTGGAGCAGGCGTCGCGGTGCGTGGTGGCCGTCGATTCGACCAAACTCGCGCGCCGCTCGGTCGCCGCCGCGGTCGCGATGGAGCAGGTGGACACCCTGATCACCGAACTGGATCCGGCGGACGAGCGATTGGCGGGTTTCCGCGGCGTGGTCGAACTGCTCTGAACTGCTCTGAACTGCGATGTTCGTTGATGGTAGATTTCACATCACCGAACATCCTGGAGTGGCATCATGACCGCGTCGACCCCGTCCGAGCTCATCGCCCGCAGCCGCCGCCTGGGCGCGGATCCACGCAATACGAACTACGCCGGCGGCAACACCTCCGCGAAGGGCACCGGGATCGACCCGGTCACCGGCGAGCCCGTCGAGCTGCTGTGGGTGAAGGGGTCGGGCGGCGACCTCGGCACGCTCACCGAGGCGGGCCTCGCGGTGCTGCGGCTGGACCGGGTGCGCGCGCTCGTCGACGTCTATCCGGGTGTGCAGCGTGAGGACGAGATGGTCGCCGCGTTCGATTACTGCCTGCATGGCAAGGGCGGCGCGGCTCCATCGATCGACACGGCGATGCACGCCCTGGTGGACGCGGCGCACGTGGACCACATGCATCCGGATTCCGGCATCGCGATCGCCACCGCCGCCGACGGCGAGGAGCTGACCTCGCGGATCTTCGCGGGGAAGGTCGTGTGGGTGCCGTGGCGGCGGCCCGGCTTCCAGCTGGGCCTGGACATCGCCGAGATCAAGCGGCAGAACCCGCAGGCGATCGGCTGCATCCTCGGCGGGCACGGCATCACCGCGTGGGGGGAGACGTCGGAGGAGGCGGAGGCGAACTCGCTGTGGATCATCCACACGGCGGAGGCGTACATCGGCGAGCACGGGCGGTCCGATCCCTTCGGCGGCGTGCGCGCCGGCTACGAGGCGCTCCCCCAGGCCGAGCGACGCGCCAAGGCCGCGGCCCTGGCCCCCACCATCCGCGGGCTCGCGTCCACCGACAAGCCCATGGTCGGGCACTTCACCGACTCCGACGACGTGCTGGAGTTCCTCGCCGGCGAGAAGGCAGCGGACCTCGCCGCCCTCGGCACGAGTTGCCCCGACCACTTCCTGCGCACGAAGGTCAAGCCGATGCTGCTCGACCTGCCCGCCGGCGCGTCGGTGGACGCATCCATTGCCCGCCTGACCGAGCTGCACGAGCAGTACCGCGCCGACTACCGGGCGTACTACGACGCGCACGCGGATGCATCGAGCCCCGCCATGCGCGGCGCCGACCCGCTCATCGTGCTGATCCCCGGTGTCGGGATGTTCTCGTACGGCGCGAACAAGCAGACCGCACGCGTGGCGGGCGAGTTCTACGTCAACGCGATCCACGTGATGCGCGGCGCGGAAGCCCTCTCGACCTACACCCCCATCTCGGACGCGGAGAAGCTCCGCATCGAGTACTGGGCGCTGGAGGACGCGAAGCTGCAGCGGATGCCGAAGCCGAAGTCGCACCAGGGTCGCATCGCTCTCGTCACCGGCGCCGCATCCGGAATCGGCAAGGCGATCGCCACGCGTCTCGCGGCCGAAGGCGCGTGCGTCGTCGTGGCCGACCTCGACCTGGAGAAGGCACAGTCCGCCGCGGCCGAGCTCGGGAACGCGGATGTCGCGATCGGCGTCGCGGCGAACGTGGCCGACGCCGATGCCGTGCAGGCGGCTCTCGATGCGACGCTGCTGGCGTTCGGCGGCATCGACCTCGTCGTCAACAACGCCGGGCTGTCGCTGTCGAAGCCGCTGCTGGAGACGACCGAGCAGGACTGGGACCTGCAGCACGACGTGATGGCGAAGGGCTCGTTCTTCGTGGCGAAGGCCGCGGCTCGCGCGCTCATCGCGCAGGGCATGGGCGGTGACATCGTGTACATCTCGTCGAAGAACTCGGTCTTCGCCGGGCCGAACAACATCGCGTACTCGGCGACCAAGGCCGACCAGGCGCACCAGGTGCGCCTACTCGCGGTCGAGCTCGGCGAGCACGGCGTGCGCGTGAACGGCATCAACCCCGACGGTGTCGTCCGCGGCTCCGGCATCTTCGCCTCCGGCTGGGGTGCGAACCGGGCCGCCACCTACGGCGTGAAGGAAGAGGATCTCGGTCAGTTCTACGCCAACCGCACGATCCTCAAGCGCGAGGTCGTGCCGGAGAACGTCGCCGACGCCGTGTACGTCCTCACCGGCCCGGAGCTGTCGCGCACGACGGGCCTGCACGTGCCGGTGGACTCCGGCGTCGCCGCCGCGTTCCTCCGCTGACGCGGGCCCCACGTCCGCGCCTGTTCCGCGCATCCGCGCGGTAAAGATGTGGCGCGAATGCACCGAAGTAGCGCGAACCCCAGGGGCCACGGCCGGGCGCGGGGCGGACGCGGCCGGCGCCCGGGCGGACGCGGCCGCGGCGACCGCGCAGGCCGGGAGCGGGCCGCAGCCCGCGCGCCCCACGCTCGCCCGCTCGTGTCCTGGGCCACCCCCGCCGAACCCACGTCTGCGCCTGTTTTCCGCATCCGCGCCGTAAAGATGTGGCGCGAACGCACCGAAGTAGCGCGAACGTGGTGCCACGGGCCGCGCGGAGGTGGCGCCGCGGCCGCGGCGACCGCGCAGGCCGGGAGCGGGCCGCCGCCCGCGCGCCCCACGCTCGCCCGCTCGTGTCCTGGGCCACCCCCGCCGAACCCACGTCTGCGCCTGTTTCGCGCATCCGCGCCGTAAAGATGTGGCGCGAATGCACCGAAGTAGCGCGAACCTGGGGCGGCTACGGCGCGGCGCCGCCGCGGGCCGCGCCGCGCGGAGGCTGCGCGCAGGCGGGGGCGGGGCCTAGCGGCAGGAGTCGCGCTCGACGAGGGTGACGTCCACGACGGCGTGGTCGGGTTCGGCGGTGGGCGCGGACAGCCGCGACAGCACGCGCTCGGCGGCGAGGCGGCCGAGCCGGTCCGGGCTCTGGTCGATCACGGTGATCGCCGGACGCAGCAGGTCGGCCAGGGGGAAGTCGCCGAAGCCGACCAGCGGCACGTGCTCCTCGCGCGTCGCGCGCACCAGCGCCATCGTCGTGCGCGCGTTGGACGAGAAGATCGCCGTGGCCGGATCGCCCAGCCCCCGCACGCGCGCGATCTCGCGCTGCGCCGCCGCCGGAGTAGCCACGTCGGCGGCGATCAATGCGTCGTCCTCCGGCAATCCGGCCTCGCGCAGGGCGCGGCGCCATCCCTCCAGGCGTGCGCGCTCCGTGGAGCGCCCGAGCACGTCGCCGAGGTACGCGATGCGGCGATGTCCGTGCCCCAGCAGATGCGCCGTCGCCGCGTGCGCGCCCGCCTCGTCGTCGGCGGTGAAGGTGTCGGCGCGCAGCCCGGAGGGGGCGCGGTCCACGCACACGATCGGGGTGGACTCCTGCCAGCGCTCGAGGTAGGCCTGGTCGTCTCCGACGGGGGCGACGATGAGACCGGACAGCTTGCGCCCCAGGAGCGACTCGATCGTGGCGCGCTCGTCGGCGGGGTCGTCGCCCAGGCTCGTGACGAGCGTCGACATCCCCGCGTGCCGGGCGACGTCGTCCACCGCCCGGGCGATCGCGGCGAAGAACGGGTCGACGATGTCGGGAACCGCCACCCCGATCACCGACGAGCGTCCGGCGCGGAACGTCGTGGCCAGCACATTCGGCACGTAGTTGAGCTCCCGCATGACCCGCTGCACCCGCTCGCGCGTGTGCGGGAGCACATGCGGATCATCGTTGAACACCCGGGAGACCGTCTTCGCACTGACCCCGGCCCGTGCGGCCACGTCTCGCATCGTCGTCACGCCGTCATCCTTCCATCCGACCGGGCCGGATCGGCGGATTTCAGAGGCCGTCGACGGCGGCAGTCAATTCGCGCAGGCGGACGAGGGCCCGCTCGGTGAGCAGGTGCGCACGGGTATCGGCCGAGATCGACAGGCTGTCCTTCCAGAGCGACCGGCCTGCCATGGCACCCGCTGCCCCGCCCGACATCGCCGTGCGCACCTGGTTGATGAAAGTCTCGTGGTCCACGCCCGCCGACAGCACCGCCCACGGCACCCCCTGCGCGGCATCCGTGACAGCGGCGCACGCCTCGGCACTGCCGGGGTACTGCAGCTTGAGCACCTTCGCGCCGCACGCCACCGCGAGCGCGGCGCCACCGGCCACGAGCGAGGCGAAGGATGCCGCGTACTCCTCGTCGCTCTCCCCCGGCAGCTGGTAGGTCAGCAGCTCGACGATGAGCAGCACGCCTTCCGCCTCGCAGGCTGCGACCAGCTCGCGGATCTCGTGCGCGACGCGGGAGCCGGCGTCCTGCCGGTCGGGCCGGGTGTACCAGAGCATCTTGGCGGCGTCGCCGCCGAGCGCGCGGACGGTGGCGGGCGTGACCCCGTCGACGTGCTTCGTGTAGCGGAGCCCGTCGACCTCCTCGAACCCGGATGCGTCGAGCCCGACCACGAGCGCGGTGTCACGGGCGAGGACGCCGTCGTCCACGATCGCCGGCAGCGCCACTTCGGGGTCGAGCAGGATGGCGGGGGCATGGTTGGCGAGGTGGCGCACGAGGTCGGCCTTGACCTCTGCCAGCTCGGCCTTCGTGATCGCGGAGGACCCCTCCGGCGCATCCAGGATCGCGGCCTTCATGCCGTTGCGCTGGTCGGCCGCGACGATGAGCATGTTGCCGGCCGCCGTGGAGATGACCTGCATCCCACGTCGTTCGGCCGTGGTCAGTGCGTTCATGCGGTTCCCTCTTCCCGTCGCTGCCTCGCGAAACCCCGGAAAATCAACCATGACACCGGTGACTTGCTCACTTCCATGGTGCCGCCTGGGGGCTCGCCTGTCAATGCTCCAGCGCCCAGCGCCCAGCGCCCAGCGCCCCGCGCCCAGCACCCAGAGCCCAGCGCGCCCAGCGCACCGCCACCCCGCGGGGCCGCCTCGGGAGCGGTCAGGCCCCCGCCGGCTCCGACAGGGCGGTGGCGGGATCGGGCGCCACCGTGACGACCGCCTCCGGGAGGCCGCCCAGGCCCGGGAGGACCGTGGTGGTCTGCGCCACCGCGTGAGCACCCCATGCGGCGGCGTGGGCGACGGCGGATTCCAGCGACTCCGAGGCGCCGGATGCCAGCCCGACCAGGAAGCCGGCCAGCGACGCATCGCCGGCGCCGGCGGTGTTGGCCAGACGCCGGGAGCGGGCATGGGCGTGCACGACCTCGTCGGCCGAGACGGCGAGCGCACCGTCGGCGCCCATGCTGACGTATGCCAGAGCGAGCCCGCGGTCGATGAGCGTGCGGGCGGCGCCGACGACGTCGCCCACCGTGACGAGCGCACGACCGGTGAGCTCGGCCAGTTCGGCGGTGTTGGGCTTGATGAGGTCGAGGTCGGGCGTGGCGCCCAGGGCGCGGGCGAGGCCGGCGCCGCTGGTGTCCACCGCGACGCGGATGCCGCGTTCCCGCGCTCGCGTGAACAGCTCCGTCGCATCCACGGGCCGGCCGCTGCCGGCGAGCACCGGCAGCGAACCGCACAGCACGAGCCACTGCGCATCCGAGGCGGCGACCTCGGCCAGGGCCGTGTCGGTCGCCCGCGCCCACGCCTCCGCGCTCAGCGGCGGCGTGGGCGCGTTGACCTTCGTCGTGGCCCCGGCGGCGTCGACGATCGCGGTGTTCACGCGCGTGGCGCCGGGGACCGGAACGATCCGCAGGAGCGCGGCGTGGGGCGAGTGCCCGGCGAAGGCGACGTCGTCCTGCCCGAGCACGACGACCGCTGCCGTGGGCACCCCGGCCAGATCGAGGGCGGCGGAGAGGTTGACCCCCTTGCCGCTGACCTCACGGGTGTACTCGGAGGCGCGGATGAGGTCGCCCCGCGCGAAGCCGTCGACCAGGTAGGTCGCATCGATGGCGCCGGCGGGGGTGAGCGTGACGACACCGCCCCGGCCCAGCCGCGCGGTCATGCCCGGCCCTCGCCCGCGCCGCCGACGATGAGCCGCAGCATCCGCGCGACCTCCCGCGCGACGGCGTCTCGGGCGGGGCGCACGTAGGTGCGCGGATCGACGATCGCCGGGTCGGCGGCGAGCGCCTCGCGCACCGCGCCGGTGAAGACGACGTTGAGGTGCGTGCCGATGTTGATCTTGCGCATGCCGGCGCGGATCGCGCCGTCGATGCCCGCGTCGGGCACCCCGCTGGAGCCGTGCAGGACGAGCGGCACCGGCACCCGGGCGGCAAGACGCGAGATGAGGTCCTCATCCAGCGACGCGGCGCGCTCGGTCATGGCGTGCGAGCTGCCCACCGCGACCGCCAGCGCGTCGACGCCGGTGGCGGCCACGAACGCCGCCGCATCCTCGATGTCGGTGCGGACACCGGGCGTGTGGGCCCCGCCCTTTCCGCCGACTTCGCCGAGCTCCGCCTCCACCCACGCGCCGGCGGCGTGCGCGCGGTCGGCGATGGCACGCGTGCGTGCGAGGTTCTCGGCGTCGGGCAGGTGCGCGCCGTCGAACATCACCGAGCGCACGCCGGCGGCGAGTGCGGCATCCACGAGGGTTTCGTCGGTGGCGTGGTCCAGGTGCACGACGACGGGAACCCGGGCGCCGTGGGCGAGCTGCAGCGCGGCGGATGCGGCGGGGCCGAGGGCGCCGTGGAAGCGGACGGCGTTCTGCGACAGCTGCAGCACGACACCGGCGCCCGCCTCCTCCGCACCGGCGACGATCGCCTGGGCGAGCTCGAGCTGCACGAAGTTGAACGCGCCGACGGCACGGTGGTCGGCGAGCAGGGTGGACATGGTCGCCAGCGTCATGCGCGGGATTCCCTTCGGTAGTCGACCGCGAAGACACGGTCGGCGCGGTGCGCGGTGGTCTGGACGAGCTCGGCGTTGCGCTGATCGGTGCCCAGCGCCCACGCGCGCGCGGCGGCCGGGTCGCGTCCGTAGCTCTCGTGGCGCGCGATGAGCCACCTCTGGCGCGAGGCCTCGTCGGGCTGGACGAACCACACCTCGTCCAGCCGGGGGCGCACCCGCTCCCAGCCGCCGGAGTCGAGGAGGAGGTAGTTCCCCTCCGTCAGGACGATGGGCACCTGCGGATCCACGCGGACGGATCCGGCGACGGCCGCCTCCAGGGAGCGGTCGAAGACGGGTGCGTAGACGACCCGGTCACGGGCCCGGATGCGCTCGAGCGTCGCGACGTATCCGTCGACGTCGAAGGTGTCGGGGGCCCCTTTCCGCTCGCCCCGGCCCAGGCGGGCGAGCTCGGCATCGGCGAGGTGGAAGGCGTCCATCCCCACGAGCACCGCGTCGGGGCCGAGCGCGGCCAGCAGCGCGTCGGACAGGACGCTCTTGCCCGCTCCGGGCGCCCCCGCTATCCCCAGCACGACCCGCCGGCCGCCGGCGGCGAGCTGCCGCGCGCGCTCCACGAGCTCGTCCACATGCACGGTGGGCACGGTCATGCCGCGTCTCCTGTTCCCTCATCGCTGCCGGCGGAGACGACCGATGCCACGTCCGCGGGGTCGAGCAGGGGGTCGAGCAGGAGGTCGAGCAGGATCTTGGGGCGGTGCGTGCCACCGCCGGCGAGCAGCTCCAGCGCCTCGACGACCCGCGCGGCCGGCAGCACGCGGTCGATCACGGCGTCGGGTTTCACGACGCCGTCGGCGAGCAGCCGCACGGCCCGCTGGAGGAACGGGATGCCGCCCAGGACCCCGGTCACCTGCAGTCCCTTGACCACGACCGGCATGGCATCCAGCGATTCGGGCGACCCCGGGACGCCGACGAGCGCGACGCGCCCGGCGGGACGGGCCAGCCGCACGGCGAGGCCGACGGTGCCCTCGCCCCCGGAGGCCTCGATCACGGCGTCATGGCGGTCGGCGGGCGCGTCGGCGCTGCGGACGAATGCCGCGTCGCACGCCTGGGCGCGCTCGGCACGGTCGCCGCGGGAGTACACGGTCACCTCGGCGCCGGCGGCGCGCGCGACCTGGGCGGCCAGCATCCCCAGGGTGCCTGCGCCGATGATGCCGAGGGATTCGCCGGCTTCCAGCCGCACGACCGAGAGGGCGTGGAGCACGGTGACGAGGGGTTCGGCGAGCACCGCCGCCGAGGGGTCGAGACCCACCGGCACGACCGCGACGTTCTCGGCGGGCACCGCGACGTACTGCGCGGCCGCCCCGGGCGCGTCGCCGCGGACCCCCATCTCGTCGCGGTGCGGACACTGGTCCCGGCGTCCGGCGCGGCACACGGCGCACCGTCCGCAGCTGAGGAACGGCTCACCGACGACGCGGTCGCCGACGGTGACGTCCGAGACGCCGCCGGCGACGGCGACGACCGTGCCGCACCATTCGTGGCCGGGGCGGATCGGATAGCGCGTGAGCCCGGATTCGAGATACCCCATCGATCCGTCCAGCAGCGCAAGGTCGGTGCCGCAGATCCCGACCCGCTCGACGCGCACGAGCACGTGACCCTCTCGGGCGTCGGGGATCGCGACCTCGCGCCACTGAACGGCGCCGGGGCCGGCGAAGACGAGGGCCGCCATGCGGCCGGTCGGCCAGGCCATCAGATCGGCTGCCCGGTGGGCAGGAGGACGAGGTCGCGCACGACGACGTGGGCGGGGCGGGTCAGCATGAACACGATCGCATCGGCGACGTCGGCCGAGCGGATGCCGGTGCGCTCCTCGATGCGCGCAGCCTCCTCCGGCGAGCCGTGCGCGAAGCCCCACAGCGGGTTGAGCACGACGCCCGGCGCGATCGCCCCCACCCGCACGCCGCTCTCCGCGGTCTGGCGCCGGACGGTGTGCACGAAGGACTGCACGGCGTGCTTGCTCGCCGAGTACACCGGCTCCCACTCGATGTCCTGGTGCCCCGACACCGAACTGGTGACGACGATGTCGCCCGATCCCTGCGCGAGCAGGCACGGAAGCGCGGCCCGGACGAGGGTCATCACGCCCGTGACGTTGGTGGACACGAGGGCTGCGATGTCGGCGGGGTCGGTGGTGACGAGGTCGCCGCCGACGTAGACGCCCGCATTGGGCAGGACGATGTCGAGCCGGCCGTGCCGGTCCAGGGCGTGCGCCACGATGCGCTCCGCGCTGGCGGGGTCGGCCACATCCGCCGCGAACGGGGTGACGCGGTCGCCGAGGCTCGCCGCGAGCTCGGCGAGCTTGTCCTCCGAGCGGGCCACGGCCACGACGTGCACGCCCTCCGCGGCGAGGGCGTGGGCCGTGGCCAGGCCGATACCCGAGCTCGCGCCGGTGAGGATCGCCACCTTGTCGGTCAGCGTGGTCATCGGGTCTCCTCCCCGGCGAGCAGCGCGCGCCGGTACTTCTCGTCGGGACGGGTGTCGATGCGGACGACCTCGTCGGCGGGCATGAACCGCACGCCGCCGACGGCCGCCGCGCCGATGAGCACCCGGGCACACTTCTGCGCCATCGCCGTGATGCCCAGAACCTGCTCGGCGCTCGCGCCGAGTGCGAACATCCCATGGTTGCGCAAGTAGATGACCTTCGGCGCATCGCCGTGCTCGTCGATGTGCCGCGCGAGGCGTGTGCGCACCTCGCGCGCGAGCCGGACGCCGGGGTCGACGTAGGGCACGAGCATCGGCGCGGCGCCGAGGACCACGATCTGGTCGGGGAACAGCGCTCCCTCGACGAGCAGCTCGGCGGCGTCCGAGCACAGCAGCGCGTTCACCGCCGTCGGATGGCTGTGCGCGACGACGCGGGCGTCGGTGGCGTCGTACACGACGGCGTGCAGAAGCGCCTCGACGGAGGGACGTCGCCCCGCCCTCGCGGCGACGGCGGAGAACAGCGTGTCCACCTCGGCGTCGCCTGCTCGCTCGTCCTGGATCACGGCGAGCGCCTCGCGGAAGGCCATCGGGACGAAGTCGTCGTGCCCGGCGGCCCCGAGGGCGGCCCCGCTGGCCTTGACGAGCATGCCGTCGGCCACGCGCATCGACGTGTTGCCCTCACCCAGCAGGGCGGCGTCGAAGGCCGGGTCGCCCAGTCGGCGTGACAGATCGACGAGGGCGTCTCGGGCGGCGTCGGTCATGGGGCTCCTTCGGGGACGGGGCGGGAGGCGGAAAGGCGCATCGCGGGGGGCGGGTACTCGCGCGGCAGAGGCTCGCCGTCGTCCACGTCCAGGGCGCGGGCGGCGGCGAGATCGGGCAGTGCGCCGGCGGCGACGGCGAGCTGGAGGAGGATGCCGCGCACCGACGCCTCGGCGGGGCCGGCCGTGACCGGCACGCCGGCGGCGGCCGCGGTGAGGGCCGCCAGCAGGTCTCCGCGCGCCCCGCCTCCGACCAGGCGGATGCGGGCGACGGGCCGGCCGGTGAGCCGGCGGATCTCGGTCATCGTGCGCGCATACGCGTGCGCGAGGCTGGCGAGGATGGCGCGGGCGAGGTCGGCGCGCGTCTGCGGCGGCGAGCCGACGTCGGCTGCGCACCGGGCGTGCAGGCGGTCGATGAGGCCGCCAGGGGTGCCCAGCGCGGGATCGGCGGGGTCGAAGCATCCGGCGTAGCGCGACGCCGCCGCATCCTCGAGGAGCTCGGAGAGCCGGGCGAGCGGCCATTCGACCAGTCCGTCCTGCACCGCCCACTCCCGTGTGACCTGCTGCAGGAGCCACATCCCGCTGAGGTTCTTCACCAGGAGCGTCGCGCCCTCGGCGCCGGTCTCCTGCGTGAACCCGCACGTGCGCGCCGCCTCGGTGAGCACGGGCTCGGCGACGGCGGCACCGGCGACCGCCCAGCTTCCGCACGCCACGACCCCCTCGAGTTCGGCACTCCCGCCCGCCCCCACGACCGCGGAGAACGCCGCCGCGGTGTCATGGGAGGTGACGAAGAACACCGGCACCGGCTCGCTCACGCCCAGCCGCGCCGTCACGTCGGTCGTGGTGGATCCGGCCGGGTGCCCCGCCGGCACGAGCGCGGGCAGTCGGGCGGGGAGCCCGGCCGTCAGCGCGGGCGACCACTCGCCGTGCGCGCGGTCCACGAGCGCCGTCGTGGAGGCCAGCGAGCGCTCGGCGGCGACCGCGCCGGTGAGCAGGTGGACGAACGCGTCGGCGATCAGCAGGATCGTGTCGTCGGGGGCGCCGACACCGTCGCGCGCGTCCTGACGGAGCTGATGGGCGGTGTTGATGGCCTGGTCCAGCACGCCCGTGGCGGCGTAGTCGGCCGCCACGTCACGCGATGCCGACGTGACGGCGGCGAACGCGGGATCCACGTCGCGATGGTGGCGCGCGAACGGGCGCATCCCGCCGTCGGCGCCGAGACGGACATAGTCCACGCCCCACGAATCCACGCCGATGCCGCGTACCGTCGCGCCCGCCGACGCCGCGGCGGCGCACCCTCGGGCGAGCCCGGCGAGCACGTCGTCCCACAGGGAGTCGATGTCCCACGCGAGACCTTCCGGGCGGGGCACGGGGCGGTTGGCGAAGCGCGCGACCTCGCGCACGGACAGGCGGCGGATGCCGGCGTCCAGGACGCCGAGCATGACCCGGCCGCTGGCGGAGCCGAGGTCGACGGCGAGGAACGCGGCCGGCGATGGTGCAGGCATCGTCAGATGGCCGTGTAGCCGCCGTCGATCACGAGCGTCTGCCCGGTCAGATACGACGAGGCCGAGGAGGCCAGCAGCAGCACGAGGCCGTCGAGGTCAGCGGGTTCCCCCATGCGCCCGGCCGGGATCGCGGAGATCCACTGCGCGGCGAGGTCGGGGTTGGCGTCGATGAACTGACGCGTCATGTCCGAGAGGATGTAGCCCGGCGCGATCGCGTTCACGCGCAGGGCGGGCGCCCACTCGACCGCGAGTGAGGTGGTCAGCTGGTCGACGGCTGCTTTGGACGCGTTGTACGACGCTTGATGCTGGGGCACGTTCACGACGCGGCCCGACATCGAGGAGATGAGGATGGCCGAGCCTTCCCGGCCCTCTGCCAGCAGCGGGCGGGCGAAGGCCTGCGTGCTGAAGAACGTGCCGTTGAGGTTCACGTCGATGACCTTGCGCCACGTCTCCGGAGCCACCTCGGCGGCGTCGCCCCAGATGGTGATGCCGGCGGCGGTGATGAGGATGTCCGCGACTCCGAGCGCCTCGCGGACGTCGGCGAACGCCGCATCCACCGAGACCGGATCGGTGACGTCGACGAGGGCGGATGCGGTCTGCACGCCGTGTTCGCCGGCCAGGCGCGCGGCGGAGTCGGAGACCTCCGGCAGCAGGTCGAGCAGGGCGACGTTCACGCCCTGGCGGGCCAGGGCCGACGCCAGCGAATAGCCGATGCCCCGCGCACCGCCGGTGATGACGGCCGTGCGGCCGGCCAGGTCGGGGAAGTTCATGATGCTCCGTCCGGGAGGTGGCCGCGGTGGCCGGAGCGTGATGCTCCGGCCACCGCGGAGGGGTCAGCAGGAGGAACGGTAGGCGGCGTCCGCGCCCTCGCCGTCGATGTTGTCCTGCGTGATGATGGTGAAGCCCGTCTGGATCTTCTCCTCGGTGCTCTCCCCTTCGAGCGCCGCGATGGCCTGCTCGACGCCGTCCTTGCCGATGGTCGCCGGCTCCTGCGCGACGAGCGCCTGAACGACGCCGGCCCGCAGCTGCTCGACCTGAGCCGGGCCCGCGTCGAAGCCGACGATCGTGACGTCACCGGTCTTGCCGGCCTGCTGGACACCCGTGGCCGTGCCCTCGGCGGCGAACAGGTTGGCCGCGAAGATGCCGACGATGTCGGGGTCCTTCTGCAGGGCCGCCGTGACGATCTCGGCCGCGGTGGCCGGCTCGTTGTGGCTGTACTGGATGCCGAGGAACTCGAAGTTCTCGTCCTCCGCCGCAGCCGCCTCGAAGCCCGCGGCGCGTGCGTCGGAGGTCGAGATGCCCGGGTCGATCGAGACGACCAGGACCTTGCCACCGTCGGGGTGGGCTTCCTTGATGGCCTCGAACGCCGCAGCGCCGCCGCCCTCGTTGTCGCTGGAGATCTGCGAGACCGCCATCGAGGGGTCGTCCAGCGTCGTGTCGACGAGGACGACCTTGATGCCCGCATCGGCGGCGGCCTGGATGGGCGCTGCCATCGCGGTCACGTCGGTCGGGGCCACGAGGAGGGCGTCGGGCTTGGAGGCCACGACGGAGTCCACGAGCGGCTTCTGCAGCGTCGGGTCGAACTTCTCCGGGCCCTGCACCGTGACGGTGGCACCGGCGGCCTCGGCCGCCTCCTTGATGCCGCACTCCATCGAGATGTAGAACTCGTCACCGGCGACGCCCTGGACGAACGCGATCTTGTAGCCCTCGTCCGAGCCTTCGCCGGATCCTCCGGCGTTGCCCCCGTCGGACGAACATCCGGCCAGCACGAGCGCGGCGGACGCGCCGAACACCGCGATGCCGAGACCTTTCTTACTCCACTTCATTGTGATCAACCGTTTCTCTTGTGTGGTGGGTTGGTGCAGTCGCCACGGTCACCCGCGTCGACTTCCGCTGACGAACCTGCGCCAGAGGCTTTGTGAGCTGCCCCGCATCGCGGCGGAGCGGCGGGCCTGGTCGACGTACACGGCGGCGATGAGCACCGCGCCGACGGCGACCTGCTGCCAGAACGGCTGGACGCCGGTGATGACGAACCCGTTCTGCAGAACGGCCGGGATGAACAGACCCACGACCGTGCCGAAGATGGTGCCGATGCCGCCGAACAGCGACGTACCGCCGATCACGACCGCCGCGATGACATTGAGGTTCGTCTGCGACTGGCCCGCGATGGCGGTGGTGCTGAACTGCGACAGGGAGAGGATGCCGGCGAAACCGGCGAGGCCGCCCGAGATCGTGTAGATGCTGATCAGCTGACGGTCGACCTTCACGCCCACGCGCCGCGCCGCGACCTCGCTCGAACCCACCGCGAAGGTGTGCAGGCCGAAGCGGGTGTAGTGCAGCACGATCGCGCCGATGATGATCAGGACCAGCGCGATCACCGAGATGGTCGGGATGGTGCCGAACACGTTGCCGTAGCCGATCGTCGTGGTCAGCACCGTGGGCACCTGCCGGACGTCGACGCCGCCGGTGAGGATCTGCGCGAACCCGAGCGCCATCCCCAGGGAGCCGAGCGTGACGATGAGTGGCGGGATCTTCCCCTTGGCGATGAGGAAGCCGTTGAACAGCCCCCACGCGACGCCGGAGGCGATCGCGACGAGGATGCCCACGATGGCCACGCCCCAGCCCTGGCCGCCCATGGCCCGCATGACCATGGCCGCCACGACGCCGGAGAACACCAGCACCGAGCCGATCGAGAGGTCGATGCCGGCGGTGATGATGACGAACGTCATCCCGATGCCGAGGACGGCGAGGATGGAGGCGTTCTGGATGATGAGGCGGAAGTTGGACCACTGCGCGAACGTGTCGGGTGCGAGGGCGCTGAAGATCGCCACGATCACCAGGAGCACGAGCAGGATCTGGAAGGCCTGGGCCTTCAGAAGGTGCTTGAAGAAGCCCTCCTTCGGTTCGGCGGTGCCGATCGCCATGGTCTCGGTGGGCGGGCTGGACGTGCTCATTGGTTCCCCTCCTTCGTGATGGCGCCGGTCATCAGACCGACGAGTTCCTCCATCGACGTGCTCCCCGCGTCGAGAACCGCTGCGCGGGTGCCCAGTCGCAGCACCTGGATCCGGTCGGCGACCTCCATGACGTGCGGCATCGAGTGGCTGATCAGGACGACGGCGATGCCCTTGTCGCGGACGCGCCGGATCGTGTCGAGCACGTTCTGGGTCTGGCGGACGCCGAGGGCGGCGGTGGGCTCGTCGAGGAAGACCAGGCGATCGGCCCAGTGCACGGCGCGGGCGATCGCGATCGCCTGACGCTGACCGCCCGACATCTCGCCCACAGGGGAGGTGAGGGAGCGCACCGTCGCGCCCAGATCGGCGAAGGCCGCGCGCGACTCCTCGCGCATCTCCTTGGTCTTCATGAATCCGAACGCGCCGCCGACGCCGGACTGACGCAGTTCGCGTCCGAGGTACATGTTCTGCACCGGATCCAGGTGCGGGGCCAGGGCGAGGTCCTGGTACACCGTCTCGATGCCCAGCGCGCTGGCCTGCGACGGCGTGGTGAGCTCGATCGGTTCGCCGTCGAACTTGATCGTGCCGCTGTCGACGGCGAGGTTGCCCGACAGCGCCTTCACGAGGGTGGACTTACCGGCGCCGTTGTCGCCGATGAGCGCCGTCACCTCGCCCGGATACACCTCGAAATCGGCTTCGTTGAGCGCGCGGACGTGGCCGAACTGGCGCGACAGTCCACGGGCTTCGAGTACGGGGGTGGGCATGTCAGCTCCTTTCTATGCGGATGCGGATGTGCAGGTGGTTCACGATGGCTCCGTTCATTCGATTCATCCGGCCGGTTCGGCGACGGAGGCGGAGTGCGCGGCGAGGAAGGATGCGGCGAACGCAGGGAAGTCGCCCGAGCCGCCGTCGGCGGCGAAGGCGGCGAACAGCGCGGCGCCGTAGGCGGTGCCCTCGTCGTGCGAGGTGAGCGAGACGTCGGGGAGCACGAGGCTGCGGGCGCGCACGACGCTGGGCATCTTCGACCATCCGCCCGTGAGCAGGGTCGAGGTGGGGGCGGGGACCTCGCGGTCCATGACCTCCATGAGCTCGGCGCACATGTCGTTGCCGTGCAGCAGCGCGGCGATGAACAGCTCCTCCGGAGACAGCCCGTCGCTGTTGGCGACGACCTTGAGCACGCCGTCGTCGTTGCGCGCGCCGGTGACCTCCAGACCGCCGTCGGCCAGCGCCCCGCGCACGGGCAGCTGCATCACGCGCGCGTCCAGATCGAGGCGGCCGCGTTCGTCGGCGACCCCGATGAGCTGCAGCACGCGCCGCATGAGCAGGCCCGACTTGGTCCCCGCCAGCAGCACGTACTTGCCCGGCAGCACGTGCCGCACGGTGTTGATGCCGGCGTGGGCCAGGCGCTCGCGGGCGTCGAACGGAAGCGCGGCGTCGATGACGCGGACGAGCGCCTCGGCCGTGCCCATCGAGTCGTACAGCTCGTCGCTGGCGGTGGCTCCGGCCGCGACGGCGGAGACGAGGTGGTCGTGACCGGCGATCGTGAGAGCGGCGGCCTGGAAGGCCTGCGGCATCCGTTCGTCGGCGAGCAGGCCGACGGGCATGCCGGCGCCCACGCGTTCGGCGAGCACGCCCGGTCCCACCCCGAGCACGTCCAGCGCCGCATCCCACGGGACGCTGCCGTCCTGATCGATCATGCCGGTGCGCGAGACGAGCGAGTACTCCGCCACGCGCGGGCCGCCGAGGGAGCGGACGATGTACTCGGGGACGTTCAGGAAGGTGCGCGCGCGCAGGTCGATGCCCTCATCGCGCAGGTACAGGAGCTTGGAGATCGTGGCGAGCGGCCCCACGGGCAGACCCGTGCGGCCCGGGAACTCGGCGCGGAACTCCGCGGGCGTCTGCTGGATCTGCGCGCCGCCGCGCGGATCGAACCACGCCATGATGGGCGCGGCCGGGCGGTCGGCCCCGTCCAGGAGCACTCCGGCCTCCGCCATGCCGGAGACCCCCAGTGCCGCCACGCGGTAGGCGCCGTGGCGGGAGAGGGCGGCGTCGGCCTCGTGCGCGAGTTCGCGCACGACGCTCAGCGCGCGTTCGGCCGGCATCTCGGCCTGGCCGTGATCGAGACTGACCCACGGCGAGCGGCGGCTGACCACGAGCACTTCGCGCCCGTCCGGGGTGGCCGCGAGCATCTTGATGCTCGTGGATCCCATGTCGACGCCGACGACGTATTCGTTCACCGCAGCTCCCCGGTGGCCAGCGTCGCGGGCCACCCCGCACCGGGGCGGGCGACGAGCACCGACGCGTCGCCGTCGATGTGCCACGAGCCGAAGGAGTGCGGCACCGCGAAGGCCTGCCCCGAGTGGACCGCGACGGCGCCCTCGTCGGAGACGACGGCGCCGTCACCGTCGGTGACGAGGATCACCGCGAAGCCCGCCTCGACCGCATCCGGCCCAGAGGCCACGGCGAGGCGGAAGTACGGGTCTGCCGCGGCGGGGAGCACGCTGCGGATGCCGCGGCCCTGTCGTTCGCCCTCGGTCGTGATGAGCGAGGCCAGCGCGTCCGGCGTCAGCGCCTGCGTGGAGACGGCGGGCATGACCGTGTCGAACCCGAGGTCCAGGTGCGACTCCTCCCGCGTGGAGGTGGTCACCGACCACTCCAGCAGGATCGAGAAGTCGGTGGGCTCCTGCACCTCGGCCACGAAGATGCCGCCGTCGATGGCGTGGGCGGTGCCGGCCGGGACGAGGACCCCCATGCCTTCGCGCACCTCGACGCGGTTGAGGTGGTCCAGCATCCATTCGCTGTCCTGCGCGTCGCGGCGGCGGTCGAGTTCGTCGCGGTCGACGGCTTCCTTCCACCCGACGTACACGGCGCAGCCGGGCTCGGTGTCGAGCACGTACCACGCCTCGGTCTTGCCGTAGGGGCAGTCCAGGTGCGCCGCGGCGAAGCTGCGCTCGGGGTGCACGTGGACGGGGAGGCGCTGGCGCGCGTCGAGCAGCTTGACGAGGATCCCGACATCGGCGGCGTCGCGGCCCTCGGTGGACCCGATCCACGCGGAGCGGTCGCCCGCGACGACGTCACGCAGCAACGTCCCGCCCTCCGTCACGGCGAGCCCCGTCTCGGTGTCGCCGAAGCGCGCGACGGTGGCTCCCAGCCACTCCTCGGGCTGACGGTCGGACTCCGGGACGATCCCGCGCAGCGCCGCGATGCGGTCGCCACCGAGGTAGAAGTGCTGCACCGGATTCGGAGGGAGGAGGAGGGGCTTCATGATTCGGCTCCGAGGAGGGTCGAGGCCCCGGCCGCACGCGGGGGCAGTTCGCCCGATCCGCGCTGGACGAGGGAGGTGGGCAGGACGATCCGCCGCGGTTCGGAGGCGGGATCGTCGAACAGTTCCAGCAGCCGCTGGAAGGCGGCCGTCGCGATCGGACGGGGGACGTGATCCACGCACGTGATGGCGGGGGTGAACAGGTCGGCGAGCTCGAAGTCGCCGAAGGAGATGAGCGCGAGGCCTTCGGTGCCGGCGGCGCGGATGGCGTCCATCGTGGCGATCGAGGCACGCGAGGTCGCGCACAGCACGGCGGTGGGCGCATCCGGACGGGCCAGCAGCGCCGCCGACGCCGACGCCATCGCGGAGCGGCTGCGCGGGTGACCGACGATGAGCGACTCGTCCACGGCGATGCCGGCCTCATCCAGCGCGGCACGGAAGCCGGCCAGGCGAGCGCTGTTGGTGGGGTAGGCGGGGTCGTCGCCGATGAACCCGATGCGGCGGTGCCCCTGCTCGACGAGGTGACGGGCGGCGTCGCGCGCAGCGGCGAAGTCGTCGACGATCACGGAGTCGATGCCCTCGCGCACCCGGTCGACGCTGACGATGGGGAACCGCCGACGCAGCACCTGCAGCTCCTGCGCGCTCACGCCCACGGGGGCGATGATGAGCCCGCGCAGCTGGTGTCCGGCCAGCCGCTGGAGGTGCTCGCGCTCACGGTCGGCGTCGAACCCGGTGCTGGCGAACAGCAGGCTCATACCGCGCTCGGCGGCGAGGTCTTCCAGCACGCTGACGAGGTCGGCGAAGAACGGGTCGGAGATGGCGTCGATGACCACTCCGATGGCGTCCTGCCCCCCGGTCTTGAGGGAGCGGGCGGTCGTGTTGGGAACGAATCCGAGATCGCCGATGGCGGCACGCACGCGCGTGCGGGTCTCCTCGCGCACGCCGGGCTCGTCGTTGACGACCCGTGACACCGTCTTGATGCTGACCCTGGCCCGGGCGGCGACGTCGGTGATGCGTGCGCGCGGGTGCGCACCGCGGGGAAGGGCCGTGGCCCCCGCCTCAGCATCCTCGTCGTGCGCCATTTCACCTCGACATCGTTGTCATTTCGAAACCCCGGCGAGCCGGGACACCCGTCGATATAGTGGGCCTCTTCCGACAACGTTGTCAAGTCTTGGCGGAAAGTGAGGCCTGATGATCTTCCTGGCAGTCACCGGGGCACCCGGTGCGGGCAAGTCCACCCTCGGCCGCGCGCTGGCCGCGCACCTGCGACTCCCGGTGCTCGACCTCGACACGCTCACCAACCCCGTGCTGGAGGACCTGCTCCCTCCGCTGCTGGGGGGCGCGCACTGGAACGACGAGGCCTTGCGCGACACCGTTCGCCCCGCCCGTTACCGCGTCCTGCGCGAAGCACTGGCCGACCAGCGCCGCACGGGGGTGGGGGCGGTGGCCGTCGCGCCGTTCACGGCCGAACTCACCGGCGGTGAGGACTGGCGCCGGCTCACCCAGGCGTGCGGACAGGAGCCGGTCGTGGTGTGGATGACCGGCACGCCCGAGACCCTCGCCGGGCGCCGGGCGCAGCGGGACGCCGACCGCGACGCGCACGCCGTGGATCCGCCCGCCGAGCCGCCGACGGTGCCGCACGTGCGCATCGACGCGGCGCTGTCCACCCCGCAGCAGGTGACGCGCGTGCTGCGGGCGCTCGGGCGCCATCGCGCACTCCCCGCCGAGTCCCCGCTGTGGTCGCGGCGGTTCGACGCGGCACTGTTCGACCTGGACGGCACTCTCATCGACTCCACGCCCGCGGTGCTGCGCTCGTGGACGGTGCTCGCGCGCGAGTTCGGCGTCGACCTGGACCTGCTGGCCTCCGGCCACGGGCAGCCTGCGGCGCAGCTCATCGCCCGGATGTTCCCCGCCGACCGTGCCGAGGTCGCACTCGCGCGCATCTCCGAGATCGAGGCCGCCGAGGTCTCGGATGTGGCGCCCATCCCCGGCTCGGCCGACTTCTTCGCCTCGGCACCGCGCCACGCGATCGTCACCAGCGGCACGCGCCTGATCGCGGGCAACCGTCTGCAGGCGGCGGGCCTGCCGCGCCCCGATGTCGTGGTGACCTTCGACGACGTCACGCGGGGCAAGCCCGATCCCGAGCCCTTCGTCCTCGCCGCGAGCCGGCTGGGCGTGGAGCCCGGCGATTGCGTGGTGTTCGAGGACGCCCCCGCCGGCATCACCGCGGCCCGCGCGGCCGGATGCGCCGTGGTGGCGATCACCGGCACGCACGAGGCCGACGAGCTCGCCGACGCCGACGTGGTCGTCGACCGCCTCGACCAGCTCGAGTTCGTCGCCGACGGCTCCGCGTTCCGCCTCCGCATCCGCCCCTGACCCGCCCGCCCACGCCCGGCCCGGCCGCCCCGCCCGGCCCAGCCCCGACTCGCCGAAAGTGCATCATCTCGGCGAGAGTGCACCGGATTCGATGCACATTCGCCGGGATGATGCACTCTCGCGGGGCAGGGCGCGGCGGGGCGGCGGGGTCAGCGCGCGGTGTAGCCGCCGTCGATCGGCAGCGAGACGGCGCTGATCATGCTCGCCTCGTCGCTGAGCAGGAACACGATGGGGCCGGCGATGTCGTCCTCGGTCGCCCAGCGTCCGAGCGGCATCTGCTCCAGGAAGGGGCCACCCACGTCTTCGCGACCCCAGTACCACTCCGACATCGGCGTCATCACGACGGTCGGGTTGACGCTGTTGACGCGGATGCCGTAGCGCCCGAGTTCGAGCGCCGAGACCCGGGTGATGTTGTCCAGCGCCGCCTTGGAGGAGCCGTACGAGATGTGGCCGGTGAGGGCGACCAGGCCGGCCTGGCTCGACACGTTCACGATCGCGCCGCCGCGGCCCAGGCGGATCATCTCGCGCGCGGCGTATTTGATCACCAGCAGCGCCCCGCGGGTGTTCACCGCGATGACCTTGTCGAAGACGGAGATGTCGGTGTCCTGCGGGGTGGCGATCTCGCCGCCGAAGCCGGCGCAGTTCACCACGCCCCACAGGTCGAGACCCTCGATCGCGGCGCGGACGGAATCCTCCGACTCGAGGTCGAACGCCAGGGGCCGCGCGCCCGTCTCCTGCGTGATCGCCTCGAGCGATTCCGCCGTGCGACCTGCGGCGATGACGTCCGCTCCGCGTGCGACCAAGTGACGCACGGTGGCGCCGCCGATGCCGCCCGCGGCTCCCGTGACCAGAACGGTACGACCTTCGAAGTCTCCCATTGCGTATGTGTCCTTTCGTTAGACTCTGGGCCGTGACCGACCTGAACAGCTCGACGCTGAGCAACGCAACCGACAACGTTGTCATCCCACCGTACGATCGGGACGAGACTCTATCCGGAGTCGTGCACTTCGGTCTAGGCGGCTTCAGCCGCGCCCACCTCGCGATGTACCTGGACCGGGCCCTCAGCGAGGGCGGCGAGCCCGGATGGGGCGTGTGCGGGGTGGGGCTGATGCCCGGCGACGCCCGCATGCGCGACGTGCTCGCGGCGCAGGATCGCCTGTACACCCTCGTCACCCGCAGCCCCGACGGCGCCACGACCGCGCGCGTCATCGGCTCGGTCGCCGAGTACCTCTACGCCCCCGACAGCCCCGAGGCCGTCATCGAGAAGCTGGCCTCGCCGGAGGTGCGGATCGTGTCGCTGACCGTCACCGAGGCCGGCTACGGCGTGGACGACGTCACGGGCAGGTTCGACCTCGACCGCGCCGGCGCGCGGGCCGACGCGGTCGCCGGCGCCGCCCCGACCACGGTGTGGGGCTACCTCGTCGCCGGTCTCGCGCGCCGCCGGGAACGGGGCATCCCGCCGTTCACGGTGCTCTCGTGCGACAACATCCAGGGCAACGGCGCGGTCGCGCGGGAGGCTCTCGTCGGCTTCGCCCGTGCCGCCGCGCCGGACGTGGCCGACTGGATCGCGACTGAGGCGGCGTTCCCCAATTCGATGGTCGACCGCATCACACCGGCCACGACCCCCGAAGACGTCGACGTCGTCGAGCAGCTCACGGGACTGCGCGACGCGTGGCCGGTGTGCGCGGAGGAATTCGCGCAGTGGGTGATCGAGGACCGCTTCCCCACCGGCCGCCCCGCGCTCGAAACGGTCGGCGCCCAGTTCGTCACCGACGTCGCCCCGTACGAGAAGATGAAGCTGCGGCTGCTGAACGCCTCCCACCAGGCGATGTCGTACCTGGGGCTGCTCGCCGGATTCACGCACGTGCACGACGTCGTGGACGACCCCGACTTCGCCGCCTTCCTCGGCGCGTACATGCGGGAGGAGGCCCAGCCCACCCTCGACCCCGTGCCCGGCATCGACCTGGCCGCCTATCGCGCGCAGTTGCTCGCGCGCTTCTCCAACCGCGCCATCCAGGACACCCTGGCCCGCCAGGTCGTGGACGGCTCCGACCGCATCCCGAAGTTCCTCATGCCCGTGATCGAGGACCGGCTCGCCGCGGGCGGATCCCTCGCGCGGTGCGCGCTCGTCCTGGCCGCATGGCAGGCGTGCCTGGTGCGGGGAGCGCGGGACGCGCGGGAGCGCGTCATCACGCACGATGCCCGCCTCGAGGTGCTGGAGGCGGCCGCGACTGCGGATGAGGCCGACCCGGGCGCCTTCCTCACGCACGTGCCGACGCTCGGCGTCGATGACCCGCGGCTGCGCGAGGCCTATCTGGCCGCGCGCTCGCTCCTCGCCGAGCGAGGGCCGCGGGGGGCGGCGATCGCCCTCGCGTGACGCCGGCCGCGGGGGGCGGCGCACCCTCGCGTGACGCGGGCCGCGGCGATCGCCCTCGCGTGACGTGGGCCGCGGGGGGCGGCGCACCCTCCCGTGACGCGGGCCGCGGCGGGCGGCGACGCCCCGCGCGATGCGGGCTAGGAGAGCGAGCCGGTCGCCTCGATCTCCACGCCGAGGGTGAGCGCGGCGCCGGGCGCGAGGGGACGCAGGAGCCCCTGTTCGCGGGCGGCGGCGCGCCCCAGGATCGTGGGGACGAGCGCCGGCTCCACCCCGAGCACGAACAGCCCCGGCTGGGCCACACGCCACTGGAACAGTCCGGGAAGCTGCGCGGTGTCGAAGCGCACCGCGACGCTGAGCCCACGCGGGTTGAGCACCTCGACGGCGACACGCTCGTCCTTCGGCAGCTCGTGGGCGAACACCTGCTCCGGGTAGGGGTGGGATGGCGCGGGGAAGGTGTCCCACGTCTCCGCTCCGACGGCGGCCTGCTCGTCCCGCGGGCGCACCGCCGTCGCCGGACTGTGCAGGCGCGTGCCCTCGTCCACGAGCGGCCAGCCGAAGTTCACGTGGTAGAGCACCATGGGCTCCACCGCATCCGCCCCCCGGTTGGTCAGGACGTCGTCCACCCGGATCGTGCGCTCCCCCGGCACGAGCGTCACACGCCGGCGCAGCTCGAGGTCGGCGCCGAAGACGGCGGCCTCGCGCACCACGCCCTCCACGACGACCTCGTCGTCGGTCGCCTCCGCCCGCACGACCGTCGCCGGCAGCGACGTGTACCGGCCGTGCATCGGATGCTGCTCCCCGCCGTCGTCGGCGGCAGGACCGACGTTGCGCAGGCCGCACGTCGTGAGGAGTCCTCCCCCGAACGCACGGGAGAAGCCACGCCCATCGCCGTCGTGCACGCTGGCGCGGGGGAATCCCGTGGGCGAGAGCCATGCCAGCGGCACGCCGCCCACCCGCACCTGGCCCAGGTCGAGCCCGCGGTCGGGCAGGAGCTCGAGGTCGACATCGCCCGCGACCATCCGGATGCGCCGCATCCCCGTCGACGGTCCGTCGGTCATGAGCGAGGATTCCACCGCCGCCGTCTGCGCGAGCGAACCGCGGCGCTCACGCGCGTGCTCGATGGGCCTCCCGAACAGCTCCGTCGCCATGTCTTCCCTCCGTCGAAGCGCCACGGTAGCAGCCCCCGCCCCGGGCGACCGCTGCCGGCGTCGCCTCGCCCGAACTCCTCAAGACTCACGCGTGCGCGCCGGCGCACCCCCGGAATCACGCGGGTCCGCGCCTGCGCGAGCTGCGATCTTGAGGAGTTCGGGCAGCGCGACCACCTGGAGCCGCCCGGCCGAGCCGGCGCCCGCAGCCACCCGGGCTGCGCTCCCACTCGGCTCGCGCGGTCCCGCCTCTGCCCGCACCTGGCGACCCCTGCCGGCGGCGGCCTCGCCCGAACTCCTCAAAAGTCACACGCGCGAGCCGACGCACCCCCGGAATGACGCGGGTCCGCGCCTGCGCGAGCTGCGATCTTGCGGAGTTCGGGCAGGGCGACCACCCGGAGCCGCCCGGCCGGACCGGCGCCCGCAGCCACCCGGGCAGCGCGCCCACTCGGCTCGCGCGGTCCCGCCTATGTCCGCACCAGGCGACCCCTGCCGACGTCGGCCCCGCCCGAACTCCTCAAGACTCACGCGTGCGAGCCGACGCACCCCCGGAATCACGCGAAACCGCGCCCACCCGAGCTGCGATCTTGAGGAGTTCGGGCAGGGCGACCACCCGGATCGCGCGACGGCTACACGTTGTTGACAACGTTGTCTCAGCTTGCCCATACTGAGAGGGCCGCCGCACCGGCGCGGCCCCGTCGCCAGCCATCGGAGAGTGCACTCCCATGACGAAGTACCGCCTCAATCGCCTCTTCAACCCGCGATCCGGCCGCGCGCTGGATGTGGCGGTGGACCACGGCGCGTTCCACGAGCACGCATTTCTCGCCGGGATCGAAGACATGCCCGCCACGGTGGCGACCCTCATCGACGCCGGCCCCGACGCCATCCAGCTGACCCTCGGGCAGGCTCCGCTCCTCCAGTCGGCGCCGGGCAAGGACAAGCCCGGCCTCGTGCTGCGCACCGACATCGCCAACGTCTACAACAGCCCGCTCGAGTCGCCCCTGCACAGCGTCCACGTGCCCGACGCGATCGAGGTCGCGGTGCGGCTGGACGCCGTCGCGGTCTGCGTGAACCTCCTCGACCTGCCCGGTCACCCCGAGGTCCGCGAGCAGTGCATCCGCTCGATCCTCGCGCTGCGCACCGACGCGGAGCGCTACGGGATGCCGCTCATGATCGAGCCGCTCGTGATGCAGACGAACTCCGACAAGGGCGGGTACACGGTCGACGGAGACACCCGCAAGATCGTCACGCTCGTGCGTCAGGCCCGCGAGCTGGGCGCCGACCTCATCAAGGCCGACCCCACCGACGACATCGGCGACTACCACCTCGTCGTGCAGGCCGCCGCCGGCACCCCCGTGCTCGTGCGCGGCGGCGGACGCGTCGACGATCGCACGCTCCTCGAGCGCACCCAGGCCGTCCTGGCCCAGGGCGCCCGCGGCATCGTCTACGGGCGCAACGTCATCCAGCATCCGCATCCTGCCGGCATCACCGCGGCCCTCATGGCCGTCGTCCACGACGACGCCACCGTCGACGACGCCCTCGCCCTGATCGGAGGCGAGGGATGACCGCGCCCCGGCGCGTGAACGTCGGCATCGTGGGCGCCGGCCTCATGGGGCGGGAGATCGCCGCCGCCCTGCGTCGCTGGCCCGCGCTCATCGACCATCCCGTGGATCCTCAGCTGGTCGCCGTGTGCGACATCAACCCCGCCGCGATGGAGTGGTTCGACCGCATCGACACCGTGCGACTGAAGACCACCGACTACCACGAGCTCCTCGCCGACCCCGACGTCGACGTCGTCTACATCGCGGTGCGCCACGACCTCCACGAGCAGCTGTACGTCGACACCATCCGTGCCGGCAAGGCGCTGCTGGCCGAGAAGCCCTTCGGAATCGACGGGGCGGCGGCGGATGCGGTGCTCCACGCGATCGACGAGGCCCCCGCCTCGTTCGTGCGGATCTCCAGCGAGATGCCGTTCTTCCCGGGCGCGCAGTGGGCCGTCGATTACGTCCGCAGCGGAGCCCTCGGCCGCGTCATCGAGGCGAAGTGCACGTTCCTGCACGCCAGCGACCTCGACCCGGCGAAGCCGCTGAACTGGAAGCGGCAGAAGCAGTTCTGCGGCGAGGCCGGCGTCATGAACGACCTCGGGATGCACACGTGGCACGTTCCGCTGCGCCTGGGCTGGGTGCCCGAGCGGCTCGTCGGGGTGCTGCAGGACATCGTCACCGAGCGCCCCGGACCCGACGGGACGCCCGTGCCGTGCGACACGTGGGACAACGCCGTCATCCACAGCTGGACCACCCACGATGGCGCCCCCTTCGTGCTGACCACCGAGACCAAGCGCATCGCGCCGGGCGAGAAGAACACGTGGGAGTTCGAGGCGATCGGAATGGACGGCGGGGTGCGCTTCAGCACGAAGAACCCCAAGTCGGTCGAGGTGTTCGCCGTCGTCGACGTCCCAGGTGTGGGCCGGGAGCAGAGCTGGCAGCGGATCGACGCGGGCAGCCAGGCCGTGTGGCCCACCGTGACCGGAGCGAACTTCGAGACCGGGTTCTCGGACTCGATCCTGCAGATGTGGGCGGCGTTCCTCGCCGAGTTCGCCGGCGAGCTGGGCGAGCGTTTCGGGACGGTCCGGCCCGAGGAGGCCGCGCTGACGCACCGCATCTTCTCGGCGGCGATCGCGTCGCACGAGCAGGCCGCGCTGGTTCCGCTGGAGCGGTGATCCGCGGCAGCGGCGTGCGCCATCCGTAGGATCGACGCGACCACGACGCAGGAAGGCACCGGATGCGCAAGAGCGGTCGCCCCACCATGGTGGATGTCGCCGCCGACGCCGGCGTCAGCCTGAAGACCGTCTCACGCGTCATCAACGGCCAGCCCAATGTCGACGCGGCCCTCATCGAGCGCGTGAACGCCTCGATCGCCCGCCTCGGCTTCCACCGCAACGCCCTCGCGGCCAGCCTGCGTTCGGGCAGCCGCGACACGATCGGATTCCTCGCCGCCGACCTGTCGAACACGTTCTACATGACCGTCGCCGCCGCCGTGTCGACGGTGGCGATCGGCCGTGGGATGCAGGTCATCATGGCCTCCAGCGAAGAGGATGCGCGCGCCGAGCGCACGCTGGCGCTGGACCTGTGCCAGCGCCGCGTGGGCGGGCTGATCCTCGTCCCCGCGGGTGAGGACCAGTCCTATCTCGCCGGCGAGGTGGCCGCCGGCACGCCGGTGGTGTTCCTCGACCGCCCCGGCGGCGGACTCGAGGCCGACGCCGTGCTGATCGACAACCGCGGCGGCGCGCACGCGGCGGTCGCCGAACTGCTCCGCTACGGGCACGAACGCATCGCGCTGCTGTTCGACTCGCCCTCGATCTTCACGATGGCCGAGCGCCGGCAGGGGTTCCTCGACGCCTTCGCGGAGGCGGGGCGCATCCCTGACCCGGCCCTGCTCGTGTCGGATCTGCACACCCCCGCCGCGGCCCGGGACGCCATGGAGCGCCTGCTGGAGGCGGAGCATCCGCCCACCGCGGTGTTCTGCGCCAACAACCGCTCGACCATCGGGGCCCTGGAGGCGATCCTTCCCCGCGACGCCGAGGTGGCGGTCACCGGCTTCGACGACTTCGAACTCGCGCAGGTGCTTCCCCGGCGCATCCGCATCGTGGACTACGACACCGATCGCATGGGCACCGTCGCCGCCGAGACCCTGTTCGCGCGGATCGACGGCTCGGCCGGATCGTCGCGCTTCCTGCTCCCCACGCGCCTGGTCGATCGCGGCGGCTACGGGCGCTGATCCTGCGACGGGCTCAGGAGCGCCGCGTCACGCCTCGCGCGTGATCGTGACCTTCACCCGCAGCTGCGACTTGAACGGCCCGGCGTAGACGCCGCGCAGCGGCGGCACGTCGTTGTAGTCGCGGCCGCGCCCCACCAGGACGTGCCGGTCGCCGATCTCGATGTTGTTGGTGGGGTCGAAGCCCTGCCAGTCGCCGGCGAACCACTCCACCCACGCGTGCGACTCGCCCGTCACCGCGACGCCCACCTCGGCGCTGGGGCGCGGGTGCAGGTAGCCCGAGACGTACCGGGCCGGGATGCCGACCTCCCGCAGCGCCCCGAGGGTGACGTGCGCGAGGTCCTGGCACACGCCCTTGCGCGCCTCCCACGCCTCCGACGCGGTCGAGTGCACGCCCGTGACGCCGTGCATGTACTCGACGGCGTCGCCGATGGCCTCGGCGATCGCGCGCGCCGCCGTTCCGGGATGATCGTGCTGCGCGGCGATGGCCCGCGCGATCTCGGCGACCTCGGGGTGCGGTCGGGTCCGAGCGGTCTGCACGAGCTGTTCGACCGTGCCGATCGAGCGGGCCGCCTCCGCCGCGAGCGCGTCCCACGTGATGTCGATGTGCGGCAGCGGCCGGGGACGCACCTCCACGAGCGAGCGCGCCGTGATGGTGAGGTCCGAATGCGGGGAGAGCACGTCGAAGGCGCTGACGCGCGTGCCGAAGTAGTCCACGTAGGAGTTCACCGTGGTGGACGGCTCGATCTCCAGGCCCGAGCTGAGCACGAACTGGCTGTCGGTGGAGGTCGGCAGCATCCGCGCTTCGTTGTACGACGCCGAGACGTCGCCCTGGTAGGCGAAGCCGGTCGAGTGCTCGATGCGGAGGCGTTTCACGAGATCTCCCCGATCCAGCTGGGCTCGGCCTGCGTCGGGAAGAACCGCGAGCGGATGGCCTCGGATGCTTCGCGCGTCACCTTCTGCACGCGCTGCATGTGCAGCGGCAGCTCGCCGAGGATGTCGCTGATCGGCCGGTACTCCAGGTCGTTGCGGATCTGGCCCAGTGCACGCAGCACGGTGTTGGAGTGGCCGACGCGGTCGGCGCGCGGGTCGATCGCGCTCATGCACTCCTCCGCGCGCTGGATCGAGTAGATGATCGAGCGCGGGAACAGGCGGTCCAGCAGCAGGAACTCCGCCGCGTTGCGGGCGCTGGGCATGCCGCGGTAGGTGCGCAGGTAGGCCTCGTATGCGCCGCACGAGCGCAGGATCGTCGTCCACGACGGCCCCGACACCTCCGTCAGCGAACGGGTGGCCAGCAGGCGCGCGGTCATGTCGGCCCGTTCGATGCTGCGCCCGAGGGTGAAGAACTGCCACGCCTCGTCGCGGCTGGTGGAGGAGTCGACGATCCCGACCGCGAGGGCCGCACGCTCGCGCACCCAGGCGAAGAATTCGTGCACCTTGTCGGTCTGCAGTCGCCGCGGCATCCGCGAGTTGGTGGTGTTGAGGGTCTCCCACAGTTCGGTGGAGACGATCTCGCGCGCGCGGCGGGCGTTCTCGCGGGAGGCGGTGAGGGCGTACGCGATGCTCGCGGGGTTCATCCGGTCAACGGCCAGACGCTGCAGGACGTCGTCGCGGCGCACCTTGTCGACGTCCTCGAGCGGGAACGAACCCATGACGCTCAGCAGCGACCGGCACGCGGTGTCCTCGTCGATCCACGGGTCTTCCAGCAGCAGCTGGAGGTGCACGTCGAGGATGCGCGCCGTACCGTCGCTGCGCTCGATGTAGCGCCCGATCCAGAACAAGGATTCGGCGATGCGGCTCAGCATCCGTCCACCCCCCGTGGGAGGTCGCGGGCCTGTTGCTGCTGCTCGTGCTGCGGACCGTGCTCGTTGGTGGCAGGCGCGGCCTGCTGCTGCTGTTGCTGCTGCTCGGTGTCGCCTCGGTGGGGATCCTGCGGCGAATGGGTCACCTCGGGCTGGGCGTCGGAGATGATCGGGATCGCTGCGGTGATCGTGGCGGCCTGATCGGCGACGAGACCGGCCAGGCCGTTGCCCTGTCCGTACTCGACGTGCGCGGGGGCGGAGCCGCCCACGATCCACGTGTCCTTGGATCCGCCGCCCTGGCTGGAATTGACCACGAGCTCCCCTTCGGGGAGGGCGACGCGGGTCAGTCCGCCCGGAAGCACCCACACGTCGTCGCCGTCGTTGACGGCGAACGGCCGCAGGTCGGCGTGACGTGGCCGCATCCCGTCCGCCACGAGGGTGGGGATGGTCGAGAGCATGACCACGGGCTGGGCGATCCACCCGCGCGGGTCGGCCCTGAGGCGGCGGCGCAGGGCGTCCAGCTCCGACGGCGACGCGTCGGGCCCCACGACCAGACCCTTGCCGCCGGATCCGTCGACGGGCTTGACCACGAGTTCGGGGAGACGGTCGAGCACTTCCTCGAGCGCCCCGGGGTCCTCCAGCCGCCACGTGTCGACGTTGCGCAGAATCGGCTCCTCGGCGAGGTAGTAGCGGATGAGGTCGGGCACATACGTGTACAGCAGCTTGTCGTCGGCGACGCCGTTGCCCACGGCGTTGGCGATCGTGACGTTGCCCAGGCGTGCGGCCAGCATGATGCCGGGCGCGCCGAGCATGGAGTCGGCACGGAACTGCAGCGGGTCGAGGAAGTCGTCGTCGACGCGCCGGTAGATGACGTCGACGCGCTGCGGACCACGCGTGGTGCGCATGAAGACCTTGCCCGCCCACGCAGATGAGGTCGCGCCCCTCGACGAGCTCGACGCCCATGAGACGGGCGAGCAGCGTGTGCTCGTAGTACGCGGAGTTGTACACCCCCGGCGTCAGCACGACGACGTTGGGGTCTTCGATGCCGCCCCCGCGCGGAGGCCCGCAGCGCCGCGAGGAGCTTGTTCGGGTAGTCCCCCACGGGACTCACGCGCATCGAGACGAACAGCTCGGGCAGCGTCTGGGCCATCACGCGGCGGTTGGAGATGACGTAGCTGACGCCGCTGGGGACGCGCACGTTGTCTTCGAGCACCCGCATCTCGCCGTGCTCGTCGCGGATGAGGTCGATGCCGGCGACCTGGATGCGGACGCCGTTGGCGCTGTGGATCCCCGCGGCCTGGCGGTAGAAGTACTGCGACGAGGCGATCAGCTGGGCGGGCAGCACGCCGTCGCGCACGCCAGTGCTGGCTGCCGTATGCGTCGTCGAGGAACGCCTCGAGCGCGCGCACGCGCTGCTTGACGCCCGCCTCCACGCGCGACCACTCGTCGTAGTCGATGATGCGGGGCACCGCATCCAGCGGGAACGGACGCTCCTCACCGGCGAAGTCGAACGTCACGCCCTGCGCGAGGTACGAGCTCGCGAGCGACTCGGTGCGCCCGCGGAGCTCCTCCTGCGTCATCTGCGCCAGCGCCTGGTACAGCTCCCGGTAGGCCTTGCGCGATTCGGCGTGCTCGCCCGGATGCGGCGGGTCGCCGAACATCTCGTCGTACGCCGGGATGCCGGTCGAGGTCTTGCGCGGCGCCAGCGTGGAGCCGTATCCGTCGAACAGGTCACCCATGTCACGAGCCTAGTGGCGGCCATGTTGCCGCCATGTTTCGGCGCCGGGGGGTTGCGCCCGACGCCCTAAACAGGAAGATCGCCCGAATCAGGACGGATTCGGCCCGAAGCATCCTGATGCGGGCGATTCTCCTGTTTTCGGGCACCGGGGACGGCACCGCGGCGTCGCTCCGCACGCCACCCCCAGTGCGCCCGCGACCGCGCTGAGCACGAACGACGCCAGCATCGTCAGCGCCATCGGGGCGGCGGTGGCCGGGCCGAGCACGCCGCCCAGGGGCGAGATGAGCGAGCCCATGGTGAACTGGGTGAACCCCATGAGGGCAGCACCGGAGCCGGCGGCGAAGGCCGCGCGTGCCAGGGTCAGCGTAGTCGCGTTGGCCAGGAGCGCGGATCCGGCCGCACATGCGGGGATCACCGTGGCGAGGAACGTGGCGACGGTGAGCGTCCCGGTGAGGGCGAAGACTGTCATCGCCGCCATGGCTGCGATCGCGATCGCCTGGCTGATCACCAGCATCCGGCGCGCACCGAACCGCCCCGACAGCGGGGCGTTCACGGCGCTGCCGGCCATCACCGCGAGCGCGTAGGCCATGTACAGGAACGTGAAGCCCCACTCGTCGGTGCGCAGCACGTCCTGCGCGACGAACGACGACGCGCTGACGTGGGTCACGAGGGCGGCGAAGCCGAAGGCCATGGCCAGCGCGTTGCCGACGTAACCGCCGTCGCCCGCGAGCCGGCGGTAATTGCTCAGCAGTCGCCCGATCCGCACCGGCGACCGGTCGGCCACCGCGAGGGTCTCCGGGACGGCGAGGGCAGCGGCCACGAGGTACAGCACGCTCATCACCAGCAGCGCGGCGAAGGTGGCACGCCAGCCGCCGAGCGGGAGAAGGAGCGTCCCCAGCAGCGGGCCGAAGAGCGGGCCGGCGGCAAGCATGCCCATGAGGACGCTGTACGCGCGCGCGGCCTGCGCCCCACGCGCGGTGTCGGAGACGACGGCACGCGTGACGACCACCGCGGCGGATGAGCCGAACCCCTGCAGCACGCGGCCGAGGATGAGCACTCCGAGGGTGGGAGCGAGCAGAACGAGTGCACTGGCCGCGGTGAGCAGCCCGAGGCCCAGCAGCAGCACGCGACGGCGACCGAGACTGTCGGTCATCGCGCCGACCACCAACTGCCCGACCGCCACCCCGAGGAGGAAGCCGGTGAGCGCGAACTGCGCCCCGGCCACCGTCACGCCGAGGTCCGCCGCCATCTGCGCCAGCCCCGGCAGGTAGATGTTGGAGGCGATCGGATTGACCGTCATCAGCAGACCCAGCACGGTGAGGAGGCCGGCCCCGAGTACGGGCGGCGAGTGCGTCGTCGGGGCTGTCCGCCGCGCTGCGCTCACCTTTACCCGCTTCCCCCCGCGTCGTATGCTCAGCGTACGCATTGCGACTTGTTGAACGCAATGCGTACGACCGAGACCGCGAGGTCACGACGCGAGACAAGGACGAGGATGCCCACGCTCCGCAGCAACCTGCCCCCCACTTCCGCCCTCGGCATCGCGCGCCGCGCGCAGTGGCGCTCACTCGGGATCGCCACGGCAGACCTCACCAAGCCCAAGGTCGCGATCGTCAACACGTCCTCCGAGCTGGCCGCCTGCTACGCCCACTTGGATGACATCGCCGACGCGCTCAAGGGGCACCTGCGCGAACTCGGGGTGCTGCCGTTCGAGATCCGCACGACCGCCCCGAGCGATTTCGTCACGAGCGCCGGGCGAGCGGGACGCTACATCCTGCCCAGCCGCGACCTCATCGTGAACGACATCGAAGCCGCCGTGGAAGGCGCCAAGCTCGACGCGATGATCTGCCTGTCGTCCTGCGACAAGACCACCCCGGCGCACCTCATGGCCGCCGGACGGTTGAACATCCCCACCGTCGTGGTCGCGTGCGGCTACCAGCACAGCGGACTGGCCGAGGGGCGCGAGGCCGACGTCGAGGAGGTCTTCCTCCTCGCGGCGATGGCGGCGGTCACCGGCGAGCCCACCGACGACCTGGAGGAGCTCGCCGACGATGCCATCCTGGGTCCGGGCGTGTGCGCAGGGCTGGCCACGGCGAACTCCATGCACATCGTCGCCGAGGCACTGGGGATGGCGGTCACGGGCTCTGCCCCGGTACGGGCCAACAGCGAACGCATGTGGCAGTCGGTGCGGCGCAGCGCGGAGGCCCTGGTCGGCCTGATCGAGCGGGATCTGCGCCCCCGCGAGATCATCACCGACGCGTCGGTGCGCAATGCCGTGCGCGCGATGCTCGCGGTGGGCGGGTCGATCAACACCATCAAGCACCTGCAGGCCATCGCCGTCGAAAGCGGCCTGGACATCGACGTGTGGGAGGAGTTCCGCACCCTGGGGCGCAGCACGCCGCTCCTGGCTTCGGTGCGTCCGAACGGCCCGTGGCTCACGGAGCAGTTCGAAGACGCCGGCGGCGGCGCCACGGTCCTGCGCGAGCTGCTCCCCTTGCTGGACGGCTCGAGCCTCACCGTCGAGGGCAGCACTCTCGCCCATTCCCTCGCCGCCGCCCGCCCCGCCGACGGCGAGATCATCCGCACCGTCGAGGATCCGTTCGGAACCGATCCCGCCATCGCGGTGCTGCGCGGATCGCTGGCCCCCAGTGGCGCGGTCGCCAAACGACCCGTCCCCGACTCGGGCCCGCGGCGGTTCACCGGGCCGGCGCGCATCTTCACCAGCCGCGAGGACGCCATCGCGGCGATCTCGGACGGGCGGCTGCGTCCCGGTGACGTCGCGGTGATCCGCGGCATCGGCGTCAGCGGCGCACCGGGGATGGGACTGACGAGCGCGTTCATCTTCGCCCTGCACGCACGCGGGCTCGCCCACTCGGTCGCGCTCGTCACCGACGGGCAGTTCAGCGGGCTCGTGAACCAGGGCATGACGGTCGGCGAGGTCTCCCCCGAGGCCGCCACTGCGGGCGCTCCACTGGGCCTCGTGCAGGATGACGACCTCATCGACATCGACCTGGCCGACGGCCGGCTCGACCTGCTGGTGGACCCCGCCGAACTCGCCGCGCGCCCGCCCTACGTCCCCCTCCCCGACCGCGACAGCGGCGGCGGGATGCTGGACCAGTACGAGCAGCTCGTGCAGCCCCTCGGCTGCGGCGCGGTGCTGTGCGCCCGCCCGAACGGCCCCTGTCAGCCCGCGGCGGAGGTCGCCGCATCCACCCCCGAGCACACGGAGCACGCATGACCGATCCGACCATCGCCCTGCCCGCCAGCCGCGTCCCCGTGATCGGGGAGTACGACGTCGTCGTGGTCGGCGGCGGGCCCGCCGGCCTGCTCGCGGCCACGGCGGCGTCGCGCGCGGGACGGTCCACACTGCTCATCGAGCGATACGGCTTCCTCGGCGGCGCCGGGACGATGGGCGGGCTGAGCACCTTCTGCGGTCTGCACGCCCGCGTGTACGGCGAGGACCGGCTCGTGGTGCACGGGTTCGCGGACGAGCTGTACGACCGCCTCCACGCCCTCGACGGACTGAACGAGCCGCACCTGTCCGTCGACGACCGCATCCAGGCCGTCGCCTTCGACATCTCGGCGTACAAGATCGCCGCCGACGAACTGCTGCTGGCCGGCGGGGCGGAAGTGCTCTTCCACGCCGTCGCCGTCGACGTGGTGATGTCGGGCGACGACACGATCGACGCGGTCGTCATCGAATCGAAGTCCGGACGCGCTGCCGTGCGCGGGCGGTTCTTCATCGACGGGTCGGGAGACGCCGACATCGCCGCGTGGGCAGGCGCCCCCTACGAGCGGGCCGAGCACCTGCTCTACCCGTCGTTGATGTTCCGGATCAACGGCGTCGACCCGGAGCGCGCCGGCGAAGCGTGGAAGACGATCCGGCGGCGGATGGAGGAGGCAGAGGCCGCCGGCACCCACCGATTCCCCCGCAAGAAGCCGATCGTCCGGCCGCAGCGCAATCCGATCGAGTGGCGCTCGAACCTCACGCAGCTCAGCAACGAGGACGGCTCGGCCATCGACGGCACGGATGTGCGCCAGCTCACGCGGGGCGAGATCCAGGGCCGTCGTCAGGTCAAAGACACCTTCGCGTTCATCCGGGAGAACACCCCCGGGTTCGAGGATGCGTACGTCGTGGACATCGCCCCGCAGATCGGCATCCGCGAGACGCGTCGCATCGTCGGGGAGTACCAGCTCACCGAGCAGGACGTGCTCGGCTGCGCCGACTTCGACGACACGATCGGGGTCAACGGCTGGCCGGTCGAGGCGCATGTGCCCGGCGACGTCGAGTTCCGGTTCCCGCCGGTGGATTCGCGCGGCTACAACCAGCTCCCCTACCGGATGCTGGTGCCCCAGGTCGTACGCAATCTCCTCGTCGCCGGCCGGTGTGCGTCGATGACCCAGCGCGGGCAGTCCTCCGGACGAGTCACCGGCCCGTGCTTCGCCATGGGGCAGGCCGCCGGCACCGCCGCCGACCTCGCGCTGAGCGGTGACGGTACGGGCTCCGGCGTGGATGTGGCGCGACTGAAGGAGCGTCTGGAAGCCGACGGGGCGTTCCTCGGGACGCGCCTGCCGGAGGGTGTGACCGTTCCGGTGGCGTGAGGATCACCGGTCGGCGCGGAAAACCTGCGGGTTCGCGTTGCGGTAGGCCCGGGCGATCTCGTCGGCTGCGGTGCGCAGCACCGGCATGACGGTCTCCGTCAGGCTCTGCTCGGTCTCGCGCACCGTGGTCGACGACGCTGCGATCGCACCGATCGCCTGCCCACCCGCGAGGATCGGCACGGCGACGGCGACCTGGCCCGGATTCAGCTCTTCCAGGGACACGTCGAACCCGCGTTCGCGCACGAGCTCCAGCCGCTCCCGCAACCGGTCGGGATCGGCGACGGTGCGTGGGGTGTAGGTCTCCAGGGCCGTCGAGGCGAGCAGGACGGTGAGTTCCGGCTCGGTCAACTGGGCCAGCAGCACCTTGCCGATCGCGGTGGCGTGAGCGGGCAGACGGTTGCCCACCCGCACCGAGTCCGGCAGCGGCCGACGGTCCTCGACACGGGCGACGTGGATGACCTCGAGTCCGTCCAGTACGCCGATGCTGCACGTCTCACCGGTGCGCTCGACGACCTCCGTCATGTAGGTGTACGAGATCTCCGGCAGCGACGACGCGGTGAAGTATCCCGAGCCGAGCTCCAGGATGCGCGGCGTCAGGCTCCATGACCCGTTCGTGGACTCGGTGTAGCCGAGGTGGGCGAAGGTCAGCAGGATGCGACGGACCACGGGGCGGGCAAGACCCACCCGCGCCGAGATCTCGGCCACGCTCAGCGGCCCCTCCCGGCGATTGAACGCCCGCAGCACCTGGACGGCTCGCTCGATGCTCTGGATCCTGTCGCGCGACCGCTCCTCCGACATGCCGCCCCTCCTGTGCGCGCTCTGCGAGAGAGCGGCACCAGCCTACGGGGACGGCGGCCTACATCCCCTCCCGCAGCCCGTACACCGACTCGTGCCACGGGATGAAGAACCGCTTCGCCTCGTTGACGATGAGGTACAGCGCCAGCCCGATCAGCGAGAGCAGCAGGATGAGGGCGAACGTGCGCGCGGCATCCAGCGAGTTCATCGCCCGCACCACCATCGCGCCGAGCCCCACGCTGCCCCCCAGGTACTCCCCGACGATCGCGCCGGTGGTGGCCAGGACGATCCCGACCTCCATACCGGCGAACAGGTACGGCTGCAGGCTCCGCATCTCCAGCTGGGTGAACATCTGGGCGCGGGAGGCATTGAGGCTCCGCATCACCTCGCGCTGTCCCCGCTCGACCGAGCGCACGCCCAGCAGGACGTTGAGCATGACCGGGAAGAAGGCCAGCAGTGCCGCGAGCAGGACCTTCGAGGTGATGCCGAAGCCGAACCAGATGACGAACAGCGGGATGAAGGCGACCTTCGGCGCCACCTGTGCGACGACGATGAGAGGGCGGATGCTCACTTCGAGCCACGGCAGCTTGCCGAACGCGACGCCGACGATGACGCCCATCAGCACGGCGATGACGAAGCCGACGAGGATCTCGGTCAGGGTCACCGCGGCCTCCCCCCACGTGCTGCCGTCCAGCACGAGCGTCACGAACGCCTCCCCCACCGCTGCCGGCGGCGGGAAGACGAACGGGTTGACCTTCAGCGCCGTGACCAGCACCTGCCACACGACGATGATCAGCACGACCAGCGAGGGTGTGACGATCCACGGCAGGATCTTCAGGATGCGCCCCTCGGACTGGCGGCGCTGCTCGGTGACGACCGTCGTCGTCGTGGGTTCTTCCGGCGGGGCCGCCTGCGCAGTTGCCATGGGGTCAGTCCTCCTCGTCGAGGTCGTGGCGAAGGTTCCGGACGATGTCGTTGAACCCGGGGGTGGTCTGCAGTTCGATGCCGCGCGGCTTGGCGTCCGGGACCGGCAGGATCTGACGGATGCGCCCGGGGCGGGGCGTCATGTGCACCACCCGGTCGGCGAGGAACACCGCTTCGGGGATGTCGTGCGTGACGAACACGACGGTCGAGCCGGTCTCCAGGACGATGCGCTGCAGTTCGAGATTCATGCGCTCGCGCGTCAGGGCATCCAGCGCACCGAACGGCTCGTCCATCAGCAGCAGGTCCGGTTTCGTGCTCAGCGCGCGCGCGATGGCGGCCCGCTGACGCATGCCGCCGGACAGCTCCCGGGGAAACGACTTCTCGAATCCGCTCAGCCCCACGAGGGCGGCGAGCTCGGTCGCCCTCTTCCGGCGTGCGGCCTTGTCCACTCCGCGCAGCTTGAGCGGCAGCGCGATGTTGTCCAGGACCGAGAACCAGGGGAAGAGGTTGCTCTCCTGGAAGACGAAGCCCAGCCGCGTCACGGCGGAGCTCTCGACGTGGCCGTTGCGCCAGAGATGACGCCCATCCACCTCGATGGTCCCCGACGTCGGGGACAGCAGGCCCCCGATCATGCGCAGAAGCGTGGTCTTGCCGCATCCGGATCGACCGATGAGTGCGACGAACTCGCCTCGCTCGATATCGAGATCGATCCCGGAGACGGCGTGGGTGACGCCGGCCTTGGTGTGGAAGTCCCGCCCTACGCCGCGGATGCGGAGCCGCGGCAGAACCTGCTCCTCGCCGGCCTGCTCGGGCCCCGCGACGGTCGCCTGGTTGCTCATGTGATCTCCTCGGATCGTGTCACTCGGCCGGGACGTGATCGTCGATGATCCACTCCGCCGGGTCCTGTCCGCCCTCGAGCAGCCCTGCCGCCACGTACGTGTCGTACGTGGCGGTCCACGCCTCCATGTTGTTCTCCAGCAGGGAGGCCCCGCCGTCCGCGTCCACCCAGGTCTGCGTCGTGTAGATCTCGAGTGCGTCGGCAGCGACCTCGTCGTCCGCCAGGGCGGGGAAGCTCCAGTCACCGCTGTCGCGCAGGGTCTTCAGGACATTCGAGAACCCGTTCGGCGCGTCGTCGATGACGTCCTGCACCGCTTCCTGGATCGCGGCCAGGAACGCCTCGATCTGGGCGACCTTCGTCTCGTCCTGGAGGTTGGCTTCGGTGGTGATCCAGGTCTGGATGTCGGGCGCGTCGCCCAGGCCCGCGTCGTCGACGACGGCGTCGTCGTTCTGCTGCCCGATCGCGAGCGACGTGTCCAGGCTCACGATGTAGCCGTCCAGCTGCCCCTGCCGCACGACCTCGAGGGTCGCTGCCGTCACCGGTACGGCCTGGCGCGTCACCGAGTCGGCGGCGATTCCGGCGTCGTCCAGGGTGAGATCCAGCAGCTTCTCGCTGGTGCCTCCGACCGAGCCCATGCCGATCGTCTTGCCCTCGATGTCGGCGGGCGACTCGATGGGGCTCCCCTCGACGGAGATCATGCGGAGGTTCGACTTGTAGGCCATCGTGCCGACGGCCCGGATGGGCTGACCGTCCTCCATCGGCGGGAAGACGTCGACGGTGCTCGCTCGGGTGATGGTGGTCGCGCCGCCCAGCAGCGACTGGATCGCCGCCGAGGTGCCCTGCACCGGCTGCAGCTGCACGTCGAGCCCGTGCTTTTCGAAGTACCCGCCCGAGTAGGCGAACATCTCGGGGGTGAAGCTGAAGGATTCCAGCGGGAGGAAGGTGACGACCGTCATGCTTCCCAGGTCGACTTCGCCCGTGCCCTCGGTGGTCGCGGGCTCCGCGTCGCCCCCCGAGCACCCCGAGAGGGCGAGGGCGCCGGCGGCCACGGAGGCAACGAGAAGCAGAGAGTGACGTCGGATGGCCTTTCGGCGGACTGCTGTGATCATGTCTGACTCCTGTGTCGGGACCCGCTCACGCCGTTGCGAGCGTCAGGTCGAGTCTGCGAAGGACGAGGCGGGGTGCCAACCACTTTTTCACCCAATGGAACCGTCCACCGCGGGCCACACGCGGATGCGTCCGGATGTGCCGTCGACCTCCACGGTGTCGCCGGTGCGGATGGTGCGGTGCGGGAGGGGCTCGGCGCCCACCACGGTCGGCACGCGCGTGAGGATGGCGCCCAGGACGGCTTTGGTCGTGACCACGTCGAAGACCATCCCGGCCGGCGCGGTGCCCATCAGCCGGGTGCTCTGGAAGAAGCTGGACCACCCCGACGACCCCTTCGCGCCGGGGAAGACGAGGATGCGGCCGGTGAAGCAGACGCCGAACAGTTCGTGTCGCGGCTCGATCACCGTGCCGGTGGCGACGTCGATCCCCCCGAAGCCGGAGATGGGCTCCGCGGTGACCAGCGCGGAGGCGCGCACCACGCCGCCCACGATTCCACGCCCGGTCAGTTCGATCACGCGAGCTCTCCGCGCCACCGGCCCGTGAGCGCCGCATCCACGCACTCGGCGGTCGTGCCGAACCACGCCTCGATGCCGAGGATCGCCGGGAGGTAATGCGCCTGCTTGGCCGAATCCGTCGCCATGACGCGGGTCCCCGGGGGAGCCGCCCGCGACATGGCGGGGCAGGAGTCGGTCAGCACGTGGCCACCGGCCCGCATGATGGTGCGCGTCCATCCGGCGCGCAGCGATTCCGCGGCCAGCGCGCGCGGAAGCATGACCCACAGCTGCGCGCTCGTGCTGAGGCGGCGGCCATCGAGCAGCTGGGCGATCTCGGCGACCTGCTCCAGGGATGCGTGCGGGCATCCCAGCAGCACGAAGTCGACGTCGGTGCTCGTGCCCTGTGCGTTCAGCGTCTCGTAAACGGCCGCGCGCTCCCGCTTTCCGTAACGGATCGGTTCCACAGGCGAGCGGCCGCCGAACGCCGCCTCGAGGGTCGGGGCCTCCGGGGTCACCCCGGGAAGGTGGTAGATCTCGACGCCACCGGAGGTCGCGGTCGCGGCACCGAAGTGCTTGAGGTTGGAATCGCCGGCCGCGTGCAGCCGGCCGGTGACCGCCGGCCGCGCTTCCTGGACCGCCTCGCCGACGAAATACCCCAACATGCCCCATTCACGGAAGTCGGCGACATCGATCTCGGCCGAGACGTGGTGAGTGGCGTAGCGGTTCTCCGGCACGTGATTGCCCCAGTAGGGGATCTTGCCGGTGAGTGACGCGGCACCCGTGGATGCTGCGCCCTCGCAGTTGGTGCGGGCGCCGAGGACGGAGTTGGCGTAGACGACCGCGGAGGACTCCATCCAGGCGCAGTGCTCATCGCGCGCGGGCACGTTCCCCACCTGGTAGGGCGTGCACGTGGCCAGGACGGTCACGCCGCGATCGGTGAAGTACGACTCCGCCTCATCCTGCATCCGGATGTTCTGCACCGGGTACGCCGTCAGCCCCTCCGCGTCCGCGCCGAAGCCGTGCTGGAGCTGACAGGTCGGCACCCGCATCGGGGGGATGTCGAGGGTGCGATCGGAGTCCAGGTTGATCACCGCGAAGGCGCGCTCCCAGCCTCCCTCCGCCACCAGCGCGGCCTTGGCCGGGGAGGGCTGGGTCATGGTCCCGGCGACGTTGCGGGTCTCGACCAGACGCTCGGCACCGAGCGCGTCGCCGTAGCGGATGAGCAGGTCCATCGCGGCGGCGACGGCATCCCCCTCGTCGCCGTCGCGCATCCGCTTCTCCTGCTCGGTCAGGCGCACGGGAGGTTCCTCAGTGCGCGGCCGGCAGAACCACGTGGTCGAGGGAGTACGGCGTCGGCTCGAGCGCCTGCGCCATGATCGCCTCCATCACCGGCTGGGGGACGAGGCAGTCGGCGCACGCGCCTTCGGTCGCATCGATGCGGACGACGATGCGGTCGGCCTCTGCCGGCTGCCAGCTCAGGACGTACCCGTCGGCGGCCATCATCTCGGTGAACTGCGCCAGCGCGGCATCCACCGTCGTGGCGTCCTGCGATCCGCTCATCATGAGCCTCCGATTCTGCTGAGCGAGAGAGGAATCTCCCGCGGGGGGTTGAGGGTGAAGATCTCCACGACCGCCGAGACCCCGGCGTTGTCGGCGCCGGCGACCATGATCTGCACCGAGGTGGGGTTGCTCAGCGCCGGGACGCGGTCGGGGGTGTCGGTCGCGCTGGCGCTGTCGGGCATCGAATCGGGGTGGGAGCCGGGCAGACGCCACCGGGTCTTGTGCGACAGCGCGTCCTTGCCGACGGCGGCGAGGTCCTCTCGCCGCTGCGTTGCGTGCGCGAAGACGAAGTCGCGGAGATCCTGTTTGCTCCACCCGGCGCGTGCGAAGACGTCGGCGTGCTCGGGGGTGAGGACCAGCAGCGCGCTGGTGTATTCGTGGATCAGCGCGCCGGTCCGTGCGATGGTGTCGACGAAATCGCGCGCGAGCTGTTCCGGCTCCTGGGTGTGGCGGGCCTCGATGTGGATGACCGAGCGGATGACGAATGCCGTGACCACGTCGTCATCGGCGGCATAGCCGTGTTCGACGTGGAGCGGCTCCCACGGGCTCTGCTCCTCGTTCTCGGCGAGACACGACGAGTACTTGGCGGGGGTGCCCTGCGTGGCCTGGTCGAGCTTGTGCGGATGCAGGCCGAACACGTTGATGCAGCCGAGCCGGATGGCTCGCCCGATCGTGGCGTTGGCGCGGAACCCGGAGCCGAAGACGTTCCCGCGGCTGTTGAGTCCGATCCGCTCGCGGATGGGGCCGTTGACCACGAGCAGCGGTGCGGTTCCCGTCGTGGACTGCCAGATGCCGCGGGCGGGATGCGGCTCGGCGGCGATGGCCAGCCACGCGGACACCACGACGGGGAAGTACTCCGGACGGCACCCCGCCATCGCCGCGTTGATGGCGGCCAGCCGCACCGTCAGGCGACGATTGAGATGCCCGATCTCGAAGAGCACCTCTTCGGGGTCGCGCGGCACCGTGGCCAGGAACGCGTCCAGCAGCGACTGCGTGACCGGGACGACGGGGAGACCGTCGGTCCACTCGTTGTCGTAGTAGTACTCGACGAGCTCCTGCACGCGCTCGGAGTCGGCGGTGGCCTGCGCCGGTGTGATCGTGGTCATCGTCATCCTTCCTCCACGCCGAGGATCCGCAGGACCTCCGGCATCACGGTCGCCGCACGCTCGCGGACCTCCTGCGCCGACAGACTCGCCATAGGGTGGGCGACGGCCGTGAAGTCGAACGCGGGGAATCCCTGCACCTGCGCCATCGCCCGTCCCGACATGAGGAACGAATCGGACGTGATCGCGACGGCGGGAACCCCTGCCCGCTCGAACAGGATCCCGTCCGCCACCGTGGCGGCCGAGCACGATCCGCAGTCCCCCACCGCGGTGACGACGAGATCGTTCTCCGACGCGATCTGCTCGAGCAGCTCGCCGGCGACGGGGGTGCCGAAGTAGTCCTTCGTGTACAGCGTCGCCTCACCCGCACCGTGGTCGCCCTGCAACCGGGCGGCGATCTCCTCCAGAAGCATCGTGGAGTTCGGCTTGGTGTTGTCCAGCAACCCGATGCGAAGTCCCTTCAGGCTGACCGGCCGTGGTGCGAGGGTGCCGTCTGCGGCGCCCTCCGCCATGCCGGTCGGGTCCAGGAGCGCTTCTTGCCATGCCATGTCGGTGTCCCCTCGGTACGTCTGTGTCCAGGCGCGGTCAGACTGCCACGGGCCGGTGCGACTCGCGCAGGGCCGTTTTCACTCGATGGAAAGGTGGGTGCTCGTCCGGGTGCGCGCCGGACAGGATGCTGAGCAGACACGACAGAGGGAGCGTCGGTGCAGCCACCCATACCCGCGACGATGCGGGCCGCCATCCTCGAGGGCGACTCACCGACCTTGACGGTGCGCGAGATCGCCACCCCGCGTCCGGGGCCGGACGAGGTCCTGCTCGAGGTGATCGCGTGCGGGGTGTGCCATACCGACCTGCACGTGATGAAGGGCGAGGTCGCCTTCCCTCGACCGGCGGTGCTGGGGCACGAGGTCAGCGGGCGCGTCGTCGCGATCGGCGGGGGGACCGAGGATCCGAACGGCCTCGCGATCGGCGACACGGTCGTGGCCGGATTCATCATGCCGTGCCGTTCCTGCCGGCAGTGCCGGCGTGGGCGGGATGACCTGTGCATCGAGTTCTTCGGGCAGAACCGGCTGAAGGGGACGCTGTTCGACGGCCGCAGCCGCCTCAGCATGCCGGACGGCTCGTTTCTGGCCATGTACTCGATGGGCGGATTGGCCGAGTACTGCGTCGTCCCCATTTCGGCGCTGACGCACCTGCCCGACACGCTCGACCCGGAGACCTCCTGCCTGCTGGGATGCGCCGGTCTCACGTCCTACGGAGCGGTGTTCCGCGCCGCAGAGGTGGAGCCGGGGACCACGGTCGCGATCGTCGGGGTCGGCGGGGTGGGCTCGAGCCTGATCCCCATGGCGCGGGCGGCGGGAGCGACCACGATCGTCGCGGTCGACATCGCCGCCGACAAGCTCGAAGCCGCGCGTGAACTGGGCGCCACGGTGCTCGTGGATGCCCGCGCAGAGGACCCGGTGGCAGCGGTACGGGCCGCCACCGGCGGCGTGGACGTCGCCTTCGAGGCGCTCGGCCGCGCGCAGACGTTCGGCCAGGCTCTCGGGATGCTCGCCGAGGGCGGCCGCCTCGTGGCCATCGGCATCGCTCCGGCCGGGACGACGGCAGAGGTGGAGATCACCCCCCTGGTGCGGCGCGGACAGCAGATCGTCGGTTCCTTCGGCGGGCGGACGCGGCACGATCTGCCGATCGTCGCATCCCTCGCCGCACAGGGCGCCTACGACACCGAGCGGCTGGTGACCCGCCGCTACCGCCTGGAAGACGCGAACGCGGCCTATGCGGCGCTGGCTCGCGGGGAGATCACCGGCCGCGCCATCATCACGACCCGCCGCGAGGCGGAGAGGGAGACGACATGACGATCGAGGCGATACCGCTCACCGAACTGAGCCGGCAGAAGGGGCGGGAGCTGGGCCCCTCGCCGTGGCACACCATCACGCAGCACGACATCGACGTGTACGCCGATCTGACCGGCGATGACAACCCGATCCACGTGGACGAGGCCGCCGCGGCGGCCAGCCCGTTCGGCGGACGCATCGCACACGGCATGCTGACCCTGAGCATGGTGGTCCGCCCGCTCAGGGAGATCTACCGCGTCAGCGGCGCCACCACCGGTATCGTCTACGGTTTCGACCGCATCCGCTTCCCCGCGCCGGTGCCCTCGGGTTCACGCATCCGAGTGCGTGGACGCATCGCCGAGGTCGAGGAGAGGCAGGATTCGGTGCAGGTGACGCTCGCCCTCGCGTTCGAGGTCGAAGGCGGTGGCGACAAGCCCGCCGTCGTGGCCGATCTCGTGCTGAGGCACTTCCGGTGAGCGCGGTGCGACTGGACGACCGCGTCGCGATCGTCACGGGCGCCGGCCGGAGCCTCGGCCGCGCCTACGCGCGCGCACTGGCCGAGGCGGGCGCGGCGGTCGTGGTCAACGACGTGGATGCGGCCGCCGCCGAGACCGTGGTGTCCGAGATCATCGAGGCCGGCGGCAGCGCCGTCGCCGAGGCGGGCCCGGTCGGCCCGACCGCGACCGCGCAGGCGCTGGTCGACCGTGCTGTGGCCGAATTCGGCCGCCTGGACGTGCTGGTGGCCAATGCCGGCGTGCTGCGGGACCGGGTGCTGTGGAAGATGTCCGACGAGGACTTCAACGCGGTCGTGGACACGCATCTGCGCGGATCGTTCACGTGCGGCCGGGCGGCGGCGCAGCACTTCCGGGACCGCGGCGAGGGCGGCCGGATCATCCTCATCGGCTCTCCGGCCGGGCAGTTCGGCAGCTTCGGGCAGACCAATTACTCGGCGGTCAAGGCCGGAATCGTCGCCATGGCGCGCACGTGGTCGCTGGAGCTGGCCCGGGCCGGCGTGACGGTCAACACCATCGTGCCGACCGCGCTCTCGCCGATGACGGCGACCATCCCCGAGTACACGCAGGCCTACCACGACCACCTCGCCGGCCTGCCGATCCCCGAGCACCTGCGCCGCGAGCGGGCCCTGGGGTCGGTCGACGACGTCGCACCGCTCGTGGTGTGGCTGGCCTCGGACCGCGCCGCACACGTGACAGGGCAGGCGATCGGGATCGGCGGCGACCGGCTCACGCTGTACTCCCACCCCGACGTGCTCGCCACCGACGACGCACCGGGAGGGTGGAGCGCGGAGGCCATCGACAGCGCCTGGTCGGAGCGGTTCGCCGCGATGGCCCAGCTCTCGGGCCCGCCTTCGCGCCGGGAGGAGCCGGTATGAGCGGCATCCACTACAGCGATCTGTGGCAGGGCATCGCCGCGGCGGACCCGGACCGGCCGGCGATCATCACCGGCCGCGAGACGATGACGTACGCGCGCTTCGCGGCGGAGGCCGGCGCAGTGGCCCGCCACCTGCGAGAGCACGGCGTCGGCGTCGGCGATGCCGCGGCCCTGCTGCTGTACAACCGGACCGAGTATCTGACCTTCTTCTGGGCATGCCTGGCCATCGGCGCGGCACCGGTCGCGATCAACTACCGCTACCCGGGCCGGCGAAGTGCGGGCGCTCCTGGAGGACAGCCAGGCGAAGGTGCTCATCGCGCCGACCTCCCTGGGAGACATCGCGCGGGAGGCGGCGGCGGGCATCGAACCGGCCGTCGCGCTCGTCTCGGTCGACGACGACGGCGGACCGGCCCTGGCCGGCGCGGTCGCCTATGCCGACATCGTCGCCGCTGGCGGCACACTGCCGTCGGCGGCACCACGGGGGGCGCACCTCCGGCTGTACACCGGCGGGACCACGGGGATGCCGAAGGCAGTCGTGTGGGACATGGACACCCTCCTGGAAGCGCGCCGTCAGTCCACGTGGGGCGTCATCGGCATCGAGCCGCCGGCGGATCTGGCCGGCGCCGTGCGGATCGCCACCGACCCCGCCACGCCGCGCGTGGCGACCCTGCCGCTGCCGCCCATGCTGCACGGCACGGCGCAGTCGATGTCGATGGGCACCCTCGCCCTGGGCGGGGCCCTCGTGCTCCACGACGAGGCGCACCTGGACCTCGCCGCAGCGCTGCGGCTGGTGCACGATCACCGGGTGACCCGGCTCGTGGTCGCCGGCGACGCGGTCGCCCTGCCGTTCGTCGAGGCCGTGGAAGCCGACGGGCGCGGCCTGCCCCACGTGGATTCGATCTTCAGCTCGGGGATGCGATTCAGCGACGCGGTGAAGCGGCGGCTGCACGCGCAGGGCGACATCATGATCGTCGACCTGCTGGCCTCGAGCGAGGGCGGCCCGTTCGCCTTCGGCACCACGCGTTCGGCCGAAGACCTGCCCGCACAGTTCATGCTCACTCCAGGGACCGTGCTGCTGAGCGAGGAGAACACCGAGATCCCGCTCGAGCCGGGAGCGCTCGGCATCCTCGCCTTCCGAGGAGTGCTCCCGCGTGGCTACCACGGTGACCCGGAGAAGACCGCCCGCGCGTTCCCGACGATCGGTGAGCACCGGTACGTGGTGCCGGGCGACTGGGCGCGCGCCCGGGGCGACGGATCGATCGAGCTGCTCGGGCGCCTCAGCGCCGTGGTCAACACCGGGGGGCGAGAAGGTGTTCCCCGCCGAAGTCGAGGAACAGCTGCTGGCACATCCGAGCGTCGCCGACGCGGTCGTCTTCGGTCTGCCCCACGAGCGCTTCGGCGAGGTGGTCAGCGCCATGATCGTGCCGGTGGAAGACACCGAGATCGATCTGGGCGCGCTGGTGTCGCACCTGGACGAGCATCTGGCCGGATACAAGAAACCGCGGCACTTCTTCGTCCGCGACTCACTGGAGCGCAGCCCCACCGGCAAGGTGGAGCTCGCCCGGATCAAGGCGGACGCGTCCCGGGAGCGGGACGCGTCCAGACAGGGGGCACGATGACCATCGACCTGAACGCGATCAGCGCGATCGACATGCACGCCCACGTCCACATCGACGGCAGCGGCCGCACCGCGTCGCCGCCGCAGCTGACGGCCGCGATGGCCGCCTACTTCGGCAGCAGCGAGCCGCCCCGCACGGTGGAGCAGACGGCGCAGTACTACCGCGAACGCGGGATGGCCGCGGTGGTGTTCACGATCGACGCGACCACGAACCTCGGTCACGCGCCCAACAGCATCGACGACCTCGTCGCCGGGGCCCACCGCAACGCCGACGTGCTCATCCCCTTCGGCAGCGTCGACCCTTTGCAGGGCGAGGCCGCCGTGGAGGAGGCGCAGCGGCAGGTGACCGAACTCGGCGTGCGCGGCTTCAAGTTCCACCCCTCGGTGCAGGGGTTCGATCCCTCCGCGGAGGAGTTCACCCCCCTGTGGTCGGCGATCGAGCAGCTGCAGGTGCCGATCCTCGTGCACACGGGGCAGACCGGGGCCGGCGCCGGGACCCCCGGCGGGTGGGGATTCCGGCTCTCACTGTCGAACCCCATGCTGCTGGACGACGTCGCGGCGCGGCATCCCGATCTGCAGATCATCATGGCCCACCCGAGCGTGCCGTGGCAGGACGAGGCGATCTCCATCGCCACGCACAAGCTCAACACCTGGATCGACCTGTCCGGGTGGTCGCCGAAGTACTTCTCCCCGGCCCTGGTGCGGGCCGCGCGCACCTACCTCAAGCACAAGATGCTCTTCGGCACGGATCTGCCCGCCCTGACCCCCGACCGCTGGCTCCGGGATTTCGACGGCCTGGAGTTTCCGGATGAGGTGCGCGCGATGATCCTGAAGGACAACGCGGCGCGTCTCCTGGGCCTGTCATCGTGAGCGCATCCGCGCCGGTCGACCTCTTCGGGTTCGCCGAACGGCTCACGGCGGTGGAGCGGGACAAACTGCGGCAGCTGCGCGAACTGCTCGACGCGCGCGCCCGTCCGCACCTCGCGCAGTGGTGGGAGGAGGCCCACAGCCCGGCCCATCTTCGCGCCGAGCTGGCGGCGCTCCGCCTGGAGGACGACCCGGCGCTGCTCGGCGAGGACGGCCTGCCCCGTGCCGTGTACATCGGATTCCGCCACTTCGAGCTCGCGCGCTTCGACATGTCCATCGGCACCCTGTACGGGGGCCAGGTCGGCATGTTCCGCACGCTCGTGCGCAGTGGCGGTTCGGCGGAGCAGGTCGCACGGTGGGACCCCCGCATCCCCTCGTTCGATCTGACCGGATGCTTCGCGCTCACCGAACCCGATCACGGCTCGGACGTGGCCGGCGGCATGGAGACGGTCGCCACCCGCGACGGCGATGAGTGGCGCCTCACCGGGCACAAGCGGTGGATCGGCAACGCCGCGCTGTCGGAGGTCATGGTCGTCGTCGCCCGCGACGCCGCCGACGGGCGCGCCAAGGCGTTCCTCGTCCCCCGGGAGGCCCCCGGGGTGGCCGTCACCGACATCACCGGCAAGCTCGCGCTCCGCATGGTGCGCAACGGCGACATCGAGCTCCGCGACGTGCGCGTACCCGAGTCCGACCGGCTCGCCCGCATCCACTCGTTCGCCGACATCGCGGCGATCCTCGCCCAGCTGCGCTACGTCGTCGCATGGAACGCGGCCGGCCTGCAGGCAGGGGCGTACGAGGCGGCCCTGGCCTACGCGATGCGGCGGACCCAGTTCGGCCGGCCGATCGCGGGATTCCAGCTCGTGCAGGAGAAGCTGGCGCGGATGCTCGGGAACGCCACCGCGACGCTCGCCATGGCGATGCGGATGACGGAGCTGCGCGATGCCGGCCGGGCGGAGGAGGTCCATGCCGCCCTCACCAAGGGGTGGGTCGCCGACCGCGCCCGCGAGACCGTCGCCCTCGCCCGCGAAGTGTGCGGTGCGGAGGGGATCCGGGTCGACTCCGACGTCGCGCGCTTCTTCGCCGACGCCGAGGCGCTGTACACGTTCGAGGGCACGCACGAGATGAACGCACTGATCGTCGGCCGGGCCATCACCGGCCTGAGCGCGTTCACCCGCTGACCGGCGTCAGGCGTCCGGACGTCCGTAGCCGGCGGCGACGAGCGCGCGCCCGATCGAGGTCGCCGTCAGACGCACCAGGTGGATCATGTTCTTGCCGTCCACGTCCTGCTCGGTCAAGGCGAGCGAGACGGCCGCCACGACCGATCCGTCCGCACCGTGGATGGGCGCCGCGACCCCGATGTGCACGTCGTCGATCTGCCGGTCGCTGACGGCATAACCGCTTCGCCGGATGTCGCCGAGGAGCCGCTCCAGCAGCACCGGATCGGTGTACGTGCGGGGCGTGAATGCGGGGAGCGGGGCGGCCAGGACCTGCGCGCGCACGTCGTCGGGCGCATGCGAGAGGAGGACGAGGCCGATCGCGGTGGCATGCAGCGGGTAGCGCGCTCCGGACAGCGGCCGACGCACCTGTCTCCGCGGAGACTGCACCCGTTCGATGGAGAGGAGCTCGAGGCCCTCACGGATGGCGAGGTGGGACGCGTAGCCCGTCGTCTCGTACAGGTCCAGGAGGTAAGGGCGGGCCAGACGCAGCAGTCCGACCGAACGGGGAGCAAGGGACGCGACTTCCCACAGCCGCAGGCCGATGTTGTACCGCCCGTCGCCATCCCGCTCCAGCGCTCCCCACTCGGTGAGCCGGCCCACGATGCGGTGGCACGTGGCGATGGGCAGCCCGGTGCGCCGCGAGATGTCGGAGAGCGACTGCCGCACGCGTCCGCCCTGGAACGTGCCGAGGATCGCGAAGGCCCGGTCGATGAGCGAACGCGCCCGGTCTTCTGTCGTGCTCTCGCGCGCCGTCGTCACCCTGTCATTATCGACCGGATGCGGCCGCGCCCGTTGCCCGCATCAGGCGAATCGCCGGAATCAGGACGGATTGGGCCCGGAGCATCCTGATCTGGGCGATTCTCCTGTTCTGGGCGCCGCGGCTACGAGGCGTCGAGCACGTACTTGAGCTGCTCGACCGCCCAGTCCAGTTCGGTCGCGCGGATCACCAGCGGCGGGGCGATGCGGATCGTCTGCCCGTGCGTGTCCTTCACCAGGACGCCGCGGGCCAGCAGCCGCTCGGCCACCTCCCGCCCCGTGCCGACGGCCGGGTCGATGTCGATGCCGGCCCACAGGCCCGCCGCCCGGACGGCCGTGACGCCCGAGCCGACGAGGTCGGCGAGCCGCGCCTGGAGGTGCTCGCCGAGCGCCGTCGCACGGGTCTGGAACTCCCCCGAGGACAGCATCTCGACCACGCGCAGCCCGACCGCGGCGGCCAGCGGGTTGCCGCCGAAGGTCGATCCGTGCTCGCCGGGGCGGATGACCCCGAGCACGTCGCGGTCGGCCACGACGGCCGACAGCGGCAGGATGCCGCCACCCAGCGCCTTGCCCAGCAGATACACGTCGGGCACGACGCCTTCGCGGTCGCACGCGAAGGTCGTGCCGACCCGGCCGAGGCCGGACTGGATCTCGTCGGCGATGAGCAGCACGTTGTTCGCGGTGCAGATCTCGCGGACGGCGCGGAGGTAGCCGTCGGGCGGCACGATGATGCCCGCCTCACCCTGGATGGGCTCGATCAGCACCGCGGCGGTGTTCTCGTCGATCGCCGCCTCGATCGCTGCGGCATCGCCGAACGGCACCCGGACGAACCCCGCGGCGAAGGGTCCGAAGTCGTCGCGGGCGGCGGGGTCGTCGCTGAACCCGACGATCGTGGTGGTGCGACCGTGGAAGTTGCCGTCGGCCACGACGACGGTCGCCGCATCCGCCGGGATCCCCTTGACCCGGTAGCCCCACGCGCGGGCCACCTTGATGCCGGTCTCCACGGCCTCGGCGCCGGTGTTCATCGGCAGCACGAGCTCTTTGCCGCACAGCTCGGCCAGCGCTGCGGCGAAGGGCCCCAGCCGGTCGTTGTGGTAGGCCCGGCTCGTCAGGGTCAGCCGATCCAGCTGCTCTCGTGCAGCGGCGAGGATCTCGGGATGGCCGTGACCGAAGTTCAGCGCCGAGTAGGCCGACAGGAGGTCGAGGTACCGCTTGCCTTCGACGTCGGTCACCCACGATCCCTCACCGCGGGCGATGACCACGGGCAGGGGCGAGTAGTTGGATGCCACGTGCTCGCGCTCGTCGTCGATGATCCGCAGCGTCCCGGTGTCCAGCCGCAGGCTCATCGGATCACTCCCCGCAGTTCGAGCGTGCAGCACTTGATGCCGCCCCCGCCGAGCAGGAGCTCGGAGAGGTCGAGCATCACGGGGGTGTAGCCGCGTTCGCGCAGCTGGGCCTCGAACCCGACCGCGCGCGGGGAGATGATGACGTTGCGACCGTCGCTGGCGGAGTTCAGGCCGAACACCGCGCCGTCGGCATCCGACACCTGGATGGCGTCGGGGTAGCGCTCGCGCAGGATCGCCTGGCTGGCCTCGTCGAAGGCGCTGGGGAGGTAGGCGATGTTCGCCCGCTCCACACCCCCGGTCGCTGAGCCTGTCGAAGGACCCTCGACCGGGTCGAGGACGGCGATCGCGGTGTCGAGGTGGTAGAACCGGGGGTCGGTCAGGGTGAGGGAGACGACCTCGCGGCCGAACACTTCGCCGACTTCGCGGTGGCTGTCGCCGGTGGAGCGGAAGCCCGTGCCGGCGAGGATCGTCTGGCCGACGAGGAGGAAATCCCCCTCGCCCTCGTTGACCTCCGCGGGCTCGACGACGTCGAACCCGTTCGCCGCGAACCACTCCATGAACGCCGGCCCCTCGGGGACCCGCTCGGCGAAGCGGAACTTCGGACCGTACGCGACGCCGTCGATGACGAACCCGCCGTTGGCGGTGTAGACCATGTCCGGGAGCCCGTCGATGGGGTCGATGAGCTCGACGTCGTGACCGAGCGCGAGGTACGTGTCGTACAGCGTCTGCCACTGCTGCAGGGCGCGCGCCGTGTCGGTGGGGCGGGCTGGCTCCATCCACGGGTTGATGCTGTAGCTGACCGTGAAGTGCTCGGGGCGGCACATGAGGTAGCGGCGGTGCTGCTGGGTGCGCTGGGTGCTCGCGGCGGGGGCGACGGATTCGTGCGTGGACATACAGCTCCTCGGATGAGTGCGGCGGACGCTGTCCCCGGGCCCGGCGGAGCTCTGTGAAGCCGGCGATCCGGGCACGCCGCGACCATTGTGCCACGCCCCCACACCCGGGGGCGAGTGGCCCCTCGCCGCGCCGAAACACCACTCTCCGTCCGAAACACCCCGCGTCGCCGGGTGTCTCAGACGGAGAGTGATGTCTCGGCGGCGGGGGGCCGGGGGGCGGGTCAGATGACCGCGGTGCTCCAGGGGTCGGGCGTGCCGTAGCGGTGCGCGGTGATGGAGATCGACTGCTCGCGCAGGAACGGCAGGAGCTCGATGCGCCCGGCGGTGGTCACCTCGTCGGCGTAGACGGCCAGGTCGGGATCGCCCGCGACCGCGGTGGCCAGCGCCCGGTGCAGCGCCGTGACGCTCTCCCCCGCACCCACCAGCCGCGCGCGCGAGGGCCGCGGGGCGGATGCTGCGGCCTCGCCGGCGTCCACCGTGCCGTGCGCGACCATCCGCTGCATCCACTGCTCGTCGGTCTCCACCGCAACGGGGACGCCGAGATCGCCCAGGGCGCGGCGCACCTCGGCGGGAAGCCCCACCGGAGTGCTCAGCGTGAAGACCCCACCTGCCCGCACGCCCGCGAGCACGACGCGGAGCACCGCCTGCCACGGAGCATCCGCCGTCGCCCGCACCGCCACGCCGTCGACGGGACGGTAGCGGAGCAGGTTGCGCTCGACCTGCAGGTGCGACACGTCCTTCACGCGGCCGAACTCCCGGTCCCACGCGATCGCGTCCGACAGGGCGCCCCGGCGGAGCCACTCGAACGCCTCGTAGTGCAGGCTCGACTGGGCGGCCTCGATGAGGCCCGTGATGCGCGAGTCGAGCCCGCGCAGGTGCAGCGTGGAGGACGGGGGGCCGCCGCTGGTCGCGCGCCACGATCCGAGCCCGACGAGGTAGTTCGGCCCGCCGGCCTTGGCGCCGGGACCCACCGAGGAACGCTTCCACCCGCCGAAGGGCTGGCGCTGCACGATCGCGCCGGTGATCCCGCGGTTGACGTACAGGTTCCCCGCCTGCACGCGGTCCAGCCACAGGGCGAGGTCGCCGGGGTTCTGCGTGTACAGCCCCGCGGTGAGCCCGTACTCGACGGCGTTCTGCAGCTCGATCGCCTGCGCGAGGGAGGACGCGCGCATGATGCCGAGCACCGGTCCGAAGAACTCCTCGCGGTGCAGGCGCGATCCGGGCGACACACCCGTGCGGATGCCGGGGGTCCAGTACCGCCCGGCCTCCTCCGGGCCGAAATCGAGCTCGCGGGGCTCGACGAGCCACCGCTCGCCGTCCTCCAGCGTCGTCAGCGCCCACGCGAGCTTGCCCTGCGGCACCTGGATGAGCGGGCCGACCTCGCTCAGCGGATCGGACGCGGGGCCCACCCGCAGCGACGTCGTGGCGTCCACGAGCTGCTGCGCGAACCGCCGCGACCGCGCGACCGGGCCCACGAGGATCGCCAGCGACGCGGCCGAGCACTTCTGGCCGGCATGGCCGAACGCGCTTCGGACCAGGTCGGATGCGGCCAGGTCGAGGTCGGCGGAGGGCATCACGACGATCGCGTTCTTGCCGCTGGTCTCGGCCAGCAGCGGCAGATCGGGCCGCCACGAGCGGAACAGCTGCGCGGTCTCCCACGACCCGGTGAGCACGACCCGCTCGACGGCGGGGTGCTCGATGAGCGATCGGCCGAGGGCGTCCTCGTCGACGTCGACGAGCGCGAGCACCTCACGCGGGATCCCGGCGTCCCACAGCGCCTCGGCGACCACGGCGGCGCAGCGCCGGGCCTGCGGTGCGGGCTTGAAGACCACGCCGCTGCCGGCGGCGAGCGCGGCGAGCACGCCACCGGCGGGGATGGCGAGCGGGAAGTTCCAGGGCGGGGCGACGACGGTGACCCGTGCCGGAGTGAAGACGGCGCCGGGGACGCGGTCGAGCTCGCGCGCGGTCGCGGCGTAGTAGTCGGCGAAGTCGACGGCCTCGCTCACCTCGGTGTCGGCCTCGGCGAACACTTTGCCGGTCTCGGATGCGGCCACCTCGATGAGCAGGCCTCGCCGGGCGGCGAGGATGCGCGCCGCACGCGTGAGGATCTCCGCCCGCTCCGCCGCGGAGCGGGCGGCCCACGAGCCGGCGGCGTCGCGCACGCGGGCGAGGATCGCATCCAGCGTGGCGGCGTCGTCCACGCGCGCATCCGTCAGCACGGCGTCGCCGGCGGCGGAGGCCGGCACGCGGGCCAGCACGGCGGCGGCCCACTCGCGGTTCGCCGGCAGCGCCGCATCCGAATCGGCGGTGTTGCGGAACCCGGGCGCCCCGACGGCGTCCTCGTCGTCCTCGCGGGCGGAGAACACCGCCGTCTCGACGAAGGCCTCACCGCCGAAGACGACCTGCCCGGCATCGTCGTCGCCCGGCGACGCCGCGCGCGCGATGCCGAGCACCGCCTGCGTGAGGCCCTCCTCGGCGGCGGGCGGGTCGCGCAGGATGCGGGGGACGTCGGGGGCGGCCTCGCCGTCGCGCTCCTGGCTGCGCCGGGCGCCGAGGGGCAGTCGCGGATCGGCGGCACGCTCGACGGAGGCGAGATACCGGTCGCGCTCGCGAGCGAACAGCTCGGGGTCGTCGGCGAGATCGAACGCCGTGGAGAGGAAGTTCTCCCCCGAGGCGTTCTCCTCCAGCCGCCGCACGAGGTAGCTGATCGCGACGTCGAATTCGTCGGGTCGCACGACCGGCACGTACAGCAGGACCGGCCCCACTTCGCGGGCCACCGCGGCCGCCTGCCCCTGGGCCATGCCGAGGAGCATCTCGACCTCGATGTCGGCGCTCACGCCGCGCTCGGAGGCGAGCAGCCACGCGTGGGCGATGTCGAAGAGGTTGTGGCCGGCCACCCCGACGCGCACCGCGGAGGTCGATTCGGGGCGGAGCGCTTCGGCGAGGCATCGCAGGTAGTTCGCGTCGGTGTCGAGCTTGCTGTCGTACGTGGCCGGCCGCCACCCGTGGAGCACCGCATCCACGCGCTCCATCGCGAGGTTGGCGCCCTTGACGAGGCGGATCTTGATGCGCGCACCGCCCGCGGCCACGCGCTGGCGCGCCCACGCGGTGAGTTCGCGCAGCGCCGGCAGCGCATCGGGCAGATACGCCTGCAGCACGATCCCGGCTTCCAGCCCGCTCAGGCGCGGGTCTTCCAGCACGCGCGTGAACACCGCGATCGTAAGGTCGAGGTCGCGGTACTCCTCCATGTCGAGGTTGATGAACGTGCCGTCGGCGGCGGCGCTGAGGTACAGCGGCATGAGCCGGTCGGCGACGCGCTCGACCATGTCGTCGAACGCCCACAGCGTCACGTGCGACGCGATCGCCGACACCTTGACCGAGACGTAGTCGACGTCGGGGCGGCGGATGAGGTCGTGGATGCCGTCGAGCCGGCGCTGCGCTTCGGCTTCTCCCAGCACGGCCTCCCCCAGCAGATTGAGGTTGAGCCGCGCGCCGCCCTCCCGCAGCTTCGCGAGGGCCGGACCGAGCTTGGCTGGACGCGCATCGACGACGAGGTGGCCCACCATCTCCCGCAGCGCACGGCGCGCGATCGGGACGACGGGGGCGGGGAGCGCAGGGGCCACCATCCCGCCGACGTGGACGGCGCCGCGCAGATACCACGGGAGGAATTCGGGCACGAGCGGGGCGATGCGGTGCAGCTGGGATGCGGCGGCCGCCAGGCTCTCCGGCCGCATGACGCCGTCGACGAACCCGATCGTGAAGGGCAGTCCGTGCGGGTCGCGGAGGACGCCGGCCAGGCGCTGTGCCGATCGGTCCGTCGGCTCCGCGGCGGATTCGGCCACCCACCGGGCGGCGAGTTCGACGGCACGGTCCGCGAGGTCGGGAGGCAGCGCGGGCGCAGTCGTGCTCATGCTCGACAGCCTAGGCAGGCGCTCCCGGCCGCCGGATGCGCCGTGCCGCGCGCCGCGGCAACTCTCCCCGCCGCCCGCCGCGGCCCGTATCGAGCGGCAGGAGGCACCGCCAAGATTGTCGGTGAAGGTGAACTGATCGGTAACCTGGCACCACGTGCGTCCGGCGGGGGTCCGGGCAGTGCGTTCCGAGGGGGATCAGGTGTTCACTTCTGTGCTCTGGTGGGTGGGTATCGCCGCATCCGTTCTACTGCTGGCCGCGGGCACCCTCCTGGTGGTGCTCGGCGCCCGTCGGCTCCGCCGCCGTCCGGCCCCGGCGACGACGCCGCCGACGGAGCCGGCGGCCGCCGCGCCCAGCCCCCACTACCCCCCGTACGACCCCGCGAACCCGCACTACCGCGACGGCTGGCAGTTCGTGCAGGGCCAGTGGACGCAGGTGCAGGTGTGGGATGCCCCGTCGCAGCAGTGGTACGTCCACGGGGTCGACGCCACGGGCGCCCCGACGGCGACAGCGGTCGGCGTGCGCACAGCGGCCGCCGCATCCGCCCCGAAGCGGCGGACTGCCGGCATCGCCATGCTCACCGTCGGCGCCGTGGTCGCCGTGGCCGCGATCCCCCTCGGCGTGGCATCCGCCGGTCCGCTTCTGACCAGCACCGCCGCCGCCGGGGGGCTGCCGACGGACATCGTCTCCGAATCCGCGGACTTCCGGTACACCGCCCCCGTCGACATCGCCGACGACGAGGAACTCACCTTCCGGTTCCGCGTCGACCCGGAGACGTACGACGAAGAGTCGTACATGAAGCGCAGCACCGCGATGGTGGCCGCCTACTACGACTCCGACTTCAGCCAGCTGGCGGATTACTACCTCCGCTCGTCGTCCATCGACCACTCGGTCACGCTCTCGCCCTCCCCGCCGAAGATCCGCGACGCCGACGCCGATCCGCTCTTCGGAGAGGACGAGCGGAGGTCGTGGGCGCCGATGGACACGCTGTACGTCGTGCAGTACCTCGACCCCGACGGCAAGGAATTCGACAAGCCGATCGTGACGATGGCGCGCGTGCGTCCGACCACCGAGGTGCCGGCCACGCCGCAGGTGCAGTACACCGCCGCCACCGACGGATTCCTCGAGCTCACGTGGGCGCCGGTGGACGGCGCCGTGGAGTACGTGCCGCTGCTGGCCACCACGAACCCCGACATCGGGTACACCGTGTACGAGGCGCTGGACACCGTGGACGGTTCCGCGACGGCCTGGTCCACGCGGGATGTCGAGACCGAGGACTGCTGGTTCAGCGGTATCGGCGACAGCGTGCAGAACTGCGCCCTGAGAGGGGCGTACCTCGCTCTCGAGAACGGGGAGGCCATCGGCTACGGTCTGATGGCGATCGGCGAGGACGGCACCCGCTCGTTCATCGACCGCTTCGACGGCCGCATGCTCAACGCGATGCTGCCCGGAGAGGTGTCGATCGAACGCCCCGCCGGCACCACCACGGTGTACACCGGCGCCCCGGACAGCTTTCCCACCACCGCGCGCACCCTCACCGTCGGAGCCACCGAGGGCGACGTGCCGCTGGTGTTCGACCGCGCCGAACGCAACGGTGCGACCGGCTACATCCACGCGCGCGTGCCGGGTACCGCCGCGGCGGTCTCGCTGGGCTGGGATTACGTGGACGGCACGTGGGACGCGTTCGTCGAGGGGGTGCGCGCGCGACTGGAGGCAGCACTCCCCCGCCCCACCGGCATCTTCGAATCGTCGTACCAGGAGCTGGCCACGCCCGCGTCCGACGCGCCCGTGTCGCGGGAAGCGCCCGAGGTGGACTTCCCGCTGCCCGACGAGTTCGGGGAGATCGGCGAATACGTCGCGGCGAATCTCATCGCGGGCAACGAGCGCATCGACATGGATGCGGTGGCCAACCCCTTCGCGCCTGGTGAACTCGTGGAGGCGGTGATCAGCCAGACCCCGTACGCGATGGTGCGCACCTACAGCCTCAGGCAGATCGAGGAGCGCCTCGTGCTCGAAGTGGACTACCCGCTCCCCGTCGAGGAGATGCGCCGCGTGCAGGAGGAGACCCGCGCCAAGGCGCAGGCGGTCGTCGCGGAGGTGGTGCGCGACGGCATGAGCGAGCGCGACACCGCGCTCGCTCTGAACGACTGGATCGTCGCCCACGCCGAGTACGACTACGTCGCCTTCGACGCCGTCCAGGCCGACCGCAGCCGCTGGTACGCGCCGGAGTACGCGCCGGCGTGGCGGGCCGACGGGATCCTGCTCGGCGGGTCGGGGGTGTGCGCCGGGTACGCGCTCGCTTACAAGCTCCTCTCCGACGAGGCCGGGATCGAGTCGGTGTACGTCGTGGGCAACGCCAACGCGAGCGGGCATGCCTGGAACAAGACGTTCATGGACGGCAAGTGGCAGGTCGTCGATCCGACCTGGAACGACGCGCCGACACCCAACGAGCTGTTCGGCATCACCGACGAGATCGCGCTCACGCAGTGGAGCCACGAGCTCAGTTCGGAACGCTGGACCATCCCCTCGATGGTCGGGCAGTACGCGGCCGGCTGATCAGTCCCAGACGCTGGGCGCGGGACGGCGCTGCGAGGGGAGTGCGGATGCCGCGGCCCACTCGTGCACCCACGGCTCGACGTCGGGCAGCCCCTCGGGGTAGCCGAGCGCGGTGAACAGCTCGTCGTGGTCGACGGTGCCGCCCGAGCGCTTGAGCATGCGAGCGCGGATGATCGCCCGCGCATAGATCTCGCCGCGCACGACGGCCCTGTGCTCGAGGTACAGCGCCCGGTCGTCGTGGCCGATCAGGCGCGTCTCCAGCTCGAAGCGCTGCCACAGGTTGAGCGACTTGCGGAAGGTGACCGTCTCGCTGGAGACCACCGGGTACCACCCGTGGGTGTTCATCTCCTCCAGCAGGCCCGTCCGCACGAGCAGATCCCACCGGCCCAGGTCGAACACCGACAGGTAGCGGCCGTTGTTCATGTGCTTGAGGATGTCGATGTCGGTGGGGAGGGTCCTCAGCCGGATGCGACCGACCGCGCTGGGCGGGAGCCGCTCCCCCGAGCGGCGCACGGAGCGCCGTGCGCGGGCGATGACGAAGAGGGTGCGCCAGAGGAGATTCACGATCCGCGAGCGTAGCTTCCCGCACGCCGCCCGCGCATTCGGTTGTGGGATGCCGACAGTCCGGCGGTGGCCTCGGCCCACCCCCGGCTCGGCTCAGCCACATCCAGCCCAGCCTCGGCTCAGCCCCACGTTCGCGCCACATCCCCAGCCCAGCCTCGGCTCAGCCCCACGTCCGCGCCACATCCGTGCATCCGCGCCAATTCTTAGTGGCGCGGATGCAGCGAACAGGCGCGAACGTGGGACGGCGCGAACGTGGGCGGCGCGGGCGGGCCCGGGGCGGGCGGGGCGGGGATCACGTGCGGGCGACGTCCAACTGCACGACGGCCCACGACAGCGGCGGCAGCGTCGCGCGCAGCGTGCCGTCTTCGAGTCCCACGGAGCGCAGGGGCACCAGGCCCACCGTGTCGGGCGCGTCCTGGGTGTTGGCGCTGTGCCGGTCGCCGCCCTCCGGCAGGGTCAGCACCTCCGCGCCGCGCACACCCGTGACCCCGAGCCCGCGAACCTCCAGCGTCACCGCGGCCTCCTCGTCCAGCGAGCGGTTCGCCAGGAACAGCGCGGCCCGGCCCGACCCCTCATCCCACGTCGCCGCCGCGTCCACCGCATCCACGTCTCCGAACTTCGCCGTCGCGATCTGCGACGACTCCACGGCGAGGCGCAGGATGCGGCCGCGGGCGAGCTCGGCGATCCGGGCGAACGGCCAGAAGATCGTCTGCCGCCACGCCGGGCCGTTCTCCTCGGAGCGGATGGGCGCGATGACGTTCACCAGCTGCGCCTGGTTGGCGATCCGCACGCGGTCGCCGTGCCGGAGCAGGCTGTGCAGGAAGGTGCCGACGACGACCGCGTCGGTGACGGAGTAGGTGTCTTCGATGAGCCGCGGATGCTCCCGCCACTGCCGCGCGACCAGGTGCGGCTGGTCGTCGGTCTGCAGGCCCTCCTGGTACCAGACGTTCCACTCATCGAAGGAGATGTCCACCTGCCTGGTGTGCTTGCCCGCCGCCTTGACTGCGTCGATCGTGGCGATCACGCCCTCGATGAACGCATCCATGTCGACCGATTCGGCGAGGAAGGATGCGGCATCCTCGTCGCGCTCCTGGTAGTACGCGTGCATCGAGATGTAGTCCACCTCCTCGTACGCGTGCGTGAGCACCGTGTGCTCCCACGAGCCGAAGGTCGGCATCTGCCGGTTGGAGGATCCGACCGCGACCAGCTCCAGGTCGGGGTCGACGAAGCGCATCGCCTTCGCCGTCTCCTGCGCGAGCCGGCCGTACTCGTGCGCCGTCTTGTGGCCGATCTGCCACGGTCCGTCGAGCTCGTTGCCCAGGCACCACAGGCGGATGTCGAAGGGCTCGGATGCACCGTTGCGGCGCCGGAGGTCGGACCAGTACGTCCCGCCGGGGTGATTCGCGTACTCCACGAGCGCGCGGGCCTCCTCGACGCCGCGCGTCCCGAGGTTCACCGCCTGCATCACCTCGACGTCCGCCGCACGGGCCCACTCGACGAACTCGTGCAGCCCGAAGGCGTTCGTCTCCACCGTGTGCCATGCCCCGTCCAGCCGCCGGGGACGGTCGGCCACGGGACCGACGCCGTCCTCCCACAGATACCCCGAGACGAAGTTGCCTCCCGGGTAGCGCACGACCGTCGGACCCATCTCCTTCACCAGCGCGAGGACGTCGCGGCGGAACCCGCGCTCATCCGCTTCGGGGTGCCCCGGCTCGAAGATGCCGGTGTAGACGCACCGGCCCATGTGCTCGACGAAAGAGCCGAAGAGCCGTCGGGGCACGTCGGCCACGGTGAAGTCACGGTCGATGACGATGCGGGCGCGGGGCATGGCTCTCCTGTTGTTCGACGGGGGATGCGGCGCAGACGGCTCAGGTGCCGCCGAAGCCGGTCGTGGCGACGCCGCGGACGATCTGCTTCTGGAAGATCAGGAACAGCACGATCAACGGCACCGAGGCGAGCACGGCCTGCGCCATGAGCTGCGCGTACTGCACGCCGTACGCGCTGATGACGGTCTGCAGGCCCACCGGCAGCGTCATCAGGCTGGTGTCGTTGATGATGAGGAAGGGCCACAGGAAGTTGTTCCACGTGGTGATGAAGACGAAGATCGCCACGGCCGCCAGGATGCCGCGGGAAAGCGGCAGCACGACCGACCAGAACACGCGCACGCGCCCCGCGCCGTCCACGCGCGCCGCGTCCTCGAGCTCGATGGGCACCTGGTCGAAGAACTTCTTCAGGATGAACACCATCGCCGGCGCGACGACCTGCGGCAGGATCAGCCCGAGAGGCGTGTCGACGAGGTTGAAGGCGAGCATCTCGTAGAACAGCGGGATGATCAGCACCTGCGGCGGCACCACGATCGAGGCGATCACGATGCCGTACAGGAAGCTCTTGCCCGGGAACTCCAGCCGCGAGAACGCGTAGGCGGCGAGCGCCGAGATGGCCAGCGTGATGAACGTGACCGCGGCAGAGGTCCACAGGCTGTTGAACGCCCAGATGTAGACGTTCCCCTGCGCCAGGATCGTCTGGTACGCGTCGGTGGTCGGACCGGACGCCCCGATCCACGTCCCCCCGGACGCAGCATCCGTCTCGGTCATGAACGAGGTCGCCACCGCCCAGAGGAACGGCAGCAGCCACCCGATCGCCATGAGCGCCAGCGCGATGAAGGCGAGGACGTTGAGGAGGCTGAACCGGCGAGCGCCCGTCTTCCGCACGCGGTCGGGGGTGTTCGCCGCACCCTCGGGGGTGGCGAGGGGTGCTCGGGCCTGCGCGGTGGTGCTCATGACTGCTCCCCTCGGCGACGCAGCGCGAACGCCTGTATGACGCCGACGATGACGATGATCGCGAAGAAGACGTACGAGATCGCCGCTGAGTACCCGAAGCGGTAGCCGACGAAACCCGCCTCGTAGATGTACTGCACGATCGAGCGGGTCGTGTCGCTCGCGATGCCCCCGAGCATCTGGTACGCCTGGTCGAAGAGCTTCAGCGAGGCCAGGATCTGCAGGATGACGATGAGCACCGTCACCTGCCCGAGCTGCGGAAGCGTGATCGACCACAGCTGGCGCCACGGCCCCGCGCCGTCGAGGGATGCCGCCTCGTACTGCTGCTGAGGGATGTTCTGGAGGGCGGCGAGGTAGAGCAGGAAGTTGAAGCCCACCGTCCACCACACCGTGGCGATCACGATCCCGTACATGTTGGTGTCGGGGCTCTGCAGCCACGCGAGGGGCTCCAGCCCGAAGGACTCCAGGATCCGGTTGGCGGCACCGATCTGCGGGTTGAAGATCCACACCCAGATCTGCGAGATCACGGTGGAGGCCAGCAGATAGGGCAGGAAGAACGACAGCCGCCACAGCCACTGGGCCGGCAGGCCGCGGTGCACCAGCAGCGCCATCACCAGCGCCAGCAGCACGAGCGGCACGGTGGAGAGGATCGTGAACCACGCGGTGTTGCCGAGGGAGCGCCACATGACCGGATCCGTGAGCGCCTCGGCGTAGTTCGCGAACCCCACGAAGGATCCGCCGGCGCCCGTGAGCGACTGGTTGGTGAAGCTCAGGTACAGCCCGTGCAGGAGGGGCCACACGAGGAAGAGGAGGAAGGCCAGAACGAACGGCGCGAGAAATCCCCACGCCGCGACCCCCTCCCGCCGGTCGCCCGCGTGGCGCCGGGTGCCCACGGCGGCGCGCCCGGTCACCACCGTGGTGGTCGAGGGGGCGGATGCGGTGGCGGTCATGCCGTGCCCCCTTCGGGGTTGGCCGGGTTGGGCGTTTTCAGCTGCGAGTCGAGCCGCGAGCGGAACCGGGCGATCGCCGCGGAGGGGTCGTCCCCGCCCAGCAGCACGTTCTGCACCGCCGAGCCGAACTCGGCCTGGAAGCGCGACCCCGAACCGGTGAACCACGCCGGCGGGTCGTAGCGCACGTACTCGGCGGCCTCGGCGTAGTGGGCCTGCGGGAGCAGGTCGGCGTAGTCGGGGGCTTCGGTGACGGGCAGGTAGGCCGGGATGTGCCCCGCCCCCGCCCAATCGAACGAGCCCTTGAGGATGTCGGCCACGAAGCGATAGACGAGGTCCCGGGTCTGCGGGTCGGGCGAGCTCTGGTGCGGCAGGGTGAACGCGTGCGAGTCGGCGTAGACGCTCGGGGTGCCGAAGAGCGTGGGGATGATCGTGGCATCCAGGGGAAGGTCCTGCTCCTGCATCGAGCGCAGCTCCCACACGCCGGTCAGGAACAGACCGCTGCGTCCGGTGGCGAATTCGGCGATGGCGGACTGGTAGTCGTTCTCGCGTGCGGCGATCTCGCCGTCCAGGAGCTGCTGCATGAACGTCAGGGCCGTGACCGCCACGTCGTCGTCCATGTCGGCGCTGCCCCCTTCCGGCAGCCCGATCTCCAGCCCGTGCTGGGTGTAGAAGGTGTAGAACAGCCGCCACATCTGGGCGCCGTCGCCGAGGTATCCGTACGACAGGCCGTGGCCCTCCGACTCCCCCGCCACCGCCCGAGCCAGTTCGAGGAAGTCTTCCGGGGACGACACCGCCCGGAGTCGCCCGTCGCCGTCCAGGACGCCGGCCCGCTCGCAGATCTCCGTGTTGTACATCAGGATGAACGGGTGCGCGTCCAGCGCGACACTGTAGAGGTTGTCGCCGACGAACCCCTTCTCCCAGATCGCGGCCGGGAACGTGCGCTCATCGACGCCGAGTTCCGCCAGCCGCTGCACATCCCACGTGTCCAGGAGGCCGCCCGGCGCGTACCCCACGACGCGCGAGGCGTGCATGACCGAGAGGTCGGGTGCGCGTCCGCCGGCGGCCGCCATGGCGAGCTTCGTGTAGTACGGCTCACCCCACGACAGCACCGTCGGACGCACGAGGTAGGCGTTCTGTCCCGCGTTCGCGGAGTCGATCAGACCCGACATCGTGATGCCGTCGGCGCCGCTGAGCAGGTGCCAGAACTCCAGCGGGCGGGCGCCGGGCGCCACCGCGCCGGGACTGCACGCCGCGAGGGCTGCCGTTCCGGCCAGGGCCGTCGCGAGGCCCAGGAACTGCCTTCTGCTGAAGGCGGGGGGTGCCGTCATCGCCACTCCTTCGTGACCTGTCCGGGGGAGGATGACAGCATCCTTACATCGATGTAACGGCGGGGCAAGAGGCTTCTGACCGACCGCCGTCGGTCAGTGGGCCGGATGCCTCGAAGACGCCGTGCTCTCCCGCTCGACGACGCGGTGCGGGATGGTGACGGCCTGGGGCGTCTGCCCGGGCCGGCTGATCCGCTCGACCAGGAGCCGCAGCGACTCCTGCGCGAAGAGGCGGCGATCAAAGCCCACAGTGGTGAGGGAGGGAGTCGTGAACCGCGCGACTTCGATGTCGTCGAATCCGGCCACCAGCACGTCGTCGGGGACGCGCAGCCCGGATTCGACGAGCTCGCGCGTGGCGCCGACAGCGAGGGAATCCGTGAACGCGAGGATCGCATCCATGTCCACCTCGCGGGTGCGCAGTTCGCGGACCGCCGCCGCACCGGTGGCCATGCTCCACGGCAGGAGGTTCACCTCACGCGCCGGGTCCGGGTCCAACCCCGACTCCCTCAGCGCATCCCGGAACCCCGCCAGCCGGAGACGGCTGGTCGCCGTGGCATGCTCGGGTCGGTCGTCACCGCCGACCGCGGCGATACGGCGGGCGCCGCGGGCGATCAGGTGCAACGTCGCATCCTTCGCCGCCCGGCGACTGTCGATCAGCACCCGGTCGGTGCGATGCTGCTCCACCTCGCCGATCAGAACGACCGGGGGCAGGTCAGCCGCTCGATCGATCACACTGTCTTCGAGCCGGATCGGGTTCAGGATGAGGCCGTCCACCAGGTGGGCACGTGCGCGCGAGAGCAGATCGCGCTCACGCTGCGGGCGGTCGGCCGTCTCCTCGATCTGCACCGCGAACCCGCGCTCGTGCGCCGCCTCGACGAGGTAGTGCAGGAGGTCGGCCGAGAAGGCGGTCGCCAGGTCGGGGAGGGCGACCGCGATGACCCCCGACCGGCCGCTGCGGAGCCCCCGCGCACTGAGGTTGGGCACGAAGTCCAAGGCGCTCATGGCCTGCTCGACACGCGCACGGGTGTCGGGACGGACATGGACCGAACCGGTGAGCACGTTCGATACCGTCTTGGGCGACACGCGGGCAAGGGCCGCGACGTCCTTGACCGTCGCGCGGGCCGTTCGCATGTGCTCAGGATAGGGCGGCGGCGCGACAGTTCCGGACGCACGGGCATCCCCGCGTCCTCTAGGCTGGCGCCGTGAACGCGGGGGCGGCGAACGGCGGGGGCGATCGGGCGCCGGCTCCTGCCCGCGGCCGGGGGTCGCGGTGGGTACGGGCAGCGGCCGATCGCGTCCCCACCACGTGGCTCGCCGGTCTCGCCACGGCGCTCTTCCTCGCCGGCACCGCGGCCTTCGGAGGTCTGTCGACGGCGGTCGCCGAGCCCGTCCCGGAGCTGTCGGCCGGACAGGAGCACACCAACGCACAGCTCGCCCTCTCCGTGCAACGAGCGGTGCTCGTCGACGACCTCCCCGAAGTCGGCGTGGAAGCCGGCGCCGGGGAGCGGGTGCTCGCGCTGATCGCGACGGTCGAGAACCGGTGGACTGAGCCCCTCCCCACCGCCGGCGACACGAGCGTGACGCAGGCCGTGCGCATCCCCGACTTCGGCGACGCCCGCCCCGACGCCGTCGCCCGCTACGACGACGCGACCCGTTATCCGTGGCTGCAGCCGCGCGTGCCGGCGGAGGTCGTGATGGCGTGGACCGTGGATGCCGGCGCCTTCGAGGCAGGCGACACCCTCTCCATCGAGCTGCACGACACCCGGTTGTCCCTCGGCCGGCTCGTGACCGCCGGCGAGGCGTGGGGCGACCCCGTGCTGGCCGCACGGGTGTCGGTGAGCATCACCGACGTGGGGGCCGGCGCATCGACGGAGGAGCCGCGATGAGGCGGTGGCTGGCATGGCCGATGGGCGCCGCCCTGCTCTTCGGGGCGTGGCTGGTGGCGCAGGTCACACCCACCGAGGACGCCGACGAGGCTCCCTTCGTGGTGCCCGCCGTCCTGGGCGAGGAAGCACGGGGCCGCTCCCTCACGGTCACGGTGACGGATGTGCGCCTGGCCGAACACGTGAGCGCCGGCGGGTGGGCGGCCGAGGGGGTGTGGCTCGTGGTCGATCTCGACGCGGCCGCGACACAGGAGGAGGACCGCACCTACCTGGGCGGGGCCAGCCTCGTGATCGGCGGGCGCACCTACCGCGCCAGTGAACGACCGGCGTCGCTCTTCCAGCAGCCGCTGCTCGTCGGCATCCCCCGCGCGGGAAGCCTCGCGTTCGAACTCCCCCCGGGTGCCGTGGACGAGCCGGCGCTCCTGCACCTGTCCGGCGACTGGGAGACCCGGCTCGACTCGCTGATCGAGCTCCCCCTCGATCTGGCCGCGCTGGACCTGACCGAAAGCTCGGAGCTCGCCGAGACCGGGTGGGCGCGACCGTGAGCAGGAGATGGTGGCGCCGGAACGCCTTCGCGCTCGTAGCGGTCGCCGTGCTCGTCCCCGGCACGGCGCTGGTCATCGGCGGAAACGAGTGGTGGTCGATGTTCGGCAGAGACCGCGTCTTCGCCGTCACCGTCGATCAGGAGGCGCCGTTCGACTTCGGCGGCGCGAGCTACGGGCCGCCGACAGCATCCGTCGCGCCTGCCGACGACACGCGCGAGCTTCCCGAGGGGACGAAGGTGGTGACCGTCGAAGTGCCCGTCCGCACGGGGGAAGGGCCCGCGACCTGCGGCTCCCCCATGCTCAGGGAGCTGAGCGGGGCCGGCCGGCAGTGGGACGCGGCGAGCGGGCTCTCCGGCATCCCCTATGACGAACGCCCCGCGTCATGCCCGTCCGACCGCACCGGCGCCTACACCGTCGTCGTTCCGTTCCTCGTCCCCGACGACGTCTCCGGCCCGCTCGGCCTCGACCTCACGATCGTGCACGAGCTGCCGCGCTTCCTCCGACTCGTCGTCGACGTGCCCTGACGTCACCACCGGTGCGCCGATCAGCGCGCCGACGGTGGCGTCGTACGCGCTGGCGACCAGCACGGTGCGCAGGGGATCGGTGATGGCCAGCACGGCCAGTGCCAGGAGGGAGTCGGCGACGAGCCAGAACGTCCAGAAGTCCTGGGGTCCGATCAGCCGCGTCACGCCCCACTCCAGCATCCGACCGCCCAGGACGACCAGCGCGTACAGCAGGACGTATCCGCCGATGAGAACGGGCCCACCCCGCCACATCAGGACGAGAGCACGCCAGATCGGGCGGAACCGTTCCCCCATGCCCGACCCGATGTCGGCAAGGCGGCGCCGCAGCAGGTGCGGCAGGGCGCTGTATCGCCCGCGCACCCGTTCCAGGATGCGGGCACGCACCTTCACGCCCTCCGGCGCCACCGCCTGCCCGTAGATCACCCCCGCGATCGTCAGCCATGCCAGGGGCAGCAGGACGACGCCGCCGACTTCGCCGATCAGCCACTCCACCGCATCCCAGGTCCAGGCCGCCGGCGCCACCATCTCGACGAGCCACGTGCGCAGATCCGCCAGCCACGCCATGGCCTGACGGGCCTGCACCCACGCGTTGACCTGCCCGAGCACGTCGGAGATGAGCAGCACCGTGAGGAAGACCCAGACGGCCTCGAGGTACACCGCCCCCACGGCGAACCAGCGCGGCACCCGTGCCGCCCATCTCTTCCACGCCCACCGGCCGGCCAGCGCGAGCACGATGACGGCGACGGTCCACGGCTCGAATCCGAGCCGGTCGACTGTGCCGGCGGTGTCGACGGCCGACGCCCCCTCGACGAAACGACGTTCGGTCTGCACCTCCAGGGCACGGGACAGATACGCCACGACGTCTTCGCGGAGGAACCCCCACGCGGCGTAGACGGCGAAGAACGGCAGGATCGCCGACAGCAGCGCATCACGGAACGAGCGCCGCCGGGCACGCGCGTCGGAGGGAAGAGGCGCGATCGCGCCGAGGCGCACCATGCCGTCGCGCAGCACGAGGAACATCGCCACGAAGCCCACCAAGCGCGACAGGATCGCCAGCGGCAGCAGGAGCAGTCCGCCGATCGCGGTGAAGGCCCCGACGAAACCCGCCAGTTCGATCGCGAGGTAACGCCCCAGCATCCCCGCGAGGAACCACGCCAGCAGTGCGGGCCAATGCGCCAGAAGCAGCCGTCCGACCGAGCTGACCACCGCGCGCACGCTCTCACAGTAGCGGCCGTACTGCCGCCCGGTGCCGTCTCGCCGCGCCGGGTCCGGCCGACCCCACCGCGCCGGGCCCGCCCGACGCCACCGGCGCCGGTCCGGCCCACCCACGCCTGCCACACATCGGCGCAATCGCGCCATCCTCCAGCCGAACGCCACGTCCGCCACACATCGGCGCAACCGCGCCATCCTCCGGCCGAACCCCACGTCCGCCACACATCGGCGCAACCGCGCCATCCTTAATCGGCGCGGTTGCACCGAACGGGCGCGAACCTGGGATGGGGCCGAACTTCGGATCATCGCGTGCGGGGTGGGAGGCCCAGGCACCCGACCGCCGATTTCCGCCGCCGGGGGGCCGCGCGTAGAGTCTGCCCCATGGAAGCCGAACTGCAGACTGACATCGTCGTCCGTCCGGTGCGGGACGTGGATGCGGAAGCCCTGGGGCGGGTTCACGCGACGTGCTGGCACGAGACCTACGACCACCTGATCAGCAAGGCAGCGCTGGAGCGTGTCTCCCCGAAGCGGATGGCCGAGCTGTGGACGCACTGGGCCGTCCAGGGCCCGGAGTTCACGATGCGCGCCGCCCTGGTCAAGGGCGACATCGTCGGGTTCGCCGGCTCTGGCCCGGCGCGCGACCGCGACGCACCCCGCAACCGCGAGCTCTACTTCATCTACCTCCTCGACGCGTGGCACGGCACCGGCATCGGCCAGATGCTCTTCGACGCCGTCGTGGGCGAGGACGAGCCGCTTTACCTGTGGGTCGCGGAAGACAACCCGCGCGCGCACCGCTTCTATACGCGCAACGGCTTCGCGCTGGACGGCGCATCGCACACCGAGCCGTTCCTCGGCGAGACCCTCACCGAAGTCCGCTTCGTCCGCTGACGTGCTGCAGGTCTGGGCCCTCGCGGGCATCGGGGAGGTGGCGCCCGGCACCGACCTCGTCGAGGTGATCGCCGACGCCGCGCGCGGTGAACTGGTCGACGGCGACATCGTCGTCGTGACCTCCAAGATCGTGTCGAAGGCCGAGGGCCGGTTCGTCGTGGCCGATGACCGCGAGGCGGCCATCACGGCCGAAACCGTGCGTGTGGTCGCCTCCCGCACGTCGCCGACCGGCCACGTCACCCGCATCGTCGAGAATCGCCTCGGCATGGTCTCCGCCGCCGCGGGCGTCGACGCCAGCAACACCCCGGAGGGCACCATCCTCCTCCTGCCCGAAGACCCGGATGCGTCGGCGCGGACGCTGGCGGCGGGCCTGCGGGAGCGGACCGGGGCACTCATCGGCGTGCTCGTCTCCGACACCCTGGGACGCGCGTGGCGCGAGGGCCAGACCGACGCCGCCATCGGCGCGGCGGGTGTGCAGGTGTTCGAAGACCTGCGTGGCCACGTCGACGCCGAAGGGCGCCCCCTCGTGGTGACGATGCCGTGCGTGGCCGACGAGCTCGCCTCCGCCGCCGACCTCGTCAAGGGCAAGGCGGCCCGCCTTCCGGTCGCCGTGGTGCGCGGACGCGCCGACCTCGTCGGCTCGCTCGACCTGCCCGGCGCGCGGTCGATCGTCCGCCCCGCCGAGCGCGACATGTTCCGCCTCGGAGCCGACGAGGCCTACGCCGCCGGCCACGCCGACGGCGCCGCCTCCGCCCACCCCCGCTGAAGGGCGGCTTCGGCCCCCTCCCCTCCTGCCTCGCTCTCGTCCCGCCCCCGTCCCGAACTCCTCAAAACCGACGCCCCGGCACCCCCATCGGCCCGATTTCGGCGCACTCCCGCACGGATTTGAGGAGTTCGGAAAAGGCGCGGCCTCTCACCTCTCGCCGGGCGCGGCGGCGCCGGGACCAAGGCGAGGAGCAGCGGCGCGCCGCCCGGTGCGCGGAGCCGGCGAAAGCCGGGCGCCGCCCCGGCGCCGTCTCCCCCTTCCACCTCGGTCCGATCCCATCCCGAACTCCTCAAGACGGGTGCGCCTGGTGCGCGATCCACCCGATTTCGGCGCATCCCCGCACGGATTTGAGGAGTTCGGAAAAGGCGCGGCCTCTCACCTCTCGCCGGGCGCGGCGGCGCCGGACCAAGGCGAGGAGCAGCGGCGCGTCGCACGCTGCGCGGAGCCGGCGAAAGCCGGGCGCCGCCCGGTGCGCGGAGCCGGCGAGAGCCGGGCGCCCCACGCGGAGCCGTCTCCCCCTTCCGCCTCGACCCCTGTCCCTTCCCGAACTCCTCAAAACCGACGCCTCACCCGCCCCACCGGCCCGGTTTCGGCGCACCCCCGTACGAATTCGAGGAGTTCGGCACCGGCGCGGCCTCGCGCAGTCGGCCGCGCGAGCGGCACCGGTACCGTAGACCGCGAAAGGCGGTGCGCCGTGCCCGGTCCCCGACGACTCCGGATCGACCCGATCGCTGAAGCCAAGCGGCAGTGGGTCGCCCACGGATGGACCGACGCCGCCGCGGGGATGGCCGCGGTGACCTCCATCATGCGTGCGCAGCAGCTCGTGCTCGCCAGCGTCGACGCGGCCCTGCGGCCTTTCGGGCTGACATTCGCGCGCTACGAGCTCCTCACACTGCTGCGGCTCTCGCGCAGCGGGCGGATGCCGATGGCCTCCGCATCCGCACGCCTCCAGGTGCATCCCACCAGCGTCACCAACACGGTCGACCGTCTCCAAGCCGGCGGGTACGTCCAGCGTGAGCCGCACCCGGAGGACGGCCGCGTCACCCTCGTCGTGCTGACCGATCCCGGCCGCGAACTCTCCGAGCAGGCCACCGCGCGGCTCAACGCCGAGGTGTTCGCGCAGCCCGGCCTCACGCCGGAGGACACCGACGAACTCGTCGCGATCATCGCGCGCATGCGCAAGGGCGCCGGCGACTTCGACGACCCTCGGCCGCAGCCCGACCCGCTGTGACGACGCCGCCGGTCAGCGCCCGGTGAACTCCGGGGCCCGCTTGTCGCGGAAGGCTGCCATGCCCTCCTTCTGATCCTCGGTCGCGAACAGCGACGTGAACGCGGCGCTCTCGTAGCGCAGGCCCGCGCTCAGCGGCGTCTCCAGCGCCGCATCCAGCGCAGCCTTCGCGGCGTACAGCGACGGCAGCGACTTCGCGGCGATGCCGTCGGCGACCTCCCCTGCGACGTCAAGGAGCTCGCCTGCCGGCACGACCCGCGACACCAGACCCGCGCGCTCGGCCTCCTCCGCGCTCATCCGGCGCCCGGTGAGCACGAGGTCGGCGGCCTTGTAATACCCCATCGCGCGCACGAGGCGCTGCGTGCCGCCCATGCCGGGGATGACCCCGAGGGCGATCTCGGGCTGCCCGAAGGCCGCGGTGTCGGCGGCGAGGATGATGTCGCACATGAGCGCGAGCTCGCACCCGCCACCCAGCGCGTAGCCCGAGACGGCCGCGATGACCGGCGTCCGGACGGCGGCGAAGCGGTTCCACGCCCCGAAGTGGTCGTCGAGCACCATATCGACCGAGCTCTTGTCGGCCATCTCCTTGATGTCAGCGCCCGCGGCGAACGCGCGCTCGGATCCGGTGACGACGATCGCGCCGACGCCGGGGTCGCGGTCGAACCCCTCGGCGGCCACGACGATCTCATGCATCGCGCGGGTGTTCAGGGCGTTGAGCGCGTCGGGGCGGTTCAGCGTGATCCACCCGACCCGTCCACGCTGTTCGACGAGGATGGTGTCGTAGCTGGTCATGTCGGCTCCTTACGCGGCCTCGCCGGACCGGATGGTGTGGATGATCCCGGAGAAATCCTGCCCTGCGCCCGGCCCGTCCGCGAACTGCGCGTAGATCGCCTGCGCGAGCAGCCCCATCTGCGCGTCCACCCCGGTGCGGGCGATGGCGTGCGCGGCGAGCCCCAGGTCTTTGGCCATGAGGGCGCCGGCGAAGCCGGGACGGTAGTCGTTGTTCGCGGGACTGGTGGGAACGGGGCCGGGTACCGGGCAGTTCGTCGTGAGCGCCCAGCACTGCCCCGACGCGTTCGCGGCGACCTCGAAGAGCGCCTCGTGCGACAGGCCCAGCCGCTCGCCGAGCACGAACGCCTCGGCCACCACGATCTGGCTCACGCCCAGGATCATGTTGTTGCACACCTTCGCCGCCTGCCCGAGACCGGGGCCGCCGCAGTGCACGACGCGCCGCCCCATCCGCTCCAGCAGCGGCCGGGCCTCCTCGAGATCGGCCTCGTCGCCGCCGACCATGAACGCCAGCGTCGCGTTCTCGGCGCCGACGACCCCACCCGAGACGGGGGCGTCGAGACTGCGCTGCCCGGCCGCTTCGGCGAGGGCGTGGGCGGCGCGCGCGTCGTCGACGGCGATGGTGGAGCAGTCCACGAACAGCGTTCCCGGCCGGGCGGCCTGCAGGAGACCCGCCGAATCCGCCGACCCGCGGTAGGCCGCCAGCACATGGCGCCCCTCGGGGAACATCGTGATGACCACGTCGGCGGATGCGGCGGCCTCCACGCCCGACGCCGCCGCCGGCAGTCCCGCATCCCGCGCCGCGTCGAGGGCGGCGGGGACCACGTCGAACACGACGACGTCATGCCCCGCGGATGCCAGATTCCGGGCCATCGGCAGCCCCATGTGTCCCAGGCCCAGGAATGCGATCCTCATGCGTCGGTCTCCTTCGTCCGTTCCGAGGTCACGCGGCGACGACGTGTCGCCCGATGATCACGCGCATGATCTCGTTCGTGCCCTCGAGGATCTGGTGCACCCGCAGGTCGCGGACCACCTTCTCGATCCCGTAGTCGTGCAGGTAGCCGTATCCGCCGTGCAGCTGGAGGGCGGTGTTGGCGACGCGGAACCCGGCGTCGGTGGCGAAGCGCTTGGCCATCGCGCACCGCACGGATGCGTCGGGAGCCTTGGCGTCCACGGATGCAGCGGCGTCGAGCACCATCGTGCGTGCGGCGTACAGATCCGTCGCCATGTCGGCGAGGGTGAACACGACCGACTGCCGCTCATCCAGCGGTGCACCGAAGGCGGAGCGCTCGTGGACATAACGCGTCGCGCGCTCCAGCGCCCACTGCGCGCCGCCGAGCGAGCAGGCGGCGATGTTGAGCCGGCCGCCGTCCAGCCCCGACATCGCGATGGCGAACCCGCGTCCCTCCCCGCCGAGGATGTCGTCGGCGCCCACGCGCACCTGGTCGAAGATCACTTGCCTCGTGGGCTGGGCGTTCCACCCCATCTTCTTCTCGTTCGCGCCGAAGGACAGGCCGGGGGCGTCGGCGGGTACGAGGAACGCGCTGATGCCGCGCGGCCCGGGTCCGCCCGTACGGGCCATCACGACGTACACCGCCGCTTCGCCGGCTCCGGAGATGAACTGCTTCACCCCGGTGAGCACGAAACCGTCGCCGTCGCGGACGGCAGTCGTCGTGATCGCCGCCGCATCCGACCCGGCCCCCGGCTCGGTGAGGCAGTAGCTGCCGAACCCGGTCATCGCCGTCAGCTGGGGCAGCCATTGCTGCCGCTGCGGCTCGGTGCCGTACGCGTCGATCATCCACGCGACCATGTTGTGGATCGAGATGTACGCGGCCACGGCCGGATCGCCCTTGGCCAGCTCCTCGAAGACGAGGGCGGTGTCGGCGCGACTGAGGGCGCTTCCGCCGACGTCCTCGCGGACGTAGATGCCGCCCAATCCGAGCTCGCCGGCCCGGCGGAGGGCGTCGCGAGGGAAGTGTTTGCGCTCGTCCCACTCCAGCGCGTGCGGCGCGAGCTCGGTCTCGGCGAAGTCCCGCACCGCCGCCACGACGGCGGCGCGCTCCTCGGCGTCCATGGAACTGGTGGGAAGGGTGGTGGTGCTCATCGGATTCACGTCCTTGTGGGGCAACCTGCACGACGACGGCGCGGGGTGGTGCGCGACGCCACCACTTTAGCTGGGCGTCCTACGAGTCGCTAGGGCTCCCGAACTCCGGGCGGCAGTCGCCCCGCCAGCCTCCGGGCCCGCCGATCGACGTTCGCAAGGCGACGCGGGCCGGGTGTCGCGGACCGGGTCTCACCCGCTCCCCCGGCACGCGGCCGGGAGGAGCGGTCACGGTCATCGGCCGCTGACCTTGCCGAACAGGCGCGCGATGGGCGCCAGCACGAGGGGTCGGGCCGCGATCCAGGCGGCGGCCATGACGACCACCGAGCCGACGAAGATCCAGAAGCCGGTCCAGTTGTCCGCGTAGGCGCCCGGATCCACCGATCCCTGCGCCGCGTACATGTGGTTCAGGTTGCGCAGCGCACCCGTGGCGAACACCAGCGCGACGTGCGCGACGATGAACACCACGAAGTAGATCATGACGGGGAAGTGGATGCGCCGAGCCCACTCGAGCGGATACAGGCGGTTCAGCGTGGTGGCGTTCTTCGGCCAGACGCCGCTCATCCGCACGCCGGTCACGGCTGCTAGGGGCGCGGCCACGAAGACCGTGGTGAAGTAGGCCAGCTGCTGGAGGGCGTTGTAGTTGACCCATCCGTTCTCGGTGGGCCAGTCCAGCGACACGTACTGCAGCGCCGCCGACACCGCGTTGGGGAAGACCTCCCACGAGGTGGGGACGATGCGCATCCACTGCCCGGAGACGAACAGCAGGATGACGAAGACCACACCGTTCACGAGCCACAGGATGTCCAGCGACTGGTGGAACCACAGCGCGAGGCTGATCTTGCGCTTGGCGGTGCCGCGCGGCGACCAGAACACGCTCGGCCGCTTCTCGCGGCGCACCTGCAGTCCCGATCGGATGATGAGGATGATCAGGAACGCGTTGAAGAAGTGCTGCCACCCCAGCCACGCCGGGAACCCCACCGGCGCCCCCTCGGGAAGGTGGTACTCGCCCGGATACTGCGCGAGGAAACCCTCTCCCCACTGCGTGGACAGCAGCCACCGCACGAGCGCGACGGCCATGCCTGCGGCGACGAGCAGGCCTGCGCCCAGCACGACGACCGCACCGGCCCACTGCAGGCGGGTGAAGGGGCCGTAGCGCCGGGGCTCGGGGCGCTCGTCGGCGCGGGGCGCGGATGCGGCGGCGCCCGGCCACACCGACGGCGTGAACGGCAGCGGTGCGCGGGGGCCGGTGGCGACCGGCACGGCGACCTCGGCGGGCGGCGCAGGCGGCTGCTCGGAGACGACAGGGGCCACCGCATCCGCAGCCGGATCCGGCGTGTGGATCGGCTCGGCCTCGGCGGCGACCGTCGGGGCGAATCCGGCGGGCGGCCAGGGGTCGCCACCGGGTACGCGGGGCAGCCCACGGCGCAGCGCGACGCCCTCGCCGGCTGGTGCGGCGGGGACGGCAGGCGCGGACGGGCGGGGCGGTGCTTCCGCAACCGCGGGCGCACGGTCGTGAGTGGCGGAGGGCGGCGGCGCTGCCTCAGCGGGAGCTTGCGAGTCGGTGATGGCGGGGGACGGCACAGGCGAGGCCGGGGCGGCCTGATCCGCGGGCGGCCACGGCTCGCCACCGGGCACGCGCGGCAGCCCACGGCGCACCCGAGCCTGCGGCGCCATGGTCTGCGGCGGCGGCGCGGCCGCGGCATTCACGGCGGGAGCGGCCGGTTCGACGGTGGGCGACTGCACCTCGACCGGGGCAGGCGCGGAGGCACCCGCGGGGGCCGGGGGCGCGTCGACGGGAGCCGTATCGCCGTCGGATCCGTCCGCCGTCACCGGCATGGCGTCGGCGGGCGGCCACGGGTCGCCCCCGGCAACGCGCGGCAGGCCGCGGCGCACCGATCTCGCGTACGTCGCCATGTGCGCGCCTACTTCTTCTTCGCCTCGAGCGCCGCGATCAACTGCGGCACGACGGTGAAGACGTCGCCGACGACGCCGAAGTCGGCGATCTCGAAGATCGGCGCATCCCCGTCCTTGTTGATCGCCACGATCGTCTTCGCCGTCTGCATGCCGGCCCTGTGCTGGATGGCGCCGGAGATGCCGAGGGCGATGTAGAGCTGCGGCGACACCGAGACGCCGGTCTGGCCGACCTGGTAGGAGTGCGGCACGTAGCCGGCGTCCACCGCCGCGCGCGAGGCGCCCACGGCGGCCCCGAGGGCATCGGCCAGCTGATCGACCAGCTCGAACTTCTCCTTCGAGCCGAGCCCCCGGCCACCCGCGACGACCTTGGCAGCGCCGCGTAGCTCGGGCCGGGTGGAGGTCGCCTGCACCTGATCGAAGGACTCGACCGTCGCGGCGGGCGCGCCGGCCGGCGCCACCTCGAGCGGCAGCGCATTCAGCGGCTGCGCCTCGGCCCGGGAGTCGATCGCGCCCTGACGCACCGTGATGACCGGCGCACCGAAGGTGACGGCGGAATCGACGTTGTACGCGCCGCCGTAGACGGAGTGGTGCGCCACGATGCCCTCGTCGTCGCGCGAGACGCCGATGGCGTCGGCGGCGAGCCCGGAGCGCGTGCGCGCGGCGAACCGCCCGGCGATGTCGCGCCCCTCGATCGAGTTGGAGACGAGCACGGCGTCCGGACGGACGAGCCCGGCCGCCGCGACGAGCGCGTCCACCGCCGGCGCCGACAGGACGCTCGTGTCGCCGGTCGCCGTGAGCACGACGTGGGCACCGAGGGATGCGGCCTGCTCGGCGGCTCCGGAGAGCAGGTCGGGCGTGGTCACGACGACGGCCACGGGGGTGCCGACGCCCGACGCCGCGCCCAGAAGTCCGGCGGCGCTCTTGGCGACCTCGCCCGAGGGCATGACGTCGACCATGACGAGGATGGAATCCGCTGCGAAATCAGTCATCTCGATGGCCTCTCAGAGCAGCCGGTTGGACGCGAGGAAGTCGGCGAGCTTCTCACCCGCGTCGCCCTCGTCGGTGATCTTCACGCCCGCCTCGCGCGGGGGTTTCTCCGAGACCGCGATCATGATCGAGCGTGCTGCGCCCGGGTCCATCGGGTCCACGTCGAGGTCGGCCAGCGACAGCGTCTCGAAGGGCTTCTTCTTGGCCGCCATGATGCCCTTGAAGTTGGGGAACCGCGCGTCGGGGAGGGCTTCGGTGATCGAGATCACCGACGGAAGCGGTGCCGACACCGTCATGGTGCCCGCGTCGGACGCCCGCGCACCGCGCACGACGTCCTCGCCGATCTCCACCGAGCTCAGCGCCGTCGCGTGCGGCACCTGCAGCAGCTCGGCGAGCATCGCCGGCAGGACGCCGCCCGTGCCGTCGGTGGACTGGTTGCCCGCGATCACGAGATCGAACCCGGTCCGCTTCACGGCGGCCGCCAGCACCTCGGCGGTCAGACCCATGTCTGCGCCGCGCAGCCCCTCGTCCACGACCTGGACGGCCGATCCGGCGCCCATCGCCAGGCCCTTCCGGACCGTCGCCAGCGCGCTCTCGGGCGCCATCGACAGGACGACCACCTCGGTGCCGGCGTGCTTCTCCGCGAACGACAGGGCCACCTCCAGCGCGCGCTCGCCGATCTCGTCCAGCACGCTCTCGCTCGCTGCTCGATCGGCCAGACCCGTCTCCAGCGACAGCTTGCGATCCCCGTAGGTATCCGGGACTTCCTTGACCAGGACGACGATCCTCATGTCATCTCCTCACGATGCTTCGAGTCTACGGCGCCGAACGCAATGTACCCAATCTGGGCCCTGCTGCGTCTCGGAGGCACGCTAACTGCCCGTTATGTATACATACGCACAACCCCGCTCGGCTATGGCCGGTGCCTCCACGGGCGGTCAGAGGGTGCGGGGCCGAGCCTCACCCATCCCAGCGCCGCAGCAGCGCCGCCAGCGCCTGCCCCCCGCCGATGCACATCGTCACGACGGCGTACTCGAGATCGCGTCGGTGCAGATCCATCGCCGCTCGCAGCGTGAGAATCGCGGCCGTCGCGCCGACCGGGTGACCGAGCGCGATCGCGCCACCGTACGGGTTGGTCTTCGCCGGGTCCAAGCCGGCGTCGCGGATGACGGCAATCGCCTGCGACGCGAAGGCTTCGTTGAGTTCGATCACGTCGACGTCGCTCGGCGACAGACCGGTCTGCCGCCACAGCCGCTCGAGCGCGATCACGGGCGCATAGCCCATGATCTCCGGCTCGATGCCCGCGGTCACGACCGCCTCCAGCGTCACCAGACCCTTCAGCCCGCGCTCGCGGACATCGGACTCGCGCATGAGCACGGTCGCCGCGGCTCCGTCGTTGATGCCGGAGGAGTTACCGGCCGTGACGCTGCCGCCCTCCTCGAACGCGGCACGCAGCCCCGCGAGCACCTCCATCGTCGTGCCGGGGCGGGGATGCTCATCCACCGAGACCTCCATCGGCTTCCGACCCCCGGTGGTGACCGGCACGATCTCCTCCGCGAACGCCGCGCGGGCCGCATCCGATGCCGCCCGGCGCTGGCTCTCGGCCGCGAATTCGTCCTGTGCCTGCCGGGTCACGCCGTAGCGCGTGGCCACCGTCTCGGCGGTCGTGCCCATGTGCCGGCCGCTGAAGGGGTCGGTGAGGATGGCGAGCGTGCCGTCGAGGAGCTTGCGGTCGCCCAGACGCGGGTTGGACCGAGCCTGGAAATCGAGGAAGGGCGTCCGCGACATGCTCTCGTCACCACCGGCGACGACGACATCCACGCCGCCCCACAGCAGCTCCTGCGCGCCCGACCAGATGGCCTGCAGGCCCGATCCGCACAGGCGGTTGACCGTGAATGCGGGGATGCGGGGATGCAGGCCGGCGGCCAGCGCGACGCGCCGCGCGTTGTACGCGTCGGGACCGTTCTGGGCGATGCATCCCATCACCACCTCTCCGACGTCCTCTCCGGAGACGCCTGCCCGCGCGAGTGCCGCCGTGACCGCGGTCGCGCCCAGCTCGTGCGCGGGGACGCTCGACAGCGACCCGGCGAAACTGCCGACGGGCGTGCGCGCACCGGCGAGGAGCACGACCTTCTCGGACATCACCCCGCCGCTTCCTCCGGACGCTCGGCCACGTCGAGCACCGCGGTGTCGGGCACGTAGCCGGAGATGTGCCGCTCGTCGGGACCGTTGTACTCCGACAGCGGGCGGATCAGCGCATTGGATGCCTGCTGCTCCATGATGTGCGCGGTCCACCCGGTGATGCGGGCTGCGACGAACAGTGGCGTGAAAGTGAGGACGTCGAAGCCGATGAGGTCGTACGCCGGCCCGGACGGGTAGTCGAGGTTCGGGTAGATGCCCTTGCGCTCGACGAACTCGCTCTCGAGGGTGTCGTACAGCTCCGCGACGTCGGGGCGGTCGAAGTGGGTGACGAGCGTGTCCAGGGCGGCCTTCATCGTCGGCACGCGGGAGTCGCCGCGCTTGTACACGCGGTGGCCGAAGCCCATGATCTTGCGCTTCTCGGCGAGCGCGGCATCCAGCCACGGCACGACGTTGTCGGCGGTACCGATCTCCTCGAAGATGTGCAGCACGGCCTCGTTTGCCCCACCGTGGAGGGGTCCCTTCAGCGCGCCGATGGCACCCACGACCGCGGAGTAGAGGTCGCTGAGGGTCGAGGTGATGACGCGCGCGGTGAAGGTGGAGGCGTTGAAGGAGTGCTCGGCGTACAGGATCATCGAGCGGTTGAACGCATCGATGACGACGGGGTCGGCGTCTTCGCCGAAGGTCTGCCACAGGAAGTTCGCGGCGTAGTCGAGGTCGTCGCGGGGCTCCACGAGCTCCAGCCCCCGACGGCGGCGCTGACCGTAGGCGACAATCGCGGGCAGCTGGGCGAACAGGCGGAGGCTGCGCTCCAGATTCTCCTCCGGTGTGCCGACGGCATCCATCACATTCGCGATGCCGGCGGTGTCCTGCGCACCGATGACGCTGACGGCCGTGCGCACCTCATCCATCGGGTGCGCGCTGGTGGGCAGGATGTCGATCGCGGCCTTGACGTCGGGATGTAGCGCGCGGTTCCGCCGCTCGGTGGCGCGCAACTCCGCGAGCTGCTCGTCGGTGGGCAGTTCACCGTGCCACAGCAGGTACGCCACCGCCTCGAAGGGCTGCGTCGCCGCCAGCTCGTGCACGGGGTACCCGCGGTAGAGGAGGCTGTTGGTGTCGGGGTTGACCTTGCTGACGGCCGTGTAGTCCACGACGACGCCGGCGAGGCCCTTCTTGATGTCGGTGTCGGTCATTGCCGTTCCTTCGGAGGATGCCGCGTCAGCGGGCGACGGTGAAGTTGAACACGCTCGTGTCGAAGTGGTTGTAGCCCTCGTAGTCCATCAGGTCGTAGAGATCTGCGCGATGCTGCATCTCATCGAGTTTCGAGGTGAGGTGCCCCTCGTCGACCAGCGTGTCCAGCGCACGCCCGGCCGCACCCATCGCCATGCGCAGCAGCGACACCGGCCAGATGACGATGTTGACCCCCACGTCGCGGAGGGCGTCGACGCTGAACAGGTCGCTCTTGCCGAACTCGGTCATGTTCGCCAGGATCGGCACGTCCACGGCCGCGCGCACGGCGGCGAACTCCTCCAGCGACCGCATCGCCTCGGGGAAGATCGCGTCGGCACCGGCGTCCACGAGCGCCTTGGCGCGGTCGATCGCCGCATCCAGCCCGTCCACTGCGCGGATGTCGGTGCGCGCCATGATGAGGAAGTTCGGGTCACGCCGCGCGTCGACGGCCGCGCGGATCCGCTTGACCGCGGTATCGGCATCCACGACCGCCTTGCCGTCGAGGTGCCCGCACCGCTTGGGGTTCACCTGGTCCTCGATGTGCGTGCCGGCAAGGCCGGCGTCCTCGAGCGTCTGGATGGTGCGGGCGACGTTCATCGGCTCGCCGAATCCGGTGTCGGCGTCGATGATGGCGGGAAGCTCCGTCATGCGGGCGATCTGCTGCCCGCGGCCGGCGACCTCGGTGAGGGTGGTCAGGCCGATGTCGGGCAGGCCCAGGTCGGCGGAGAGCACGGCACCCGAGATGTAGACGCCCTCGAAGCCCTTGCGCTCGATGAGGCGGGCCGAGAGCGGGTTGAACGCCCCGGGGAACCGCAGCAGCTCACCCGAGGCGAGCCGCTCACGGAAGAGGCGGCGCTTCTCGGCCGCCGGAGTCTGCGCGTACAGCATCAGCGTTCTCCTTCGTTGTCAGGTTCAGAATTCAGGAGACACGCCGCGGCGACGCCGCTCCGGGGCATCCGGCGGCCGATTCTTCCTGAGTTTTGAACGGTGCGCGCCATCAGAACAGCCCCTTCGGAGCCGGCGCCATCGCGAGCACGCCGGGCTTGGCGGTGATGTTCAGCTGCAGCACCTCGGCTGCCGTGAGCTCGGGCAGGCGCTGGGCGAGGTCGAGGAACCGTTCGATCTCCTCCGGCAGCAGCACGGGCTCTGCCAGCAGGCGGAATTTGCGGATGTACTCCTCGCGGGCGAACGGGCGGGCGCCGAGGGGGTGCGCGTCGGCGACGGCGATCTCATCCTCGATCGTCGACCCGTCGGTCAGGGTGATCACGACCCGGCCGCCGAAGGCCTTCTCGTTCGGGTCCTCCGAGTGGTAGCGGCGGGTCCACTCGGCGTCCTCGGCGGTGGTGACCTTGTGCCACAGCTCGACGGTGTCCAGTCGCCCGGCGCGCTCGGGGGCGTACGAGTCGACGTGGTGCCATGCGCCGTCCTGCAGAGCGACGGTGAAGATGTACGGGATGGAGTGGTCGAGGGTCTCGCGCGAGGCCGTGGGGTCGTACTTCTGCGGGTCGCCGGCGCCCGACCCGATCACGTAGTGCGTGTGGTGGCTGGTGTGCAGCACGATCGAGGCGACGTTCGCGGGATCGCGCAGCTCGGGATGCTCCGCCCCCAGGCGGCGCGCGAGGTCGATCCAGGCCTGCGCCTGGTACTCCGCGGAGTGCTCCTTCGTGTACGAGTCGAGGATGCCGCGCTTGGTTTCGCCCTCACCGGGCAGGGGCACGTCGTACGCCGCGTCCTTGCCGTCCAGCATCCACGCGATGACGCCGTCCTCGCCCTCGTAGATGGGTGAAGGGCTGGTCTCGCCGCGCATCGCGCGGTCCACCGCCTCGACCGCCATCTTCCCGGCGAACGCGGGCGCGTGCGCCTTCCACGTGGAGATCTCGCCCTTGCGCGACTGCCGCGTGGCCGTGGTGGTGTGCAGCGCCTGGCCGACGGCCTGGTAGATCGTTTCGATGTCCAGGCCCAGGAGCGTCCCGATGCCGGCCGCGGCCGACGGGCCGAGGTGGGCGACATGGTCGATCTTGTGCTTGTGCAGCGAGATCGCGCGGACGAGGTCGATCTGGATCTCGTATCCGGTCGCGAGGCCGCGCAGCAGCGCGGCGCCGTCACGGCCGGTGTGCTGGGCCACGGCGAGGATCGGCGGGATGTTGTCGCCGGGGTGGGAGTACTCCGCGGCCAGGAAGGTGTCGTGGTAGTCCAGCTCGCGCACGGCGACGCCGTTGGCCCACGCCGCCCACTCGGGGCTCGTGCGCCGTTCGAGTGCGCAGCCGAAGACGGTCGAGCCGACGCCGCCGATCGAGACGGGGTGGTCGAGGGCCTGCTGCCGTGCGGCGCACACGGGCCGGCGGGTGAGGGATGCCGCGGCCACGGCGGCGTTGTCGATGACGCGGTTGATGATCATGTCGGCGACGTCGTCGTCGACGGCGACGTCGTCGGTCGCCACGCGAGCGATCGCCCATGCCAGCTGCCCCTCGCGGGGAAGGTCCTCGTCGCTGCGGTGCACGCGTACGTGGTGGGTGATGGTCATGGCTGTTCCTCCGGAAGGGACTCGAGGATGGTCGTGAGGGCGTTGTGCAGGTGCACGTGGGTGGCATGCGCGGCCAGCTCGCCGTCGCCGGCGGCGATGGCGCTCGCGATGAGCTCGTGCTCGCGGGCGGATTCGCCCAGGCGCACGGGGTTGTCCCGTGCCATCCGCCGCACCCGCACGAGGTGCGTGCGCACCGTGCGCAGGGCGGAGGTCAGGTAGTCGTTGACGACGGCCGCGTCGATCGCCGCGTCGAAGCGGCCGATGAGGGCATAGTAGGCGTCGGCCCGGTCCGAGGGTTCGGCGGCGGCGAACTCCGCCGCGAGGTTTGTGAAGACCGAACGGTCGGGAGTCGAAGCGGCGAGCCGCGCAGCCATCTCCTCGAGGGCACGGCGCACGGTGAACAGTGCGCGGATGTCGTCGGCGTCGATGCCGGCGACGACGGTGACACGGGGCGAGGCCTGCTCCACGAGTCCGTCGGCGGCGAGACGACCGAGGGCCTCGCGCAACGGCGTGCGGCTCACGCCGAGTCTGGTCGCCTGCTCGACCTCTGCGAGAACGGCGCCGGGGGGCAGCGCACCGGACTGGATCTCGTCGAGGAGCGTCGCGTAGGCGCGGTCACTGGCCCGCATGGCTCCTCCTTCGGCATCAACTCACTCCAGTGTATACATCAGGAGCCATCCGGTCGCGCGATGGTGCGGGAATCCTGCTTTTGGGTATACATCGATGCCAGCCCCACACCCGGACGCGACCGGCCCGGAGCAGCCCCCCGTCAGCCGTCGCTGCCCTGCGGGATGTAGACGGGCGACCAGTTCTCGGTGAGGTGTCCGATGATGAGGGCGCCCGCGGGCACCCCGGACGGGGCGTCCCGCAGCTTCGGATGATCCGTCGCCAATTCGGCGAGCACGGCGTCCCGCACCCGGACGACCTGCGCGGCGCGGTCGCTCCCGAGTTCGGCCAGCACGTCGTCCTGGATCTTCGCCACCCCCTCCCGCAGGAGCGGAGCCGCGTTGAGATACGCCATCGGAATGGCCATGTCGATCTCGTGACGGGCCCCCGCATCCCGATGGCGCACGGCGACCACCCACACCAGCGTCGCGAAGGACACGACGGCACCCGCCAGGGCGCCCTCCACCCCGGGCAGGTCCCCGTTCGCCAGCGCGACGGTCGTCACCGCGAGAAGCACCGGGGTCGGCGCCAGGGCGCGCGGGAAGGCACGGTTCAGGGTGCGCGTGCGTGCGACGGCGAGAAGCAGGAGGTCCATCGCGGCCACCGCCAGGCCCAGCCAGCCGGAGACGCCCGTGTCGGTGGGGAGGCGTTGCACGCCGAGGGCATGGACGAGCGCGAAGGCCGCCGCCAGGAGCGTGAAGAACAACAGCCACCCCAGCCATCCGCGATGGGGGTCGCGGGGACCGAACCGCTCGCGGAGGGCCCGGTTCACCTCCCGGCGCGCGGACTCGGCCACCTCGCGGGCCGCGTGCCACGTGCGATCGGCCAGCCCTTCGCCTGCGACCCCGTCGATGGCGGCGCGCTCGACGTACGCCGCGTTCAGGTGTCCGCGGACCACCTGCCGCGAGGCGATCCGGGTGTGGGTGATCAGCGCGTCATCGGACATCGTGCTCCTTCGCCGGCCCCAGTGTGCCGGGCCGGCATCGCTTCGTGCAAATGCCGGTCGGCGGGGGGATGCCGCCGGCCCCGGACCGGCGTAGCGTCCCGCCCATGGAAGCTGTCATCCGCACGCGCGGGCTGCAAAAGCGCTACGGCCGCGTCCTGGCGCTCGATGGGCTCGACCTCGACGTGTCACCCGGCGAGATCCACGGGTTCCTCGGCCCGAACGGCGCCGGGAAGTCGACGACGATCCGGATCCTCCTCGGCCTCGCACGCGCCGGCGGCGGCGAGGCATCCGTCCTCGGAGGTCATCCGTGGCGCGATGCCGTGCGGCTGCATCGACGGATCGCCGCCGTCCCCGGCGACGTGAGCGTGTGGCCGAACCTCTCCGGCGGCGAAGCGATCGATCTCCTCTGCCGGCTTCGCGGGGGCGGGCGGTCGACCGCCTATCGCGACGAACGGGCGCGCCTCCAGGAGGCTTTCCAGTTCGACCCTCGCAAGAAGGGCCGTGCGTATTCCAAGGGCAATCGGCAGAAGATCGCGCTGATCGCCGCGTTCACCGTTCCCGCCGACCTCTACATCCTCGACGAACCGACGAGCGGGCTGGACCCGCTGATGGAGATGGTGTCGCCGATCGCCGTCACGCCCACCGTGTCGGGCAGCGACGTCGACCTGCGTGGGCTGTGATGGCTGGTCACGGCCGTCGTCGCCGGCACCGCCCTGGCCTTCACCCTCATGCGCCGGCGGCAACTGGCACCCACCGAGTGAGCCCAGGCCCGTCGCGCGGCGGGGTCAGAGCTCCGCGAGGTGCGCGAGGAGTCGGTCGAGCGCGGGGCGCTGGCCCTTCACGAGCCGCTCGCGTGCCTCGTCGGGCGTGCACCATTCGATGCGGTCGACCTCGGGGAAGCGCGCGGTCTTCCCCGAGCGGGGCGGCCATTCCATGTCGAATTCGCCGAATTCGAGGTCGTCGGCAGCCGGGTCGAACTCGGCGCCGTCGGCGACGAACACCACGATCTTCTTGCCGGACGAGTATGCGAACGTGCCGAGCTCTGCGTACTCGGCGTCGGGCGGATCGACACCCAGCTCCTCGCGGAACTCGCGGCGCGCCGCATCCAGCGCCCCCTCGGCGTCGATGTCGTACTCGCCCTTGGGGATCGACCACGCGCCGGCGTCCTTGGACGCCCAGTACGGTCCGCCCATGTGCGCCAGGAGCACCCGCACCCCACCCTCCCCCTCGAGGCGGTAGAGCAGGATGCCGGCGCTCCTGGCCGCCATGTCAGGTGAGCCGGCTCTTGGGCGAGAGGGTGTAGGTGTCCTCCGCGTCGCGGTTGACCGTGTCGCCGAGGGCCTCATCGATCGCCGCGAGCGTGTCGGCGTCGAGGGTGACGCCCGAGGCCTTGACCGTGTCGGCCAGCTGCTCGGGTCGGGATGCGCCCACCAGCGCCGCGGCGACGTTGGGGTTCTGCAGCACCCACGCGATCGCCAGCTGCGGCATCGTGAGCCCGGCCTGCTCGGCGATGGGCTTGAGTCGCTGCACCGCCGTGAGCACCTCGTCGTGGAGGAAGCGCTTGATGAAGGTCGCGCCGCTCTTCTCGTCGGTCGCGCGGGAGCCCTCCGGCACCGGCTGCCCCGGCAGGTACTTGCCGCTGAGCACGCCCTGCGCCATCGGCGACCACACGATCTGCGAGATGCCGAGCTCCTCGCTGGCCGGGACGACCTTGCCCTCGATGACACGCCACAGCATGGAGTACTGCGGCTGGTTGGAGATGAGCTGGATGCCGAGTTCCTTCGCGAGCGCGTGCCCTGCGCGCAGCTGCTCGGCGGTCCACTCCGACACCCCGATGTAGAGCGCCTTCCCCTGCCGGACGAGGTCGGCGAAGGCCTGGAAGGTCTCCTCCAGCGGAGTCTCGTAGTCGAAGCGGTGCGCCTGGTAGAGGTCGACGTAGTCGGTGCCCAGCCGCTTCAGCGACCCGTGGATCGACTCGAAGATGTGCTTGCGGCTGAGCCCGGTGTCGTTGGGCCCCTTCGGGCCGGTGGGGAAGTACACCTTCGTGAAGATCTCGAGCGACTCGCGGCGCTGCCCCTCCAGGGCCTTCCCGAGGATGACCTCTGCGCCGGTGTTGGCGTACGTGTCGGCGGTGTCGAACGTCGTGATGCCGGCATCCAGCGCGGCGTGCACGGTCTTCACTGCAGCGTCGTCTTCGACCTGCGACGCGTGCGTCACCCAGTTCCCGTACGTGATCTCCGAGATCTTCAGGCCGCTGTTTCCGAGGTACCGATAGTTCACCATCCCCCTACGCTATCCGCGCCGCACCCCTGCCCGGCCCGTGCTCAGCGACCCAGGAGGCCGAGTTCCATGGCCCGCGTGACCGCCCGGGTACGGTCATCCACCTCCAGCTTCACGAACACGTGCAGCAGATGCGTCTTGACCGTGGCCTCACCGACGTGGAGCCGGGAACCGATGGCGCGGTTGCTCAAGCCTGCGGCCACAAGGCTCAAGACCTCCCGCTCCCGTGGTGTCAGCACGGGAGCGGGCGGCGCTCGGAGGCTGCGTCGCCCGCCGCACGAGCACGCGCGCGACGCTGGGAGCGAGCGCGACTTCTCCAGCGGCGACGGCGCGGATGCCGGCGAGCAGCTCGTCCTCCGGCGCGGCCTTGAGGAGGTATCCGCTGGCACCGGCGCCGATGGCGCGCAGGATCGCGTCGTCGGTCTCATAGGTGGTGAGGATGATCACGCGGACCGCGGGAGCGACGGCGAGGATGCGGCCGGTGGCCTCGTCGTGACGGTCGAGCTCTGTGCGATGTCCACCGCCGCTCAGCTGTCCGTATGAACCCGAACTCCTCAAAACCGGCACCGACATGCCCGGGGACGCCGGCTGCAACCGGTTCCCGCGGCGGGAATTGCGGAGTTCGGGCTGCGGCCGGCGCGCCCGGCACCGAATACCGCAGCCCCAGCCCCGACCCCGCTGCACGGTGCGCCGATCAGCGGTCCGCGTGAACCCGAACTCCTCGAAACCGGCACCGACATGCCCGCGAACGGCGCCTGCAACCGGTTCCCGGGCCCGGAATTGCGGAGTTCGGGCTGCGGCCGGCGCGCCCGGCACCGAATCCCGCAGCCCCAGCCCCAGCCCCAGCCCCAGCCGGGCAGCCCCAGCCCCAGCCGAGCAGCCCCAGCCGGGCAGCCTGCAGCCCCAGCCCCAGCCCCCAGCCTGATGCGCCGCTCAGCGACCGGGAACCCCGCCCCACCCGGCGGGTGTCACCGCACGACCGCGGCTAGAGGACCTCGGCGCCCTCGGTCTCCTGGCGCTCGTCCGCGGTCGCGGCATCCGCGTCGGGGTCGGTGGCCGCGTGCTGGAACTGGGCGTTGTAGAGGCGGAAGTAGGCCCCCCGCGCGGCGATGAGCTGCTCGTGGGTGCCCTGCTCGACGATCGCCCCGTCCTCCATGACGAGGATGAGGTCGGCGTCGCGGATCGTGGACAGACGGTGCGCGATCACGAACGACGTGCGCCCTTGCCGCAGCGCCGCCATGGCGCTCTGCAGCAGCAGCTCCGTGCGCGTGTCGACGGAACTGGTCGCCTCATCCAGGATCAGGACGCTCGGCCGGGCGACGAACGCCCGCGCGATCGTGATGAGCTGCTTCTCGCCCGCGGAGATGTTCGACGCGTCCTCGTCGAGCTCGGTGTCATAGCCATCGGGCAGCGAGTGCACGAAACGGTCGACGTACGTGGCCTGCGCCGCCTCGAGGATCTCCTCGTCGGTGGCGTCCGCGCGCCCGTAGCGGATGTTGTCGCGGATCGTGCCGGCGAACAGCCACGGGTCCTGCAGGACCATGCCGGTCTTGGCGCGTACGTCGTGGCGGGTCAGGTCGGCGGTGTTCTGACCGTTCAGCAGGATGCGGCCGCCGTCGAGCTCGTAGAAGCGCATGATCAGGTTCACCAGCGTCGTCTTGCCCGCGCCGGTCGGGCCGACGATGGCGACCGTCTGGCCCGGCTCCACACGGAAGGACAGATCGGTGATGAGCGGGCGTTCGGGCGAGTACGAGAACGACACATGGTCGAACTCGATCGTGCCGTCGCCGTCCACCGGGGCCGGCGCATCCGCCGCATCCGGCTCCTGATCGGGCTCGTCCAGCAGCTGGAACACGCGCTCGGCCGAGGCTGTGCCCGACTGCACGACGGCGGCCATGCCGCCCAGCTGCGACAGCGGCTGCGTGAACTGCTGGGAGTACTGGATGAAGGCCTGCACATCGCCCAGCCGCAGCTGCCCGCTCGCGACCATGAGCGCCCCGAACACCGCGATGCCGACATATGTCAGGTTCCCGATGAACGTCATCGCGGGCATCATGATGTTGGACAGGAACTGTGCCTTGAACGACGCCTGGTACAGCTCCTCGTTCTCGACGCGGAAGGCCTCGCGCGAACTCTCCTCGCGGCCGAACACCTTCACCAGCGCGTGACCGGAGAACGACTCCTCCACGCGGGCGTTGAGCCGGCCCACCTTGCGCCACTGGATGCCGAAGGCCTTCTGCGAGCGGGGGCCGATCACGCCGAACAGCACGGCCATGAGCGGGAAGCTGATCAGGACGACGAGCGTGAGCTGCCAGGAGATCGACAGCATCATGACGAGCACGCCCAGCACGGTGAGCACGGAGGTCACTGCGCTGGAGAGCGACTGCTGCATCATCTGGGTGATGTTGTCGATGTCATTCGTCACGCGCGAGATCAGCTCGCCCCGCTGCGTGCGGTCGAAGTAGCTCAGCGGCAGGCTGTGGATCTTGTCTTCGACGCGCTCGCGAAGGCGCCACATCGTGCGGACCATGACGACGTTGATGACGTAGCCCTGCAGCCACGACAGCACCGACGAGGCGATGTACAGCGCCATCACACCGGCCAGCACCTGCCCGAGCCGCGTGAAGTCGACGCCCTCCCCCGGGCGGAAGTTCTGCAGGTTGGCCACGATGTTGGCGAGGTCCTGCTCCCCCGACGCGACGAGGCCGTCGACGACCTGCTGCTGCGTCGTGCCGGCGGGTGCCATCTGCGACACCACACCCTCGAACAGGATGTTGGTCGCCTCCGCCAGGATCTTGGGTGCGAGGACGGCCAGCACGACGCCGATCGCCCCCATCACGGAGACCACGACGAACGCGACCGCGTCCGGGCGCAGAAGTCCCAGGAGGCGCCGGAACGACGGGCCGAACTGCGCCGGCTTTCCCGGCGCGACCGCTCCGCTCCAGTCATCGGCGCCGATGCGGGCCTGTTCGGCCTGTTCGAGGTCGCGCTTCTCCTCGTCGGTGAGCTCGGCGTCGCCGCTCATCGGATCACCTCCGCCGCGAGCTGTGATTGCACGATCTCCCGGTAGGTCGGGTTGGTCTCCACGAGCTCGTCATGGGTGCCGAGGCCCACCATGCGACCGTCATCGAGGACGACGATGCGATCGGCGTCGGTGATGGTGGAGATGCGCTGGGCCACGACGATCTTCGTGACCTCGGGCAGTTCGCGCCACAGCGCCTGGCGCAGGCGCGCGTCGGTGGAGAGGTCGAGCGCCGAGAACGAGTCGTCGAAGACGAGGACGTCGGGCCGGTGGATGATGGCGCGGGCGATCGCGAGGCGCTGCCGCTGGCCGCCTGACACGTTCGTGCCGCCCTGCGCGATGGGCGCGTCGAGTCCTCCCGGCATCTGCGCGACGAAGTCGCTCGCCTGCGCGATCTCCAGCGCCTCCCACAACTCGGCGTCGTCTGCCTCCTCCCGCCCGAACCGGAGGTTCGAGGCGACGGTGCCGGTGAACAGGAACGGGCGCTGCGGGACGAGCCCGATCATGCGCCACAGGGCGTCCAGGTCGGCGGTGCGCACGTCGACGCCACCGACGAGCACGGCCCCGCCCGTGACGTCGAACAGACGCGGGATGAGCGACACGAGCGTCGTCTTGCCGGCGCCGGTGGATCCGACGATCGCGACGGTCTCTCCGCGCTCGGCCGCGAAGGAGACGCCGGCGATGACCGGCTCCTCCGCGCCGGGGTACGTGAACGCGGCGTCGCGGAATTCGACCCGCCCGGGGGTGGGGAACTCGTGCTGGGCGTCGGCGGGCCGGGTGAAGGATGCGGTCGTGTCGAGCACCTCGCCGATCCGCTCGGCCGAGACCGCGGCGCGCGGGATCATCATCGTCATGAAGCTCGCCATCATGACGCCCGAGAGGATGATCATGACGTACTGCATGAAGGCGAACAGCGTGCCGATCTGCACTTCACCGGCGTCGACCTTCATCCCCCCGAACCACAGCACGGCGATGACGGTCAGGTTCAGGATGAGCATGACGGCGGGGAACAGCAGCACGAACAGGGAGCCGACCTTGCGGCCGACGATCATGATGTCGGTGTTGGCCTCGCCGAAGCGGCGTTGCTCGATCGGCTCGCGCACGAAGGCGCGGATGACGCGGATCCCGGTGAGCTGCTCGCGCATGACGCGGTTGACCGCATCCAGCTTGCGCTGGAAGCTGCGGAACAGCGGAACCATGCGGCCGATCACGACGAAGGCGACCACGAGCAGCACGGGCACGGCGACGGCGATGATCCACGAGAGGCTGAGGCTCTGCGACAGCGCCAGCACGATCCCCCCGACCGCCAGCAGCGGCGCGGTGACCAGGAACGTCGCCGCCATCATGGCGAGCATCTGCACCTGCTGCACGTCGTTCGTGTTGCGCGTGATGAGCGAGCCCGCACCGAACGCGGTCACCTCGCGCTCGGAGAAGGCCGACACCCGCTCGAAGACGTCGTCGCGGATGTCGCGACCCGCGCGCATCGCGGCCCGCGCGGCGAAGTAGGTCGCGACGATCGACGCCAGGATCTGGGCGAGCGAGATCGTGAGCATGAAGACGCCCGTGCGCCAGATGAACTCGGTGTCGCCCCGGGCCACGCCCTCGTCGATGATCTGGGCGTTCAGGCTCGGCAGGTACAGCGAGGCGAGGGCAGACGCGGCCTGGAACACGAGCACGCCCACGAGCAGCCAGCGCGACGGCTTGAGGTAGCGGATGAGCAGAGAGACCAGCACGACGACTCCCGGGCAGGGCGGCGCGATCGGACGCGCGCGGGTGGATCAGGCAAGCCTGCCACGGGCCGCCGACATCCGCATCGGTCCCCGTGCCGCGTCCGCTGAGGGCGGATTCAGGCGTCCTTGCGGATCCACCGGAAGGTCAGCCGCACGGCGATGAGACCCACCACGAGCCACAGCAGCGTCACGATCAGGGTGAGCCCGTGCTGCCACGTGCCCGACGGCTCCACCGACGCGAACGACTCGGGGAGGAACACTGAGCGCATCCCCTGCGCGAGCCACTTCAGCGGAAAGACGCTCGCGACGTTCTGGAGCCAGTCCGGCAGCGACGAGAACGCGATGTACACCCCCGAGATGAACTGCAGGATCAGCACGATCGGGATGACGACGGCCGCCGCGCTCCGCCCGGTGCGGGGCACGGCGCTCAGGCCGATCCCCAGGATCGCGCACGTGGTGACGCCGAGGAGGAACACCCACGTGAAGGTGAGCCAGCGCTCGGGGTCGGTGGGCAGCTCGACGCCGAAGACCGTGGCGGCCACGACGATCAGCAGTGCCGACTGCAGGATGCCGGTGATCATGACCTGCCCGAGCTTGCCGATGAAGTACGACACGGGGCTCAGCGGCGTGCCCGCCAGCCGCTTGAGCGTGCCGTCGCTGCGTTCCATCGCGATGTCGATCGACATGTTCTGCAGGCCCGACAGCAGCACGCCCGCCGCGACCATCCCCGGCAGATAGTAGGCCGCGGAGGAGATCTCCTCGCCGGGCGGGCCGAATCCGTCGGATGCGACGACGGAGAAGATCAGCAGGAGCACGAGCGGGAACAGGAACGTGAAGAAGAGGGTGTCGCCCTGCCGGAAGTACGAGCGGACCTCGAAGCCGATGCGCGACACGCCCAGGCGCAGCACTCGGGCGATGCCGAAGGACACCGTGCGCGTGGCGGCGGTCACGCCGCGACCCCCGAGGACTGCGCGGCGTCTTCGCCGAGGAACGACAGGTAGATGTCCTCGAGGCTCGGGTGCACGATCTCCAGCCGGTCCGGCTCGCCGCCTTCGGCGACCAGCTGAGCCACGCGTTCGCCGGGGCGTCGGGTGCGCTCCTCGTGTCGGCCGTGCTCGTCGGCCCAGCGCACGATCGGCACGCGCGCCTCCTCGCCGCCGAGCGCGTCGATGGGGCCGAGCGACGCGATGCGCCCGCCGACGAGGATCGCTGCACGCTCGGAGAGGACGGCAGCCTCGTCGAGGTAATGGGTCGTGAGCACGATCGTGGTGCCGTCATCCTGCAGCGCCCGGATGAGTCCCCAGAACTGCCGGCGCGCCTCCGGGTCGAACCCCGTCGTCGGCTCGTCGAGGAAGAGCAGCTCCGGCTGACCGAGGATGCCGAGGGCGACGTCCACGCGGCGGCGCTGGCCGCCGGAGAGCTTGCGTACGCTCGTCTTGGCCTTGGCGGTGAGCCCGACGGCATCGATCACCTCGTCGACGCCCCGCGGGTTCGGGTAGAACCCGGCGAAATGCGCGAGCAGTTCCCGGACGGTCGCGGTGGGCGCCTCGCCGGTGTTCTGCAGCACGATCCCCAGGCGCGCCTTCCACGCCAGCCCGCCGTGCTGCGGATCGACCCCCAGCACTGACACGTCGCCCGACGAGCGGTCGCGGTAGCCCTCGAGGATCTCGATCACGGTGCTCTTGCCGGCGCCGTTGGGTCCGAGGAGGGCGAAGGTCTCGCCGCGGCGGATGTCGAAGCTCACGCCGCGCAGCGCCTCGAACCCGCCGCGATAGGTCTTCCGCAGATCAGAGACCTGGACGACCGCATCCGTCATGTCCGGAGCCGCCGGTCAGCCCACGGGCGTCGCGGCGGCGACGACCTGGTCCTCTTCGGTGGCCACGAGCTGACCGCACGCGCCGTCGATCTCCTTGCCGCGCGTGTCGCGCAGCGTCGTGGGGATCCCGGCGGCGTTGAGCCGGCGGACGAACTCGTTCTGCACGGGCACGTCGGATGCGGTCCAGATCGAGCCGGGCGTCGGGTTCAGGGGGATGGGGTTGACGTGCACCCACCCGCGGCCGCGGGCGTTGAGCTTGTCGGCGAGCAGGTCGGCGCGCCATCCGTGGTCGTTCATGTCCTTGATGAGGGCGTACTCGATCGACACGCGCCGGCCGGTCTTGTCGAAGTACGCGCGAGCGGCGTCGAGGGCCTCGTCGACCTTCCAGCGCGAGTTCACCGGGATCAGCTCGTCGCGCAGCCCGTCGTCGGGGGCGTGCAGCGACAGCGCGAACGTGACGGGGATGTTCTCGTTCGCAAGCTTCGTGATGGCCGGCACCAGGCCGACGGTCGAGACCGTGATGCCGCGCGCGCTCATGCCGAGGCCGTGGTCCTTGTCGACCATGACCCGCACGGCCTGCATCACGCGGGCGTAGTTGGCCAGCGGCTCCCCCATGCCCATGAAGACGATGTTCGACACGCGCTCGGGCGCCTGGCCGGGGCCGTCGGCCGGGCGGCGGGTCTTCCCGCCGAGGCCGCCCTCGGCGATGAGGCGGTTGGCTCGCACGATCTGCTCGACGATCTCGGCCGCCGACATGTTGCGGGTCAGGCCCGCCTGGCCGGTGGCGCAGAACGGGCAGTTCATGCCGCATCCGGCCTGGCTCGACACGCACAGCGTGATCCGGCCGGGGTAGCGCATGAGCACCGACTCCACCAGGGCGCCGTCGTGCAGCTTCCACAGGAACTTGATCGTGTCGCCGCTGTCGGTCTCCAGGCGCCGCACTTCGGTCAGCAGGGGCGGCAGCATGCCCGCGACGAATTCCTCGCGCCCGGATGCGGGCAGGTCGGTCATGTGCGCCGGGTCGGAGGTGTAGTGCGTGAAGTAGTGCTTCTCCAGCTGCTTCGCGCGGAAACCGGGGAGCCCGAGCTCCTGCACTTTGGCCACCCGCTCCTGGGGAGTGAGGTCGGCCAGGTGCACGGGCGGCTTGCCGCGCTTGGGGCTGGCGAACTGCAGCAGCGGCCGGCCCTCGGCATCCTTCTTCTGCGACCAGCCTTCGGTGGTCGGGCGCACCTGGCGGGGCTTGGTGGTGCGCACGGGAGGCTGATCGGTCATGGATTCCAGGCTACCGGGGCCGCCTGCACGCAAGCTGTCCTTGCCCCAGGTCGCCGAAAGTGCATCGCCCCGGCGAAACTGCACCGTATTCGGTGCCGGTTCGCCGAGGTGATGCACTCTCGGGATGCGGGCGGTGTGCGCTCAGCGGGAGGTCGCGGGCAGGCGCGTGCGGCGGGCGCCGATGGCGAGCAGGATGGCGCCGGCCGCGACCCACGCGGCGAGGGTCAGGCCCGCGGTCATCCCGCCCGCGCCGCCGAAGTACGCCGCCGAGCGGACGAGCGTGCCGGCGGCGCCGGGCGGGAGGATCTGTCCGACCGCGCCGAGCCCCGCGGGCAGCCACGCGCCGCCGGTCGCGATGCCGGCGAGGGGATTGCCGACGAACATCATGATCATCGCGCCGATCGTGAAGCCCTTGCCCCCGAACACCTCCTGCAGGCCGGCCAGCGGGAGCGCGAGGCCGGCGATCCCGAGGGCCATGGCGGCGGCGACCGGCCAGAACGCCGTGGTGATGCTGCCGAAGAGGAACATGAGGACGGCGGCCACGACGATGCCGCCCACGGCCGCGAAGGCGAGGATGCCGCCGACGGCCCAGCCGAGGTTGCGCGAGAACACCTTGCGGAAGGCCACCGCCGGCACGATCCCGCCGAACACGAGGGGGAAGGCGAGGCCGCCGATGCCGACCCCCGTGGGATCGGACTCGGGAAGCGGCACCACGTCCTCGATCTCCGCGGTGGTCCCGGCCTTCTGCGCCAGGCTCTGGGCCGTGCCGGAGATGGTCGCCGAGATCGCCGTGGACCCAGCGCCCGCCACCAGGGCGTGGACCCCACCCTCGTCCACCCCGCCCTCCTTCACGACGATGCCGCCCACCACGTCGCGATCGAGCACCGCGTCGCGCAGGGCGGCCTCCGATGCGAAAGCCTGCGTCGTGTAGGCGCCGGGGGCCGCCGCATCCAGGTCCTCCTCCACCTGCGTGACGGCGGACGACGGACCGGCGAGACCGATCGGGAGGTTGTGGGCGCCGCTCTTGAGCGACGGCATGATGAACAGCATCAGCAGCACCGCGAGGATGACGCCGAGCCCGGCGGTGAGACCGACCAGGAGTACGGGCTTGGGCGGGGTGCGGCGCACCGTCGCGGGGGCGGCGTCGAGGGGCGTGGGGGCGGCCATGGAGTCCAGACGGGATAAGTGGAGGATGAGTCTCCGATCATACGGAGGATAACCCTCCACTTTTGCTGGGAGTCGCGTCGCGGACGGTTCCCCGACACGATGGACGCGGAGGTGGATATGCGCTCGGATGCCGCGAAGCGACGCGCGACGATCCTGCACGAGGCCCGGCGGCTCTTCGCCGAGCACGGCGGGTCGGTCGCGCTGGAGGCGATCGCGGATGCCGGCGGCGTGGGTATCGCGACGCTCTACCGCAACTTCGCCACGCGCGCCGAACTCGCCGACGCGGTGGCCCTCGACATCCTGGCCGACATCCGCGCCGCCGCCGGCGCCGCCCTCGCCGTGGTCGATGACTCAGCGACGGCCGCGTGGGACGACTTCCTCACGCGCATGGTCGGGCTCGAACTCGGCGCGCTCGCCGATGCCCTCGCCCTGCGCGCACCGGCGGAATTGACCGCCGCCGTCCGCCAGGCGCAGGACGACGCGCTCGACGAGGTCGCCGCCCTGCTGGCAGCCGCCCGCGCGAAGGGGATCGTCCGCGCCGAACTGGACCCCGTCGAACTGGTGCTGGCGATCGGCATGATCACGCGGCCGCAGCCCGCCGCCCTCCAGGCCCGCGCCCCGCACCTCACGGCGCGCCTGGCCGCGGTCTTCGCCGCAGGCCTGCGCGCGTAGCCCGGAGCCGACGCATCAGGCGGGCGTTGCCCGCTCCGCCGGAAGTGCATCGACTCGGCGAAAGTGCACCGGATTCGGTACGGATTCGCCGAGGTGATGCACTCTGGGGGCGATGCGGGATCAGGCGGATGCGAGGGCGCCGAGGTTCACCAGGGTGCCGTCGGGATCGCGCACCTGCGCGACGCGCTCACCCCACGGCATGTCGGCGGGCTCCTGCACCGTCACCGCGCCGGCATCGATCATGCGCGCGAAGGCCGCGTCGACGTCGTCCACGTAGAACCACAGCGCCGCGCGGTCGCCGGTGGCGGCGGATGCTGCGGCGTCGCGGCCGATCGCGAGGGTGGTGGCGCCGATCGTGAGCGAGACGTACGCGTCGGCGCCGCTGTCATCCGTGAAGCGGTACCCGACGGCAGCATCCATCGCCGCCTCGTAGAACGCCACCAGTCGCGGCAGGTCGCCTGTCAGCAGGATCGGGAACAGCGACTGCACCGCCATGGCGGCCACAGTACCCGCGCCCTCCCGCCCCCGAAAGTGCATCGACTCGGCGAAAGTGCACCGGATCCGGTACGGATTCGCCGAGGTGATGCACTCTCGGGGTGGAGCGGGATGGCGGGGATGGCGCGGGGCGGACGCGGGTCAGTCGAGGAAGATGTCGGGGAACAGGGCGCCGTCGGGCGTGCCCGGCACGGCGGCGTAGCGCGCGAAGTCGGTGACGCCGGCCTCGGCGAGCACGTCCTCGACGATGAGCGTCTGCCCGGTGCGCTCGCGCGCGGGCGCCGTGAGCACCTCGTATGCGGCATCCGCGTAGATCTCCGGCGTGCGGCTGGCCGCCATGATCCGGTCGCCACCGAGGATGTTCTGCACCGCGGCGGTGGCGATCGTCGTGCGCGGCCACAGCGTGTTCGCCGCGATCCCGCGGTCGGCGAACTCCTCCGCCATCCCGAGGGTGACCATCGTCATCCCGAACTTCGCGAGGCTGTAGCCGGTGTGCGCGCCCAGCCACTTGGCCGTGGTGTTCAGCGGCGGCGACAGCGACAGGATGTGCGGGTTCTCGGCGTCGGAGAGCATTGGGATCGCCGCACGGGAGAGGAGGAACGTGCCGCGGACGTTGACGTCCTGCATCAGGTCGTACTTCTTCGTCGCGAGCTCGAGCGAGCCGGACAGGTCGATGACGCTGGCGTTGTTCACGACGATGTCGATGCCGCCGAACTCCCCCTGGGTCTTCAGCACGGCCTCGGTGATGTCGTCCTCGTTGCGCACGTCTCCCACGATCGGCAGCGCCTTGCCGCCGGCCTCCACGATCGCGGCGGCGGAGGTGTGGACGGTTCCCTCCAGGCGCGGATGCGGCGTATCCGTCTTGGCCAGCAGCGCGATGTTCGCCCCGTCCCGCGCCGCGCGCAGGGCGATCGCGAGCCCGATGCCGCGGCTGCCGCCCGACATCAGGATGGTCTTCCCGGCCAGGGTGTTCTCGCTCATGCGTTCTCCTTCACGTGTGTCGTCCCGGTCGTGCGTGTCCCGCGGCGGAAGCCGCCCTCACGCGCGGGGCTTCGAGGATGCGGCGGCGAACGCGGCCACGCGGGCCTTCGCGTCGGCGGTGTCGAAGGCGGCGCCGATCGTGCGGGCCTCGTCGTCGAGGTTCTCGGCGAATGTGCGCTGAGCGCCGGTGCGCACGAGGCGCGCCGCCTGCCCGAAGGCGGCGGTGGCGTTGTCGAGCCAGAATCGGGCGACCTCCTCGGCGCGCGCGGCGACGGATGCGGCGGGGACCACCTCTGCCACGAGGCCCCACTCCAGCGCCTCGGCGGCCGACAGCGACCGGTCCTGCAGCAGCAGCTGGAGCGCACGGCGCTGTCCGATCGCCGCCGGCAGCAGCGTCGAGACACCGAGGTCGGGGGTGAGCCCGATGTTGGCGTACTTGCTGACGAACCGCGAGGCCTCCGAGGCGACGATGTAGTCGGCGGTGAGCATGAGCCCGAGTCCGCCACCGGCGACGGCTCCCTGCACGGCCGCCACGACCGGCACGGGGGCCTCGACGAACGTGCGGATGCCCTCGTGGATGACGTGCGCCGTCGCGGTCAGGTCGGCACCGGCGGCACCGGAGGTGGCCATGGCGACGACGTCGCCCCCCGCGCAGAACGCCGGGCCGGCCGCATCCAGGATCACCGCGCCCACGCCGGGCGCCGTGGCCGTGCGGGCCGCGTCGCGCCAGCGTTCGGCCATCTCGAAGTCCATCGCGTTCAGCGACCCCGGACGGTTCAGCGTCACGCGCGCGAGCCCGTCGTCGATCGTGACCAGGATGCTGTCGCTCATCGTCGTTCCTTCGGTAGGGGTGCGGTCATCGCGGCGCCATGCGGATGGCGCCGTCGAGGCGGATCGTCTCGCCGTTGAGGTAGCCGTTGTCGACGATCGCGAGCACGAGCCGCGCGTATTCGTCGGCCTCACCCAGGCGCGCGGGATGCGGGACCTGCTGGCCGAGGGAGTCCTGCGCCGCCTGCGGCAGATTGCGCAGCATCGGCGTCTCCATGATGCCGGGGGCGATCGTCACGACGCGGATCGCGTAGCGGGCCAGCTCGCGGGCGATCGGGAGGGTCATGGCGTGCACGCCGCCCTTGCTCGCCGAGTACGCGGGCTGGCCGATCTGCCCGTCGAAGGCGGCGACGCTCGCCGTGTTGACGATGACGCCCCGGTCACCGCCCTCATGCACCGGTTCGGTGCGCGACATGACGGCGGCTGCCTGCGCGATGACGTTGTACGTGCCGACGAGGTTCACCCGCACGATCCGCTCGAACGTCTCGAGGGGCGTGGGGGTGCCGTCACGGTCCAGGACCTTCCCCGGCGGCGCGATGCCCGCGCAGTTGACGACGACGCGCAGCGGTCCGGTCTCGGCGGCGACCGCGACGGCCGCGGCGATCTGCCCGGGGTCGGTGACGTCGGCCGGCGCGAACCGGCCGCCCAGGTCGGCGGCCACCTCCTCGCCAGGGGAGGACGGGAGATCGACGATCGTGACGGTGGCGCCGGATGCCGCGAGTCGTCGCGCCGTCGCACGGCCCAGGCCGCTCGCGCCGCCGGTGACCAGTGCGCTCGATCCTGCGATGTCCATTCGTCTCTTCCGTTTCGTCGTCGAACCAGGAACCGGGTCCCAGCCTATCCGGGACTGAGAATCGGGCTTCTGGGCCGGGTCCGCAGCTTCTCACCCACCCTGCCGTGCCCGGGGCAGGATGGGAAGGTGACGCCGCGCATCGAAGAGGTCTCCGTCGCCGATCCGAGGGCGCTGGCGCTGCGCGCGCTTCTGGACGCCGAACTCCACGCCCGCTACGGCCCCCTCGTCGCCGGCGAGCCGGCCGAGGTCACCGCCGCGCGCGAAGCGGCCCTGACCGTGCACCCGGGCGAAGTCGTGGCGACCTTCCTCGCACTCGGTGAGGATGACGAGGCGCTCGGTCACGTGATGCTGCGGCGCCTGGGCGAGGAGTGGGAACTCAAGCGCCTCATCGTGCCGCCGGCGGGACGCCGCCGGGGCGTCGGGCGCGCCCTCACCGACGCCGTCGTGCAGCGGGCGCGGTCCGGCGGCGCACGCCGGGTCATCCTGCAGACCGGGGAGCCGCAGCCGGAGTCGGTGCGCCTCTACGCCGCCGCGGGCTTCACGCCGATCCCCGTCTACGAGCCGTACGTCGCCACGATGCCGGAGTCGCTGTGCTTCGAGCGCGTGCTCTGACCCGCCGCCCCCCGCATCCGCAATCAGGAGAATCACCCGGATCAGGCCGATCCGGCCGCAAATCGTCCTGATCTCGGCGATTCTCCTGATTCGGGCGCCGGCGAGCGCGCCGCACGTGGACAGCGGATGATGGGGCGATGAGCCGGAGCGAGTCGGAGACGTGGCAGCAGGCCTTCGTGCCGCCGGCCGCCACCCCGGTCCCCGCTCGGGTCCGCGCGCTCGCCGGCGACGCGGAGCTGGAGCCGGTGTGGGAGAACGAACTCGGCGGTGTGACCTTCCGCGCCCGTGGGGATGGCGGCATCCGCTACATCAAGTACGGTCCACGCAATGCCGAGACCTCGATGGTCGCGGAGGCCGCGCGCATGCGATGGGCGGCGCCGTACACACCCGTGCCCCGCGTGCTGACGCACGGCGCCGATGCGACGACGGAGTGGCTCGTCACCGCGGCCGTGCCCGGCCGCTCCGCCGTGGATCCGCGCTGGCTCGCCGAGCCCGACACGACCGTCCGCGCGATCGGGCGCGGGCTGCGGGGGCTGCACGATGCTCTTCCCGTCGAGGAGTGCCCGTTCGACTGGAACGTGCCCGCCCGCGCGGCCAACGCGGCCGAGCGCGGGATCATCCTCCCGGCGGCGCTGCGCGAGGCTCCGCCGGTCGACCGGCTCGTCGTGTGCCACGGCGACGCGTGCGCGCCGAACACCCTCGTCGGCGAGGACGGCACCTGGAGCGGGCACGTCGACCTGGGCGCCCTGGGCGTCGCCGACCGGTGGGCAGACATCGCCGTGGCCGCCATGAGCACGGAGTGGAACTACGGCCCGGGATGGCAGGACGCCCTGGTCGACGCCTATGGCATCAGCCCGGATCGCGAGCGCCTTACGTACTACCAGGCCCTCTGGAACGCCACCTGAGGCCAATGCCCGCCCCGGGCTCCTGGCCGCAGCCGGTTCTGACTCAAACGCTCCGGTTGAGTATGAAAGTCATGCCCGCGAGGTTCAGCGTGAAGTGGATCATGAACGCCCAGAAGAACCCTCTGGTCTCCTGGATGGACTTCGCGAGGAAGAAACCGAGAGCCGCCGACATGATCGCGCCCACGAATCCGTTCGGCGCGACGCCCCAGAAGTGGATGAATCCGAACACGATCGAACCCATGACGAGCCCGTACGCCCGGGAGTTGGTGTCGTTGTCGCCCATGGTGACGTAGGGCAGCCGGAAGATCGCTTCCTCGGTGAACGCGTTCATCACCGCGAACGGGACGATCAGCGCCACGTGGACCCAGTGGAACGTGAACCCGCCCGGGAGGAGCTGGAAGAACGTCACGACCGCGACGATCGCGACCATGACGGAGCCGATGAACCACGCATCGGTTTCCCATCTGCCGCCGCCCGACCGCCCGAAGACGGGGCGCATCTCTCCCCGCCGGTTCAGGTTCAGGTAGCCCAGTCGGATCCTCCCCGCGCACGCGAACGTCAACAGGAGGGCCAGGCCGGCGACCGGCAGGGCGCTGAGCTGATAGTTCAGCATCCGGTTCACGACGTCGCTCTCGAAGGGAGCGAACCGGAACAGCGGCGTACTGGAGACCAGGGCCAGCAACGCGGTGACCAGCAGCATGAGAACGGAGAAGAGACTCAGCCTCGCAACTCGGAGGCTCCGGCTGCCGGCGCGCGTCCTCTCCGACGCTTCCTCCACTGCTCGCATCCGACCAGCCTAGTCCGAACGTACTAGAATCTGCACGTGCGTACTAATGAGGAAGGGTCGAGCGAAGCGGGCGGCACCTTCGCCGGTCGCGCCCGGCGCGATCAGATCGAGCGTTCGGCGGCGGAGGTGCTGGCTGAGGTCGGCTACGCTGCCGCGTCCGTCGCGCGCATCGCGGAGCATGCCGGCGTCAGCAAGGGCGTCATCACCTACCACTTCGCAAGCAAGGACGAGATCCTGCGCCGAGTGGCGCTCCGCCTGTTCCGGGAGTGCGCAGCCCACATCGCCGCGAACACGTCGGGCGCGACGACCCCTGCCGAGCGCCTGCGTGCCGCGATCAGTGCCGAACTGGAGTTCTTCTCCTCGCGCCGCGTGGAGTTCCGCGCGATGGCGGAAGTCATGGCCAACCATCGCGACACCCGCTTCGCGCGCGAATTCGACCACGTCTCCGCCACGGAGAGCGAGGCTCTGGCCGAGCTGCTGGCCGAAGGCCAGACACGGGGCGACTTCCGGCCATTCGACGTCGGGGAAGTCGCCCACCTGATCCTTGCTGCCAAGAACGCGGTCCTCGACCGATGGGCGGCCGAGGAAACGAGCGACCTGGCATCAGCCACCGCGACACTGCTCGACTTCGTGACGAGTGCGGTGTCTGCCCGCTGAGATCCCGAACCGCAGACGCGCTGCACCTGCGCTCCCGCCGACTCGAGCGCGAGCCGCGTCAGGAGGGCCCGAGGATGAAGTTCCACGCGCCGGTGAGCACGGCCGCGAGCACCGCGACGACCGAGATCGCGGCTCCGACGGCGACGAGCGCGATGTCACCGGCGCCGAAGTGCGATTCCCGCGCCCACGTGCGCCGGCCGGGCGCGCCGAAGCCGCGCGCCTCCATCGCGGTGGCGAGCTTGGAGCCGCGCCGGATGGACAGGACCAGCAGCGCGAAGGCCATGCCCGCGAATCGCCGGATGCGGCCCCGGTCGGCGACGCCCCGCGCCCTCCGCGCGAGCTCGAGGGCGCGCCAGTCGTCCAGGAACAGCCCGACCATCCGCAGCCCCGCCAGCGCGCCCAGCACGAACCGGGCCGGCAGCCGCAGGATCTGCGCGAGCCCGTCGGCGAGATCGGTGGGGTCGACCGTGACGAACAGCACGACGGAGGGCAGCGCGATCGCCAGCACGCGCAGCAGCGTCGCGAGCGCGAGCTCGAGGGAGCCGTCACTCACGCGCAGCAGGAGCCATTCGACGTAGACCCGCCCCGACGCCTCGCCGTACAGCGCGATCGTGACGGCGGTGAGGGGCGCGGCCACCCACACCGGCCACGTGCGCACCCAGAATTCGCGCCATCCGAGCCCTGCGAAGGGCAGGAGCAGGCACTCCAGCGCCAGCGCGACACCCGCCGACACGGCATCCAGCGTCAGGATCAGCGGCAGCGCGATGAGCGCGCTGGCGGCGAGCTTGGACAGCGGGTTGAGCCCCGCGACCGCCCCGGTGCGCGCTCGCGCGTCCAGGAGCGTCATCGCACCGCTCCATCCAGCGCGAACCGGCGGGCGTGCAGCGCAGTCACCACGTCCTCGTCGTGCGTGACGGCGACCAGCGCCACGCCGTCGTCGCGCACCTCGGCCAGGAGGGCGACGAGCTCTGCCCACGTGCGGGCGTCCTGCCCGAAGGTGGGTTCATCCAGCACGAGCACGCTCGGGCGCGTGGCGAGGGCCGCGGCGACGGTGAGCCGCCGCTTCTCCCCGCCCGAGAGCGTGTAGGGGTTCGCCGCGGCGAGGGCCGACAGCCGCAGCCGTTCCAGGAGCTCGTCGATGCGGCGCGCGTCGACGGTGCCGAGAGCGGCGGGCCCGACCTCCAGTTCGTCCCGCACCGTGCGGGTGAGCAGCTGGTGCTCGGGGTCCTGGAACACCGTGCCGATGCGCGTCAGCAGCTGCCGCGACGTCCACCGGATGGGTGCGGGGCCGGCGCCGCCGGCGAGGGCGGCGGATGCGGTCAGCTCACCCGACGCGGAGGGCAGGAGCCCGGCGAGGGTGAGTCCGAGGGTGGACTTGCCGGCCCCGTTCGGCCCGGTGATCGCCAGGGCGGCGCCGGCCTCCACCACGAGGTCGATGCCGGCGGCGACGGGTTGCCCGCGCACCCGCTCGACGGCCAGATCCCGCGCGCTCAGGAGGGCGGGCCCGGGCGCAGCCTTGGGCGGGGCGGGGTGGGCAGGGGGGATGCCGGGGACCCACACGCCCGCGCGGGCCAGTGCCTCGCCCTCCTCCGCGAGGACGCGCTCGGGCGATCCGTCGGCGATCACGCCGCCGTCGCCGAGGACGATCACCCTGCCCACGATCGGCAGCCACACGTCCACGCGATGCTCCACGACGACGAGCGTCGCGGGGTGGGCCGCAAGGGTCCGGTCGACGGCCGCACGCACTTCGGCCACGCCGGCGGGGTCGAGGTTCGCGGTGGGCTCATCCAGCAGCAGCAGGCCTGGGCGCATCGCGAGGGCACCGGCGAGGGCGAGGCGCTGCTTCTGCCCGCCCGAGAGCGCCTTGGTGGGGCGCTCGAGCGGCACGTCCAGACCCACCGCATCCAGCGCCGCCGCCACGCGCCCCCAGATCTCCTCGCGCGCCACGCCGAGGTTCTCGCATCCGAACGCGACGTCGTCGCCGACGCGCGCGAGGATCACCTGCGAATCCGGGTCCTGCAGGACCAGTCCCGCGCGGCCGCGCAGGTGGGCGGCCGGCACGCCGTCCAGGAGCAGTTCGCCGCGGGACTCGCCCTCCTCCTCGCCTCCGAGCACGCCGGCGAGCCCTGCCAGCAGCGTGGACTTGCCCGACCCGGAGACGCCCAGAAGCAGCACGCGCTCCCCCGGCGCGATGCGCAGCGAGACCTCCCGCAGCGCCCACGCCCGCCGTGACGCGTGCCGCCAGCCCCACCCGCGGGCGACGACCTCTGCCGGCTGCTCCACCGGGCTCAGACGCGCACGCGGGCGGATCGGCCCGCGGCGAAGCGGTCCAGCGCCCCCGTGGCGGCCAGCCCTCGCGCGAGCAGCCAGGCGAGGCCGCCGGCCAGCACGGCGCCGGAGAGTGCCGTGCTGATGAGGTACACGACGGTGAAGCCGGTGTCGGCGCCGGCGTACCACAGCACCAGGTTGTTGATCCCCCCGGCGAGGGCGGCGCCGATGCCCGCGAGCACGGCGACGGGGAGGTTCCAGCGGCGGTAGAAGAACAGCAGGAACACCAGCTCGGCCCCGAGCCCCTGCACGAGTCCCGCCTCGATCGTCAGGAATCCGCCCCACTGGTTGCCGATCAGCGCGGACACGACCGCGGCGAGCGTCTCGGTGTAGATGGCAGCGCCCGGCTTGCGGATGATGAGCGCCCCGAGCACGCCGGCCAACAGCCAGGGTCCGTCGAGAAGCCCCTGCACCCCGGGCAGGAGGGGTTCGAGCAGCGCCTTGGGACCCAGGTAGCCGATGTTCCACAGCAGGAAGATCAGGCCCGAGGCGACGCCGAGGACGCTCGCCACGACGATGTCGATGACGCGCCAGCGGAAGCGGTGCGCCGCGGTGGCGGTTCCGGCGGACCCGGATGTGGACGTGGAAATGTTCATTTCGCTCCTCCCTGCGCTGGCATGACCCAGATCAGGTTCGACGGTCGAAGCGTGGATCGCTTCCTCTCAGCCCGGCTCACCGGACTCCCGTGGTTGTCGCGCCCGAGTATAGCCTCGCGGGACGCTAAGTTAGCCGGGTGACCACGGATGCGCCCCCGCCGACCCGGCGGGCTCTGCGGCATGACGCCGGTGACCCTGATGCCGGCGCCGCCGGCGAGGGCGCCGCCGCGGCGGGCGCGCCGGAGGCTGCCGCCGCGCCCGAGGATGCCGCCGCGCCGGAGGACGCCGCCGCGCCGGAGGATGCGGGCGTGCTCGTGATGCAGCAGCCGGCCGACCCGCCCGGGTCTGCGGAGACCTCGGGGCCGGTGGCCCTGGGCTGGGTGGACGAGACGCGCATCACCCTGCCGGCCCCGGTCACCGGACCGGCGGAGGGCGCACCGGACTCCGCGCCGGATCTGCTCACCGGCGTACGTCCGCGCTCGCCGTTGCGCCCCGGGGTCATCGTCCCCACCGCCTTCCTGCTCCTGGTCACGATGGCGTACGCCGCGATCACGCTGCTGTGGCCCCTGCACGCGATCCCGCCCCGCATCGAAGCCGTCGCGGTGCAGACTGCTCCCGCTCCCGCCGCCGCCCCAGCCTGGCCCGGCCAGGGCAGCGCCGCCATCTCGGTGGCCGGCATCGACGGAGCACTGGCCTCCAGCGGCGAGGCGGCATCCATCGCCAGCATCACGAAGGTCGTCACGGCGCTGCTGGTGCTGGATCGGATGCCGCTGGCCGTCGGGGAGAGCGGTCCCGACTACCGGTTCTCCGCCGCCGATCGCGCGCGGTACTGGCAGTACCGTGCCAACGGCGAATCGGCGCTGGACGTGCCGGTGGGTGGCAGCCTCACGCAGTACCAGATGCTCGAAGGGATGCTGATCGGCTCGGCCAACAACTACGCCGACCGTCTCGCGGTCGATCTGTGGCCCTCCGACGAGGTCTTCGCCGCGGCGGCCCGGTCATGGCTGTCCACGCAGGGGATCCCGGGCATCACGATCGTCGACCCCACCGGGATCGAGGCCGGGAACGCCGCCAGCCCCGAGGCGCTCCTGGCGCTGGCGGACAGGGCGATGCGCCACCCGGTGATCTCCGAGATCGTGCGCAAGCAGTCGGTGGACCTGCCGGGCGCGGGAAGCGTGACCAACTCCAACCCGCTCCTGGTCGACCCCGGGATGGTCGGCATCAAGACCGGCACGCTGGATTCGTACAACCTGCTCTCGGCCAAGGAGGTCGTCCTCGGCGACACCACCGTCCGCCTCTACGCCGCCGTGCTGGGTCAGCCCGACACCACCGCGCGCGACGACGCGACGCGGGCTCTGTTCACGCAGATGGAGGACGAGCTGCGGCTGCGTCCGTCCGTGACGGCCGGCACGGTCGCCGGTCAGGTCGTGACCCGGTGGGGCGAGTCGGCCGATGTGATCACCGCATCGGATGCCTCGGTGATCCTGTGGAACGGCATCGCCGCCACGGCCGCATCCGAGTTCGACCTCGGCGACGCCGAGAGCAAGGGCGATGCCGTCGGCACCCTCTCGGTGACCGGCCCGCTGGACGGCACGACCGTGGAGCTCCAGCTCGCCTCCGACCTGGAAGGGCCGACCGCGTGGTGGCGACTCACCCACCCGCTCGACCTGCTGGGCCTCAACGGCTGATGCCGCAGCGGCCTCAGAAGGGCCACACGAGCGGCACGTAGAGCACCGCGAACGCCACGAACACCGCGGCGAGGGGGAGCCCCAGCCGCCAGTAGTCGCCGAACCGATAGCCACCGGGCTCCATGACCATGAGGTTGGCGGGCGTGGCCACGGGGGTCAGGAACGCGGCGGCCCCCGCCACCGCCAGCCCGACGATGAACGGCAGTGCGCTGACGTCCAGCGTCGCGGCGATGGACATGGCCACCGGAGCGACCACGAGCACGGTGGCGACGTTGGAGATGAACTGCCCAAGGACGACCGTCACCAGGCAGATGACCAGCAGCGCGAGGCGCGGCGACGCGGTGCCCACCAGACCCAGCACGACGTCGGCGAGGGCGTCGGCGGCCCCGCTGTCGAGGACCGCGTTGGACAGCGGGATCATGCCGGCGATGAGGATGATCGTCGTCCACGAGATGCTGCGGTAGGCCTCATCGGCGGGCAGGACGCGGGCGAGGAGGATCGCCCCGGCGGCCAGCAGCCCCGCCACGGCGGGCGGTACCAGGCCCGTGGCCAGCAGCACGATCATCACTCCCGTGATGATCAGCGTGCGCCGGGCGCCGCGCCCCACGCCCCCGGCGGGCCGGGGCACGCGGATGCCACCGGTGCGGACCGCCGGCGGGACCAGCGCGAGGTTCTCCTCCTCCCGCTCGGTCAGCGGGACGTGCGGCCCCGGCCCGTGGGCGGGAAGGGCGCGCGGTGCCCACACGAGCATGATCAGCGCGCTCACGATCAGGAGCGGCCCGCCCACGAGCGCGAATTCGACGAAGCCGATCGGGCGTCCGACCGCCTCTTCAGCGAGTTCGGATGCCACGACGTTGACCGGCGTGCCGGTGAGGGTGAGCAGCGATCCGGCCGATGCTGCGAAGGCCAGCGGGATCATCAGCTGCGACACCGGGATGCCCGCGCGCCGTGCGACGACGGCCACGACCGGCACGAGAGCGGCGACGGCTCCGTTGATGCTGATGAGCGACGTGAGCAGGGCGGCGACCCCGATGATCCAGACCGTCACCGGACCACGCCGGCGGCCGGCCCGCGCCACGATGAAGCCACCCGCCCAGCGCGTCACCCCCGTGGCATCCAGCGCCCCGGCCACGACGAACAGGCTCGCGATGAACAGCACCGTGGGATCGGCGAACCCGGCGACCGCCTCCGGGAGGGTGAGCACCCCGGTGCCCCACAGCGCCAGCGCCACGCCGACGGCGATGACCTCCAGCGGGATGCGACCGGAGAGGAAGGCCAGGATCGCCGCGGCGAGGATCAGGAGCGTCGCGAGAAGGGGATCCACGCTCCCACGCTAACCCTCAGGGGCCGGATTCAAACGTGCCGCACGCGCTGCTGCAGACGGGTGCGGACGTCGAACAGCTCGGTCCCGCCGATCTCCCGGGCACCGGCGACCCCCTGCCGCAGCACGGTGGAGAGGGCGCTGCGCGCGGCGACGGCCACCGGGGTGCCGCGGACCTTGCCGAGCTGGGTGATCGCGTCGAGTGTGTCGCCGTCGGGCAGGACGACGATGGCGCCGCTGAAGCGCACGCCGGCCGCACGCGCGATCACGCGCAGTCTGCTGACGAGGTCGGTCACCGGTGCCCCGATGACGTTGGGCCCGACGAGCTCGCCGCGGCGGAATCCCACCGGGCCGCCGAAATCCTCCGAGAGCACGGCGTACAGGCCGCTGGGTCCGAGCACGACGTGGTCGACCTTGTCGTCGGGGATGCCGTCACGGGATGCGGCGACGTCGTGCCACACCGTGTACCCCATGCCCAGGTCGGCCACCACCCGGGCCGTGGCCTCCTCGGCCAGCGCATCGGCGAGGAGGCGCCGCAGGTCGTGGGGGGCGGAGCGGACGAGCTGCGGGTCGTACGGGTCGGCGAGGTCGACTCCGCGCCCGACCCACTCGCGGATCAGCGTCAGGTAGCGCTCGCGGCGCCACCCTCCGGGCTGGCCGTACGAGCGTGCCCGCGGGCGGGTGTCGGGTCGCGGCGACGCGGCGGCGCGCGGACCGGCCCACTCCGCGCCGGAGGAACCACGGCCGCGGTCGTACGCGGCGCGGGCCTCGGGCGTCCCGATGAGCTCCCACGCCCGCTGCACCTGGATGAACACCGCGGCGTCGCCGCCCGCGTCGGGGTGGGTCTGGCGCAGGCGCAGACGGTAGGCGCGCCGGAGCGCGTCGTCGTCGGCGCCGGCCTCCACGCCGAGCACCTCGTACGCCGACGCGGATACGGGACTGTCGAACACGTCTGTCAGGCTAATCCGCGGCGGATGTGGGTCGGCTGTCCGTTCGCTCTGGGCGCGCCCGCCCCGAGCGTCACCTCACGACTCCCACAGCGGCAGAGCGGGGGTGTGCGCGAACGCCTCCTCGACCGCATCCGGCGAGACCTCGCCCTGCCAGCGCGGCGAGCGGTCTTTGTCGACCACCTGCGCGCGGATGCCCTCGACGAGATCGGGCTGGGTCGTGACGAACCACGTCACGAGGGCGTACTCCTGTGCCAGCGTCGCTCGAAGATCGGGCAGCTGCCGCGCGCGCCGTACGGCCTCCAGCGTCACCGCGAGGGAGGTGGGAGACAGGGCCGCGAGCGTAGCGGCGGCCTCGGCGGCCTCGGGCTCCGGCCGGGCACGGAGCCGGCCGACGATCTCGGCCATCGTGGCGCCGGCGAACGCGTCGTCGATCCACTCGCGCGCCTGGGCGAGCCCGGACGGAGGCGGCGTGTCGTCGAAGAGCAGGACGAGCTCGGCGGGGTCGGCGGCATCCGCGCCCGCCCCGAGCGCCTCGCGCAGAGCGTCCAAGCGCGTCGTGGGCACGAGATGGTCGGCGAAGCCGGCGTAGATCGCGTCGGCGGCATCCATCGACGCCCCCGTGAGGGAGAGGTACTCCCCGAGACGGCCGGGGGCGCGCGCGAGAAGCCACGATCCGCCGACGTCGGGGGTGAAGCCGATGCGCGTCTCGGGCATCGCCAGCCGCGAACGTTCGGTGACCACGCGCAGGGCGGCGTGCCCCGTGAGGCCGATGCCCCCGCCCATCGTGATGCCGTCGGCGACGCTGACCACGGGAACGGCCGAGGTGGCGATCGCGGAGTTCAGCCGGTACTCGTCCCGGAAGAACCGGGCCGTATCCGCCGTGTGGCCCCCGACGATCTGCTCGTACAGCTGCCGCACATCGCCGCCCGCGCAGAAACCACGATCGCCCGCCCCGTCCAGGAGGACCGCGTCGACGTCGGGGGTGTCCTGCCACCCGGCGAGGGCGGCGGCGAGGTGCTGGATCATGTCGTGACTGAGCGCGTTGAGCGCTTTCGGGCGGTTCAGCGTGAGCCGTCCGAGACTGCCGCCGACCCGTACGAGGACGTCCGCGTCCCCCTCATCCGTCATGTTCCCCACGCCGCCACGTTACCGGCCGACACGTCCGGGCGACGCGAGCTCCCGCGGAAACCCGGGATATCCGGGAAGATAGGGGGAATCGCACAACGACGAGAGGTTCGGCATGCCCGAAGGACAGGTGCTGGAGTTCTCCGGCGTCACCAAGCGCTTCGGCCCCGTCACCGCCGTCACGGATCTGTCCGCACGCGTCGAACCGGGCCTCGTGACCGGGTTCCTCGGCCCCAACGGCGCCGGGAAGACCACGACCCTGCGCATCCTGCTGGGCCTCGTCCGCCCCAGCGGGGGTACCGCGACGATCGGCGGCGTGCCCTACGCCAAGCTCGCCCGGCCTCTGCAGTCCGTCGGCGCCGTGCTGGAGGCATCGAGCTTCCACCCCGGTCGCACCGCCGCCAATCACCTGCTCGTCTACGCCCGGGCGGCGGGCATCCCGCGCGGCCGCGTCGACGAGGTGCTCGGCCTGGTCGGCCTGGCGGATGCCGCAGGCCGAAAGGTCGGCGGATTCTCCCTGGGTATGCGTCAGCGCCTGGGCCTCGCGTACGCCCTCCTCGGCGACCCCGGCGTGCTGGTCCTGGACGAGCCGTCGAACGGCCTGGACCCGCAGGGCATCCGGTGGATGCGCGGGCTGCTCCGCGCCCTCGCCGCAGAGGGACGCACCGTGCTGGTCTCCTCCCACATGCTGGGCGAGGTGCAGCAGACCGTGGACGCGCTGCTGATCATCGCGAAGGGACGCCTGGTGTTCCAGGGCGGCATCGAAGACCTCGCCGAGGCATCCGATCAGGCCACCGTGGTCGACGCGGCCGACAGGGCCGCACTGGAGGCGGCCCTCACGGCGGCCGGGCACTCGTTCGAGGTGCTTCGCAACGGCCTGACCGTGCGCACCGCCGAGCCGGCCGAAGTGGGAGCCGTGGCGCACGCGGCCGGGATCGCGCTGTCGAGCCTGCAGCGCCGCGGTGCGACCCTCGAGGACGTGTTCCTGGAGCTCGTGAGCGGCGAGCGCGTGCACGTCAGCGCCGGCGGGGCCGCCCCTGTGCCCGCGGATGCGGCGGGCGAGACCGAGCCGGAGCCTCAGGGCGGGGACGGACCCGAGTCGCAGCCGGCGGCCGACGCCGTGGGGCCGGAGCCCGAGGCGGCGGAGCTGCCCGGCGCCGAGCCGACGCCGGAGCCGGGGCCGCAGCCCGACCCGGAGCCGGAACGCGGCCATGCCGACGAGGCCTCCGGGGCCACCGCATCCTTCGCCGTCGCGTCCACCGGCGTCATCGACATCGTCCTCCCCGCCCGCGACGACGACGAGCTCGCCGATCGTGAACGCCAGGACCACGAGGGGGGACGGCGATGAGCCTCGTCACCGCGAGCCGATCCGAGCTCACGAAGCAGTTCACGACCGCGATCTGGTGGATCCTCGGTCTCGTCCTGATCATCTACGTGGGGCTGACGGCGGCCGGCTTCGGACTGCTGCTCACGTCCCTCGCCACCGGGGCGCTGGGCGGGACCGAGACCCCGCTGGTGCCGCCGGATGCCCTCCCCTCGGTCATCTACAGCACCGCGACCTCGTTCGGGTACGTCTTCCCGCTGCTGGTGGGCACGCTCATGGTGACCACCGAATTCCGGCACAAGACGCTCACCCCCACCTTCCTCGCCGTCCCCCGTCGGGGTGTGGCTCTGGCCGCGAAGGTCGTCATCGGCGTGGTCATGGGGCTGCTGTTCGGCGTGCTGGGGCTCGTCGCCACCGTCGGCCCCGGCGCCGTGATCCTCGCCGCTTCGGGCCTGGAGACCGGACTGGCGTCATCGGACACGTGGGCCCTGGCCGGGCGGATGCTGCTGGCCTTCGTGCTGTGGACCCTCATCGGCATCGGCGTGGGGTCGGTCGTGCGCAACCAGGTGGTCGCGATCGTCATCGTGCTGGCCTTCACGCAGTTCATCGAGCCGCTCGTGCGCCTGGCCGGCGGCTTCATCGAGGGCCTCGGACCCGTGGTGAGCGTGCTGCCGGGGGCCGCCGGCGACGCCCTCGTGGGGGCGAGCGCGTTCTCGCTCGGCATGCCGACCGCGACCGAGCCGCTCGCGTGGTGGGGCGGCGGCCTGGTCCTGCTCGCCTACGCACTGGTGTTCGTCGTCGTGGGCCAGTTCACCAGCTGGCGGCGCGACGTCAACTGACGCCGGCCCCAGGCGCGCTCGTCAGAGGGCTCTGCGCTGGGCGACCAGCGGGCAGTCGAAGGGATCGCGTTCGCTGAGACCCACCCGGTTGATGTACTTGATCACGATCGCGTACGACTCGATCAGACCGGTTTCGGTATAGGGCAGGTTCCGCGAGCGGCAGTACTCCGACACGATGCGCGCAGCCTTGCGCAGGTGGGGGCGCGGCATCGAGGGGAACAGATGATGCTCGATCTGGTAGTTCAGACCGCCCATCGCGATGTCGATGAAACGGCTGCCGCGGATGTTGCGGCTCGTGAGCACCTGGCGCTCCAGGAAGCCCAGCTTGGCGTCCTTGGGCACCATCGGCATGCCCTTGTGATTGGGCGCGAACGAGGCGCCCATGTAGAAGCCGAACACCCCGAGCTGCACGGCGAGGAAGGCGAAGGCGATCCCCGGTGACAGCACGACGAAGACGAGCACCCCGTAACCGATGAGGCGGATGCTGAGGAAGACGATCTCCACCCAGCGGTGCGCGACCGGCTCCCGGGCGAGCACGCGCTGCACGCTCGCGACGTGCAGCGCGATCCCCTCCAACGGGAGGATCGGGAAGAAGAACGCCCCCTGGTGGCTTCCCAGCCATCGAACCAGCCGGTTGCGGTCCCGGAGGCGTTCGCGGGTGACCTTGACGACGGGGAGGTCGATGTCGGGGTCTGCGCCCTCCTTGTTCGGGTTGGCGTGGTGGCGCGTGTGCTTGTGCCGCCACCATCCGTAGCTCATCCCGATGAACAGGTCGCCGATGATGAGACTCGTCCAGTCGTTCCACTTGCCGGACACGAAGATCTGGCGGTGCGCCGCATCGTGCCCGAGGAAGGCCACCTGGGTGAAGACGACCCCGAGCACGGCCGCGGTGATCAGCTGCCACCACGTGTCGCCGATCATCACGAAGGCCACCAGGATCGCGATGACGAGGACGGGCAGGCCGATCAGCTTGGCCCAGTAGTAGCCGTAACGGCGACGCATGAGGCCGCTGGCCTGAATCGTCTTGGCGAGTTCGGTGAAGTCACTGTTGACGTGCGCGCCCTTTCGCGCGGCACGGGTGGGGGCGGGTCGCGGTTCGACCGTCGTCATGGGCACGCTCCATCGGTGTCGTCTTCCCATTCGACCCGATCGGCCGCGACCGACGCAAAGGCTGGCGTTGCAGAGCGTCGATCCGCTTGAATACGCTCAGCCGACGCCGGGTGCCACGACGGGCCGACGGCGTCGCACCTTCGGCGCCGTCGAGGTCGCCAGCACGGCGACGTCTTCGGGCTCGTCGGCGACATCCAGCCGCAGCGCACGCATGAGTGCCACGCCGTGCCGGGTGGTGAGGATGAGCCGTTCGAACTCCTCGTGACCGGACAGGTCGATCACCACGCCGGGGCGGCGACGGCGGATGAGGGCGAAATCCGCACCGAAGGCCGACTTCCACGACCCCATCGCGACCGCCGAGGGCAGGTAGGTACCGGGGCTGGGCACGCCGCGCAACCACGTCCACGCGTCATCGGTCAGCTGCGCCTTCACCATCTGCTCGCGCGGCACGACGATGTTGCGCCGCCGGAACGACAGCGCACGCTCGACGGTCGAGAGCACGACCTCCAGCTGCGTCGAGTCCAGCAGCAGCGTCACCATGCGGACAGTCTGCCAGCGGCACCGCACCGCCGTGCGCACGAATGCTCACAGGTCGGCAACGATCCGTCTCCGGCGCGGCGGTCAACCCCCGGGTGGCACGGAGCCGGCCCCCACCGATCGGGATAGCCTGAAAGCATGACCACCGGCAGCGTCGTGCCGCAGGTGACACCCCGGGGCCTGCCCCATCCAGCCGTTCGCGATGTGCTCGCGCGAGCCGCGCAGGGAGCGGTGCTGGATGCGGACGACACCGAGGTGCTGCTGGCGGCGACCGACCACGATCTCGACGCGCTCCTGGATGCCGCGGCCGCGGTGCGCGACGCGGGTCTGATCCACGCCGGCCGTCCGGCGGTGCTGACGTACTCGCGCAAGGTGTTCGTGCCGCTGACGACGCTGTGCCGCGACCGCTGCCACTACTGCGTGTTCGTGGACACCCCCGGACAGCTCCTGAAGAAGCGCAAGCCGGCGTTCATGTCGCCCGAGCAGGTGCTCGCCGTCGTCCGACAGGGCCAGGCCCTGGGGTGCAAGGAGGCGCTTCTCACCCTCGGCGACCGCCCGGAGGACCGCTGGCCCGAAGCGCGCGCGTGGCTCGACGAGCACGGCTACGCCTCGACCCTGGAGTACGTCGGCGCCATCGCGCGCCTCATCACCGCCGAGACCGGCATGCTCGCGCACCTGAACCCCGGCGTCATGACCGCCGACGAACTGCGGATGCTCCGTCCCACGGCCCCCTCGATGGGCATGATGCTGGAGACCACCTCGGAGCGGCTGTTCCTCGAGCCCGGGCAGGTGCACTTCGGCTCCCCCGACAAGGACCCGGCGCTGCGGCTGCGGGTGATCGAGGACGCCGGGCGGTCGCGGATCCCGTTCACCACCGGCATCCTCGTCGGCATCGGCGAGACCCTGCGCGACCGGGCGGAGTCGCTCGTGGCCCTCCGCGACCTGCACGAGCGGTACGGACACGTGCAGGAGGTGATCGTGCAGAACTTCCGCGCCAAGCCCCGCACCGCGATGCAGGGCGCACCCGACGCCGACCTGCGCGAATACGTCGCCGCCGTGGCCGCCACCCGGCTCGTGTTCGGGCCGCGCATGCGCATCCAGGTGCCGCCGAACCTGTCGGATCCGGCGGAGTTCGCCCTGCTCATCCGCGCGGGAGCGGACGACTGGGGCGGCGTGTCGCCGCTGACCGCCGACCACGTCAACCCCGAGCGGCCGTGGCCCCACCTCGACGACCTGGCCCGCTTCACCGCCGACGCCGGCTTCACGCTGCGGGAACGGCTGACCGCCCACCCCGAGTACGTCCGCGCCGCCGACGCGTGGATCGACCCCGCGCTGCATCCGGCCGTGTCCGCCTTGGCCGACGCCGACGGCCTGGCCGCCGATGTGCGCCCCTCGCCGCTTCCCTCCGTTCAAAACTCAGGAGACACGCCGAACGGAGGCGCCGCGACGACCCCGGATGCCCCGGATCTCCTGAGTTCTGCGCACCCCACCGCCCCCGCCGCATCCGCCGCATCCGGCGCATCCGGCGCATCCGGCGCCGAGGCCGGTTCACCCGCCGCATCCGGCGCATCCGCCGCCGTTCAGAATTCAGGAGACACGCCGAGTCGGCTGGCCGCCACAGCCCCGGATGCCCCGGATCTCCTGAGTTCTGCGCACCCGAGCGCCGGCCGCCGCCTGGCGGAGCGGGCGGCGGCGGATCCGCTCGCCCTCGACGACGCCGAGTGGGAGTCGCTGCTGCGCGCCACCGGATCCGACCTCGACGCGCTCGCCGCGACGGCCGACGACGTGCGCCGGTACACCGTGGGCGAAGCCGTGACGCTCGTGGTCAACCGCAACCTCACCTCGACCGGCTTCCGTGCCGCGGGCCGGGGCGGGGCGGGCACGTTCGGCCTGGATGACGTGGCCGAGATCGCCACGGACGCCGCCGAGCTGGGCGCGACCGAGCTGTGCGTGCAGGGGCGGCTGCCCGACGAAGAGGACCCGCAGGCGTACCTCGAGATCGTGCGCGCGGCCAAGGACGCCGCCGGCGACCTGCACGTGCACGCCTACCGCCCGCAGGACGTGTGGGATCTCGCCGAGCGCGGCGGTCTCGGACTCGAGGGGGCCCTGCACGCACTCCGCGCCGCCGGCGTCGACACCGTCCCCGGCACCGGGGTCAAGGTGCTCAGCGAACGCGTCCGCGCCCTCGTGGCCCCGGGCGACCTCGACATCGACCGGTGGACGGAGGGGATCACCGCCGCCCACCGCGCGGGGTTCGGCTCCACGTCGGTGCTGTTCTACGGTCACGTCGAGACGGCGGCCGAGCGGGTCGCCCACCTGCGGATGCTGCGGCGGATCCAGGACGCGTCGACGGGCTCAGCGACCCGATCGACCCACACGGGCGGGTTCACGGAGTTCGTCCCGATCCCCCTGCCCGGCCACGGCACGCCCCTCGTCCCCGGACGCGCACCGATCGACGAGCACCGCGCCATGGTCGCGGTGTCGCGCCTGCTGCTGTCCGGCAGCATCCCGCACATCCAGATCCCGTGGACCCGCGTCGGCCGCGAGGCGGCCGCGGTGCTGCTGGGCTCCGGCGGCGACGACCTCGGCGGCACGCTGCTGGACGGCCGCGTGCTCCCCGACACCGGCATCGAGCAGGGCCTGGAACTGCCGGCGACGGATGCGGCGCGCATCGCTGCGCGGCTGTTCCGGCCGTTCCGCCGGCGCACCACCGACTACCGCACCCCTCGGCCGGCCCCCGTCGAGCCTCAGGAGGGCGGGCGATGACGACGCGCACGGCGGTCGCGATCGTCGGCGCCGGATTCGCCGGGCTCGGGATGGCGATGGCACTGCGCCGCGCGGGACGCGACGACTTCGTCGTGCTCGAGCGGGGAGCATCCGTCGGCGGCACGTGGCGCGACAACACCTACCCCGGCGTCGCGTGCGACGTGCCCTCGCACCTGTACGGCTTCGCCGCCCACCCCAACCCGCACTGGTCGGCGACGTTCGCGCCCGGCCCGGAGATCCACCGCTACCTCTCCCGCATCGCCGAGACCGAGGGGCTCGGCGACCGCATGCGGCTGCGCACCCCCATGCTCGGAGCCGACTGGGATGCCGACGCCGCGGTGTGGCGCATCCGCACCGGCGGTGAGCCGATCATCGCCGACACCCTCGTGCTCGCGTGCGGGCGTCTCACCGAGCCCGACGTCCCCGCGATCCCGGGGCTGGAGACCTTCCCCGGGCCGATCTTCCACTCCGCGCGGTGGGACCACGACGTCGAGCTCGCCGGCCGCAGGGTCGCCGTGGTGGGTACCGGCGCCAGCGCCGTGCAGCTCGTGCCGCAACTGGCGCGGGTCGCCGGTGCGCTCACGCTGTTCCAGCGGACGCCGGCGTGGATCGTGCCCCGTGGGGAGTCGACGTACACCGAGGACGAGCAGCGCCGCTTCTCCGAGCACCCCGGCGAGCTGGCCCGCCTCCGAGCCGCACTGTACGCCGAGGGGGAGGCACGATTCGCCTCGCGCTCGGGCGACGCCGAAGCCGCCGCCGCGGCGCGGGAGATCGCGCTGGCCCACCTGGCATCGCAGGTCGCCGACCCGGCGCTGCGCGCCGCGCTCACGCCCGGCTACGCCTTCGGGTGCAAGCGCGTGCTGCTCTCGGACGACTTCTACCCCGCCGTGGCGTCGGGTGCGGTGACCCTGGAGCCTTCGGCGCTGGCCGCCGTGGCGGGCTCGACGCTCGTCTCGGCGAACGGAACGCGCGTGGAGTCCGACGTGCTGGTGCTGGCGACCGGGTTCACCGCGTCGCAGCAGCCCTACGCCGACCTCGTGCGCGGCGAGGACGACCGCACGCTCGCCGAGCACTGGTCGGGCGGCATGACATCGTTCGGCTCGACGGTCGTGTCGGGGTTTCCGAACATGTTCGTGCTGAACGGCCCCAACGCGAGCCTCGGTCACAACTCCTCGGTGCTCATGGTGGAGGAGCAGGCCGCGTACGCCGTGCGCGCCCTGGCCCTGCGCGATCGCCGGCCCGGCGCCGTCCTGCGCACGCGCCCGGAGGCCGAGGAGGCCTACACCCGCGAGATCGTCGAGGCCGCCGCATCCACGCCGTGGATCACCGGCGGATGCCGCAACTGGTACGTCGACGCCCGCTCGGGGCGTCTCACCCTGCTGTGGCCGGGTACCGTGCAGGCGTTCCGCGAGCGGCTCGCCGCGGCCGACGGGTCAGAGTTCGAGTGGGAGCACGCCCCCGTGCGCGGGGGGATGGGAGAAGAGTCATGACGGTACCGCTGCGATTCGGGTACAAGGCCTCGAGCGAGCAGTTCGGGCCGGCCGAACTGCTGGAGTTCGGTGTGCTGGCGGAGGAGATGGGGTTCGACTCGGTCTTCCTCTCCGACCACTTCCAGCCCTGGATGCACGACGGCGGGCACGCCCCGGCCGCGCTGCCGTGGCTCGGGGCGCTCGGTCAGCGCACGTCGCGGATCGTCATGGGCACCTCGGTGCTCACGCCCACCTTCCGCTATCACCCCGGCGTCATCGCGCAGGCGTTCGCGACGCTGGGCGTGATGTATCCCGGCCGCGTCATCCTGGGCGTGGGGACGGGGGAGGCGCTCAACGAGGTGACGCTGGGGCTGGAATGGCCCGAGCCGCCGGAGCGCTTCCAGCGCCTCAAGGAGGCGATCACGCTCATCGAGAAGCTGTGGGACGGCGAACGCGTCACCTTCGAGGGGACGTACTACTCGGTGAAGGATGCCACGATCTACGACAGGCCCGCGGCCGAGGAGAAGGTGCCGATCTACATCGGCGCCTCCGGTCCGGCCGCAACCCGCCTGGCCGGTCGCATCGCCGGCGGGTACATCACCACCAGCGGCAAGGCGCCCGAGCTGTACACCGACACCCTGCTGCCGGCGCTGCACGAGGGCCTGCGCAAGGCCGGCCGCGCCGATGACGCGATCGACACGATGATCGAGGTGAAGGTCTCGTACCACCCCGACGCCGACACGGCGCTGAACAAGTGCCGCTTCTGGGCACCGCTCGCGCTCTCGGCCGATGAGAAGATGGGCGTGCACGACCCCATCGAGATGCAGCGCCTGGCAGACGCGCTGCCCATCGAGCGCGCCGCATCCCGCTTCATCGTCTCCACCGATCCCGACGAGCACGTCGAGCGGATCGCCCGGTACATCGAGCTCGGATTCCGCCACCTCGTCTTCCACGACCCGGGTGAGGACCAGGCGGAGTTCCTGCGCATGTACGGGGCGGAGATCCTGCCGCGCCTGCGCTCCCGCTTCAGCTGACCCCTCCCCGTTCCGGCGCCCGCGCGGCGCCACCCCCGACCTCGACAGGATGGACGAACCGCATGACCCCGAACCCGCCGCTGGAACCGGTTACGAGCGCGAATGAGCCGGAGTACGGCGCGGACGGGTGGGTCGTGATCGTCCCGGTCAAGCCCGCGACGGTCGGAAAGACGCGGCTCGCCGATGCGGCGGTCGACCGCGCTGCCCTCGCTCGCGCGATCGCGCTCGACACCATCGCCGCGGCGGCAGGCGCGACCCGCGTCGCGCGCGTCGTCGTCGTGACAGACGATCAGGAGCTGATCCGGGCGGCGACGGGGACGCCGCGGGTGGAGATCGTACGCGAGGTGGATGCGGCGGGCCTGGACGCCGCGATCGCCCTCGGCGCGCAGGCGGCGGGCCAGGGCGCACCCCGCGCCGCTCTCCTCGGCGACCTGCCGGCGCTGCGCTCCGTCGACCTCGACGCGGCGCTGGGCGCCGCCGGGTCGGTGGAGCGCGGGCTCGTTCCCGATGCCGAGGGCACCGGGTCGACGCTCGTCACCGCCCGCCCGGGAGCGGTGTGGACGACGGCGTTCGGCGAGGACTCCGCCGCCCGCCACCGGCTGCTCGGATGCACCGACCTCGACGTGCCGGAGGACTCGACCCTGCGCCGCGACGTGGACACTCCCGCACAGCTGGCGGCCGCGGAGGCCCTGGGGCTCGGACCCCGCACCGCCGCCCTGCTGAGCGCCGCACCGGTCGCGTAGCGGGCGGGAGGGCCGCCCCGCCCCCGTCGGGCTGCGCGCAGGGCGTCAGGACGCGGCAGCGAGTGCGGCGTCGACGATCGCGGCCGAGGCGTCCACGTCGGTCATCCACAGCGGCGCCACCACCGACCGTATGCCCGCGGCATCCACGTCCGGCGCGGCAGCGGCGTCCTCCTCGGCGATCAGCCACGCGTCGAGCAGCCCGCCCGAGCTTCGCGCGCCGTAGTGCGCGGCGACGGCGGCCGCGGAGGTCTCGACGCCGATCGCCGTGAGGCACACGTCGGCCATGCCGCGAACGACCCGGCCGCCGATGATGGGCGAGACACCGACGACGGCGGATGCGGCCGCCAGCGCCTCGCGCATCCCCGGCACGGCCAGGATCGGCCCGATCGAGACGACCGGGTTCGACGGCGCCACGAGCACGACGTCGGCGGCGGCGATGGCCTCGACCACTCCGGGGGCAGGGGACGCGGCCGCGATGCCGGGGTTGTCGAAGCGCACCGGCGTGAGTGCGGCGCGATGGCGCGTCCACCACTCCTGGAAGTGCAGGTCGCGCTCGGCGCCGTCGGCGTCCCGCACCGTGACGATCGTGTCGGCCTCGGCGTCGGTCATGGGCAGCAGGCGCGCGCCCAGGTTCCAGCGCCGCGACATCCGCTCGAGCACCTGGGTGGGGGTGAGGCCGTCGCGCAGCCATCCGGTGCGTGCCAGGTGCGTGCCGAGATCGAGGTCGCCGAGCGTGAACCACGGCCAGCCCGCGCCCCACTCCTGCAGCTCGGCGTTGACCCGCTCGGTGTCGTCGGCCCTCCCCCAGCCGCGGTGGGTGTCGTTCACGCCCGCGAGGGCGTACGTGATCGAGTCGACATCGGGCTGCAGCCGCACGCCCGAGAGCCACAGGTCGTCTCCGGTGTTGACCACGACGGTGGCCTCCGGCGCCCCTCGGCGACCCAGGGCCGCGCGCACGCCGAGCGTGAACTTCGCGCCGCCGACGCCGCCGGCCAGCACGACGACGCGCGGACCATCCTCCGCCGAAAGTGCATCACCCCGGCGAGAGTGCACGAAACTCGATGCACTCTCGCCGGGGTGATGCACACTCGCGGCCGCGCGGCCGGGATCGGTCACGGCGCGACGGCGGATGCGGCGGCCCGCGCGGCGGCGGGGAGGGCCTCGATCACCCGGCTCACGGCGTCATCGTCGTGCGCAGCGGTGAGGAACCACGCCTCGTAGACGCTCGGCGGCAGCGACACGCCCGCGTCGAGCATCGCGTGGAACAGCGGCGCGTAGCGCCACGACTCCTGCGTGAGCGCGGTGGCGTAGTCTCGCGGGGCGTCGGG